>CAMTPA010000085.1 GCA_947074275.1 uncultured Bacteroides sp.
CTACACTAATCTTAACACTCTTTCCCTACACGACGCTCTTCCGATCTTACCTTTTCGTTTTATTGCTCATAATATTATAATTTATTTAGAAGTATTTGCTCCCCAAATGTAGACATTATTTTTAATATCACGTTAAAAAGTCAACAAAGAATAGGATATGGGTGTTATTTCCTAATAAATAGTAATGTGCATATTTACAAAGAAGCGATGAAATTATATCATAAATTTCTATTATATAAAAATAAGCTTATACAGCCTTATATTCATTTTCTGCTCAGTTTATTGGCTGTTTTTACCACTTTAGCCTCCATATTGCTTATCGTGGCGGTTGTCTATCAACACGGTTTTCGTTTGACAAAAGAAGACCTTGAACATCTTCATCTGATGTACAAGATTGTTTGGATAGTTTTTCTGGTGGAAGTATCAGCTCATTTGCTTTTCGAGTTTAAAGAGTCGAAAACGAAATATAAAAAACTAACGTGGGTGTTGAGTGGGTTGTTATACCTTACATTAATACCTGTCATATTTCATCGCCCTGAACATCACGGTTTTATTCTCAATTTCTGGCTTTTTCTGGATAGTCACACTTTTAAGGTGTTATTGTTGTTGGTTTTTGCCTTCCTCAATCTTTCGTATGGGCTAACACGGCTACTGGGCAAGCGCACCAACCCGTCTTTAATATTGGCGGTTAGTTTTCTGGCTATTATTATCATTGGCACCGGACTTCTTCTTTTACCTTTGTCTATTCAAGAAGGTGTGAGGGTGTCGTGGATAGATGCTTTATTTACCTCTACAAGTGCAGTTTGCGTCACAGGGCTTACTACTGTAAATGTGGCTACTACCTTTACACCAATGGGGCTTACAGTTATTATTATTCTGATTCAAATAGGTGGAGTAGGAGTGATGACACTAACCAGTTTCTTTGCGATGTTTTTTATGGGTAACACCTCTTTATATAATCAGCTTGTGGTGCGCGATATGGTAAGCTCCAACTCTTTGAGTTCTCTGTTTTCTACCTTGTTATATATACTGCTTTTTACTTTGGCAATAGAGGCTGTGGGGATGTTTACCATTTGGTTTAGCATTCACGGCACACTGGGAATGAGCTTGAAAGAAGAATTTGCTTTCTCTGCGTTTCACTCTATCTCTGCGTTTTGTAATGCCGGTTTTTCCACCCTGCCCGACAATTTGGGCGCTCCTATGTTGATGACAGGACACAATTGGTTTTACATCATCATTTCATTCCTCATTCTGTTTGGCGGTATTGGCTTTCCTATATTAGTCAACTTTAAAGATATAATAAAACATCATTTGCATCATTGGTGGGAAATGCTTCGCACTTTTAAGTATCAAAAGTACCAAAAACACCATTTATACAGCCTGAACACCAAAATAGTATTGATTACCTCCTTGATTTTGGTTGTGGTAGGCACAGGGCTTATTGCGCTGTTTGAATGGAATGTCTCTTTTGCTGGGATGACAGCAGGTGATAAAATAACTCAAGCTTTTTTTAATGCGGTTTGTCCTCGTACGGCTGGTTTCAATAGTGTCGATTTAACCTCATTTACTATGCAGTCGGTTTTGATTTACATCTTTTTGATGTGGATTGGTGGTGCTGCCCAGTCTACTGCTGGTGGTATCAAGGTCAATGCGTTTGCGGTGGTTTGTATGAATATCGTATCCGTTTTAAGAGGTTCGTCCAAAGTAGACGTTTTTGGCAGACAAATTTCTCAAGATTCAATAAGACGTTCCAACGTAACGGTAGTGCTATCGTTTATGGTGCTTTTTATCGCTATATTTTTGCTTACCATTTGGCAGCCCGAAATGCACATTATCGCCATTGTGTTCGAGTGTGTGTCGGCATTGGCCACTGTGGGTTCGAGTCTCAACACCACTTCTTTGCTGGTAGATAATAGTAAGCTACTAATTTGCTTATTGATGTTTATCGGTCGGGTGGGGCTGATAACTTTGATGCTTGGTATTATCAAACAAAAGAAAAAAACAAGATATAGCTATCCTAAAGATGATATAATAATCAACTGATATGAAATATATAGTAATAGGTCTTGGAAACTACGGGTACGTGTTGGCAGAAGAGCTTTCTGCAATGGGACACGAAGTGATTGGTGCTGACAACAACGACAGTCGCGTAGAGAGTATTAAAGATAAAATAGCCACGGCCTTTGTGCTCGATGCCACCGATGAGCAAGCTTTGTCTGTACTTCCTCTCAATAATGTGGATGTGGTAATAGTGGCAATTGGTGAAAACTTTGGGGCATCAATTCGAGTGGTGGCTCTGTTGAAGCAGAATAAGGTTGCCCATATTTTTGCTCGTGCCATAGATAATGTACACAAAGCAATATTGCAAGCATTCGACTTAGAGCGCATCCTATCTCCCGAAGAAGATGCTGCAAAGAGTTTGGTTCGCTTATTGGAATTTGGCACTACCGTAGAGGTTTTTCAGGTAGATACTCAATATTATGTAATAAAGTTTGTAATCCCCGAAAAAATGGTAGGATATGGAGTGAACGAACTCACCCTCGATAAAGATTTTCAGCTAAAGATTATTGGAGTGAAACAGGCTGATACAATGGTGAACTGCGTAGGTTTTGCGGTGACAGAACTGAATGTAGTGAATGAGCAACCCGATAACTACAAATTGCAGAAAGGTGACATATTGGTTTGCTACGGTAAATACAAGGATTTTCAGCGTTTCTGGAAAGCGTTATAGACTGAGATATAGGTTTTAAAACAACGTTGGCATACCTCAAGTAGAGCTTGTGTTATAGGTGTGGATTGGTGCGGTTAGTAGGTATAGCTATCTACCGACCTGGCAAGGCCTACCTGCCAAACTGGCAAGGCCTTGCCAGTAAACGCTTTTGAATATGTTTGAATTTGCTCTATATCAGAAGGTTTATCGAAAAAAGAAATCCCCCTTTCTTTAAGTCTTAATTCACTTAAAGAAAGGGGAATTATATAAATATTCAGCTGCTTTGTTGGGCTATTTTGCGAGAATAGATTAGAAACTAAAAGCAGCTACACCTACGATGCGCTGATTGCTAACACTGTAGTTGTTAGATATCCTTCCATTGTTGCTATTCATATTGCCATACCAAGCAGTGGTGCAAGTATATTCCAGTCCAAACATCCAAGTGCCAATGTTGTAGGTAAGCTCCAACCCAGCTTCGGTTAGTTGGTCTATATCAGTTCCCATTCCATAAAGCTTACTCACACTATCTCCTGTACCCAAGTTTTTAAGATAACCTAAAAAGATGCTTGGTTTCCATCTCTTACCATACGATGCGTTAATCCACGTGCTCGAAACCTTGATGGGGCTATAAGTTTCTTTGCCATTATCAGGATTGACAGATGTTACACCATAACCACCCAACATACAAAGCTGAGTTAGGTTGCTTCCTAAAACAGATTTGGCAGATACAAACCAATTTTCACCTGTGTATTTCAAATAGGCTTCGTAAGAAAGCGAATTAATGCGCTCACTCGTTTTGTATATTTTTTCTTGTGTAACACCATCGGCCACTGTCGAAATAGACGATTGAGTGCGTGGAATTATAGAAAGAAACTCAATGCCAACACCTGCAAGCCAATGCTCGTTGCGATAGTTGATACCTGCATAAATTTCGGGGACACAACTGTTTTTGATGTAGTTGACACTGCGCACATTACCTGGGCCAATGTTTGTAAACTGTGATTGCCATACCAATGCGCCAATCACTTGAAAACCATCGAACGAATGACGGTAACGTATTTGAGG
This sequence comes from uncultured Bacteroides sp., assembly GCA_947074275.1. Classification (GTDB taxonomy): domain Bacteria; phylum Bacteroidota; class Bacteroidia; order Bacteroidales; family Bacteroidaceae; genus Bacteroides. The sequence continues at coordinate 3,776 of CAMTPA010000085.1, forward strand.
CGCACGGCTAAAGGGTTGAAAAGGAGCACCTGTGGCTATGTTGAGCACCTTGGGATAGACTTCACCAAAAAGAGGATGCCAAGTTTGTCCCATTAAGAAATCTGATTTATCCCATTTTAGTTGAAAATATGCGTGGCGCATACGAATGGTGTAAGTACCTGTTCCCGCACCTCGAAAGTCTCCTTCAATCTTTGCAAAAGTTTTGGCATTACCCAGTCTTGGTCCTTCTACATCTACCCCAAAACGAGTAGTAAGCGCATAGAAATTCCCACTAAAGCGAGAGTTTAAATCTTTGCCATCGGCATCAAAATCTTTGCCAAGTGGATACATATAAAACAGTCCATCAATCATCTCTTGGCTGGCGCGACTGTTATAAAACAAATCGGTACGAATTTGACCGTAAAACTTAAAATTGAACTTTTTTTGTGCATAGATGCTTAGGCTGCTCACGCACAATATGGCAGTCAGTAATAGACCTTTTGTTCTCATTGTATAAATGTATTGTATAAAACGATGTATTTGTGATAAAAGCCAGCGCAAAGATAAAGCTTTATTTTGATTTCGTTAACTTTTATAATGTCATTTTGTCAGAAACAATGTGACAACTTCTACTTAAAACCTTTTGGCACGATTTTGGTTATTTATGTTGTGTCTTTCCTGAAATAATAGGAGAGAAGCATATAAAACTATATAATAACAATAATAAAGTAAAAACAACTATGAACATTAAACCATTAGCAGACAGAGTGTTGATTCTTCCTGCACCAGCAGAAGAAAAAACGATTGGCGGTATCATTATTCCAGATACAGCAAAAGAAAAACCTTTGAAAGGTGAGGTGGTAGCAGTAGGAAATGGTACAAAAGATGAAGAAATGGTATTGAAGGTAGGAGATACTGTTCTTTATGGCAAATATGCTGGTACGGAGCTTGACATGGATGGTGCTAAATATCTTATTATGCGTCAAAGCGATGTGCTTGCTGTTTTGGGCTAATTAATAATTATAGTTTAATCACAATATCTTAAAATTGTAAATACGTTATGGCAAAAGAAATATTATTCAATATCGAAGCTCGCGACCAATTGAAAAAAGGTGTGGATGCTTTGGCTAATGCAGTAAAAGTAACATTAGGCCCTAAAGGTCGCAATGTAATTATCGAAAAGAAATTTGGTGCTCCACATATCACAAAAGATGGTGTGACAGTAGCAAAAGAAATAGAATTGACAGATGCTTATCAAAACACAGGTGCTCAACTTGTGAAGGAAGTGGCTTCTAAAACAGGTGATGATGCTGGTGATGGTACTACTACCGCTACAGTTTTGGCACAATCTATCGTGAACGAAGGTTTGAAAAACGTGACTGCTGGAGCAAGCCCGATGGATATCAAACGTGGTATCGACAAAGCGGTTGCTAAAGTAGTAGAATCTATCAAAGCTCAATCGGAAACAGTGGGTGATGATTACGATAAAATAGAGCAAGTAGCTACTATTTCGGCAAACAATGATCCTGTGATAGGTAAATTGATTGCGGATGCTATGCGTAAAGTTTCTAAGGATGGTGTTATCACTATCGAAGAAGCTAAGGGTACTGAAACTACTATCGAAGTAGTAGAAGGTATGCAGTTCGACCGTGGTTATCTTTCTCCATATTTTGTGACCAACACAGAGAAAATGGAGTGCGAGATGGAAAAACCATACATCTTAATATATGATAAGAAGATTTCTAATTTGAAAGACTTCTTACCTATTCTTGAACCAGCTGTGCAAACAGGTCGTCCGTTGTTGGTCATTGCAGAAGATGTAGATAGCGAAGCATTGACAACTTTGGTAGTAAACCGTTTGCGCTCTCAATTGAAAATCTGTGCAGTGAAAGCTCCAGGTTTTGGCGATCGCCGTAAGGAAATGTTGGAAGATATTGCTATCTTGACTGGTGGTATCGTAATCAGCGAAGAAAAAGGATTGACTTTGGAACAAGCTACACTTGAAATGCTTGGTACTGCCGACAAGGTAACAGTGTCGAAAGATAACACCACTATCGTGAACGGTGCTGGCAATAAAGAAGCGATAATAGACCGTTGTAATCAAATCAAGGCACAAATCGTAGCTACCAAATCTGATTACGATCGTGAAAAGCTACAAGAACGTTTGGCTAAGATGTCGGGTGGTGTAGCTGTGCTTTACGTAGGTGCTGCTTCGGAAGTAGAGATGAAAGAAAAGAAAGATCGTGTAGATGATGCACTGCGTGCTACTCGCGCTGCTATCGAAGAGGGTATTATCCCTGGTGGTGGTGTAGGCTACATTCGTGCTATCGACAACCTTGAAGGTATGAAGGGTGACAACGCCGATGAAACAACGGGTATCGAAATCATCAAACGTGCTATCGAAGAGCCTTTGCGCCAAATTGTGTTCAACGCAGGCAAAGAAGGTGCAGTAGTAGTGGCGAAGGTACGCGAAGGCAAAGGTGATTATGGCTACAATGCTCGTATGGATGTTTATGAAAACCTTTATGCTGCTGGTGTAGTAGATCCTGCTAAAGTGAGTCGTGTGGCTCTCGAAAATGCAGCTTCAATTGCTGGTATGTTCCTTACTACCGAATGCGTGATAGTAGAGAAGAAAGAAGATAAACCCGAAATGCCAATGGGTGCTCCTGGTATGGGAGGTATGGGTGGAATGATGTAATTCTTTCCAATAATATAGAATAAAAGAGCCGTTTTCGAATATTTGAAAACGGCTCTTTTATTCTTTGGATAAGTTATAATACTTCTTTAATATGTTTATAATTCGAATCGATAGTGGCGAGTACCTCTTCCGAGCGTCCATTCATCATCAATCTATACATTGATTGAGCGAAACCCACCATTTCTTCATAATTTACTACCGGTGGCATAGCAAGTGCGTTCGGATCGGTCATTACGTTCACCAGCACAGGGCCATCTACCTTGAAAGCTTCTGTCAATACAGGTTCTACCTGCTCGGGGTCGGTGATGGTAAAGGCGGTATATCCCATAGCTTCTGCTACTTTTGCGAAATCAGGATTCATCATATCTGTTTGCCAATCTGGCAATCCGTCTACCTCCATTTCAAGTTTTACCATTCCCAATGCTCGATTGTTGAATACAATTATTCGTACGGGCAGTTTGTACTGCACAATGGTTTGCATATCACCCAGCAACATTGATATGCCACCATCTCCACACAGAGCTACTACTTCTCTGTCGGGGCAAGCAAGAGCTGCCCCAAGTGATTGAGGCATTGCGTTTGCCATTGATCCGTGATTGAACGACCCAATCATACTACGCTCTTTGGTGGCTTCAAGATAACGTGCTCCCCATACACAAGTCATGCCTGTATCTACGGTAAACACTGCATTGCTTGCAGCTACTTTGTTTACTACCGACATTACATATTCGGGGTGTATCAAGTTGGGTTTGCCTTTGTTCTCGATATAGCTTGAAAGAGCTTTTTTTACATTGGCATATCGCTTGAGTTGTTTTTGTAAAAAACTATCAGTATTCTTCGATTTTAATAAGGGTAATAAAGCTTGTAGAGTTGATTTAATGTCTCCCAATAACCCCATTTCTAATTTAGTACGTCTACCGAGCCTAGAGGCCTTAATGTCTATTTGTATTACCTTAACATCACTTGGCAAAAAGGCGGAGTAAGGAAAATCAGTGCCTAACATTAGCAAAACATCGGCCTCGTGCATACTGTAATATCCTGAGGGCATTCCCAATAAACCTGTCATACCTACTTCGTTGGGATTATCATACTGAATCTCCATTTTACTTTTGAATGTATACGCTACGGGAGCTTTTAATATATCAGACAATAACACCAACTCCCTATGTGCATCTTTACATCCCATCCCACAAAAAAGAGTGATGCGTTCAGTGGAGTTTAATAAGTCTGCAAGTTTTTGTAAATCATTCTGTGACGGTGTGATTATTGGGGCGTTAGGATAGGTGAAAATAGGTGTGTCGCAATCTGCAACTGAAGCTTTTGCTATATCACCAGGAAGTCCGATCACCGATACTCCTCTTTGTGAAATAGCGGTTTGTAAAGCAGCTTGCATCATACGTGGAAATTGTTGTGCAGTAGTAACAATTTCATTATAATAACTACAATCATCAAAAAGCTTTATGGTATCTGTTTCTTGAAAATACTTTGTCCCGAACTCATTGGTTGGCATTGTAGATGCGATAGCAATCACAGGGGCTTCCGATCGGTGTGCATCGTATAATCCATTGATAAGATGGACGTGCCCAGGGCCACTGCTTCCGGCGCAGCAGGCCAATTTACCTGTAAGCTGAGCTTCTGCTCCAGCCGCATAAGCTCCTACCTCTTCGTGACGAACGTGTATCCATTTGATACTTTTATTTTTTCTTATTGCTTCGTTCACTTCATTAAGACTATCACCTGTAACAGCATATATACGCTCCACACCGCTTCCTGCTAATGTATCTGCCAATTGTTCTGCTATTTTCCTTGCCATATATCAATCGAATATTTAGGGTTAATGATAAAAAAAACAATTGTAGAAAAGTTTTGTTTATATTGGATGATTGTCGCCTTAAATAGATTTTGTAGAATCTATGTTTGGAAAATATCAAGAAAATTTTTGCCTGTCAAATATGTTTTATTATATTAGCAGTCAATATGTTAATGTGATATTGTAGTATGGGTTTTATTTTAAATTCATATATTTTTCGTGTTTTGGTTAACAATTTAATCTGTTTTGGTGTTATTTAAAATAGTGAGTATTAATAATTCATTTTATAATCTCTAAAATTAATTTTATATGAATAAACATGAAATTGGCGTGAATGCGGGAAAGGTTTGGAAATTGCTTAGTAGTAATGCGAAATGGAATTATGCGGATTTGAAAAAAGCATCGGGTTTGAACGATAAAGATTTTGATACGGCTATCGGTTGGCTTTCTCGTGAAGATAAAGTGGAGTTTGAATATGGAAATAAAAATGAGGTTAATGTCTTTTTGAATGTAAATGTTTACATTGGCTGACTTTTTGTATAAACCTATTAAAAATGTTGGGCTGTGTGAATAACAATCACACAGCCCAATTAATTTTATAAATTGTCACTTCAATATCAGTTCATAATCTATCACATCAAGCCATTTCCCAAATTTCATTCCTACTTCTCGATAATGAGATACCTGCATAAAACCCAGTTTGGTGTGGAGTAAATTACTCACTTCGTTACCTTGAGTGATACAAGCAATAAGGCTATGATAATTTCTTTGTTTACATTCCTCTATTAATTTGTGCATAAGCAGTGTTCCTATTCCTTTGCCAGTCGCATCAGGGGCAAGATAAATGGTTGTTTCTACCGTATATTGATAGGCAGCCTTCTCTTTCCATTGGTGTGCATAGCAATACCCCGCTATTACACCGTTCTCTTCGTACACAAAATAAGGAAAGGTTTTGCTTAGTGTGACGATGCGCCGTTCCATCTCTTTTTCGGTTATTGGTTCTGTTTCAAAAGTTATTGTGCTATTTACTACATATTCATTGTATACGGTGGCTATGTCTTTGGCATCTTCTATTTTCACTTCTCTTATCATCAATCTATTACTTTAGTGATATTTTCTACAAAGATAATATGTAGAAAGATGGTGACGAAAAATAAACAGTATATTTGTGCAGTAATTAGGCTACCAACACATTATAATAACAGATAATTAAATAACTACTTGTATTCAGAATGAAAGCTACTAAATCCCCTCGTTTTAGTGTATTACTCTTTCTTTTTTCTTCGTTATTATTCATTGCTTGCGAAAAGGATAAAGAAGATACACTTATCAATCAACACCGTTATAGGTTCACACTTAGTCGTACACTCGATTTGTCGAGCGAGATTATTTCAAATGTAAATATGTTATTGTTTGATGCCAACGATAAAATGTGTGAAGCATTGATTGGTATTGACCCAGTAGGAAATACTTATCCTGTATTGTTTGATAAGAATGAAACTGCTAAAATATGGGTAGTTGCCAATGGCAATGGAATAGGTGTTGATTTAAACGGTGTGCAAGGCCAATCTTACGAAACGATAGCTCAATTACAAACAACAAGTATTGACTATGTAAATACTTACCCTGCTATGTTTTATACTGGTATGTTAGAAACCGCTACTGCCAACTCAACAGATATAGATATAGCGATGCAGCGTTCATTGTCGCGTATTGATGTGAAAATAGCTACTGAGGTAGAAATTAAGATAGATTCTTGTGTTATATCCAATTTGATAGATAGAACCGTTTTGCTTCCAGGTGCAGCACTGACTCCAACAGTCGGTCAGCTTAAGATTGCACGTTTTGGAGAAGAGACTTTTTCTGATATGAATGAGAATAATAAAGAAGGTTTGGTGTATATATATGAGTCTCGTGGCGTGAAGCCAACCGTTGAGTTCTTTGTAAATATTCAAGGCATTCATACAAAATTGGTAGCCGAATTACCCGCAACGATTGAGCGTAATAAGAAATATGAGGTTTCTATTAATGGACGTGGCGCTACCGTTTTCACCCATCTTGCTATTTTAGATTGGGAGGAGGGTGAGACAACCGATGCTAAACCCGAGGCCTTTACTCCCGTTATTGACATTGCCAATTCGTTGTTGCCTGCTTATGTGCGTGTGAGCGAACGGCAAGATACGATTTATGTACCCTCTTGTCACACTTCTTTTGAAATCGCTATTCAAGCGGGGGTAGAGACTGAAATTAGGGTTGAAGACCCAGCTTTGGTGGTTGCTCCATTAACTCGTAATACATATTTTGGAAGCCGATTTAAAGTGGAGGTGGCTCAGTTGCCTATTGATGCGTCTCGAACTTTATCGCGCATATATGTAAAAGATAAGGCTGCACACCAATATTACGGACACCATATTACAGTAGTTAGAGAACCCAGCCGTTTGGTGATTGATAGCGTGTCTGCTGTTATAAAACAAGATAGCTTGTTGTATAACAGCTATGTTGATGGTGCGCTTGGAACTCTGTCTACTTCGCAAATGATTGCTAATATAAAGTGTGAATCTATTGACAAACAATTCAATTGGTTGCGCTTTGATGAGGTAGAACCTTCTTTTTACTCCATTCAAGGAGGATTTAAGCCTAATGATAGAGATGCTGCCGGACAACAACAAGTAAGTAAGGTGTCGTTTGAGTTTGCCGATGGGGTAGTGGAAACTTACTATTTTTCTCGTCAACGTGTGGCTATACCCGTGGTGGCTATGGGTGGACGTTATTGGGGTAAATACAATATGCGTGGTAACTCAAAAATTTTGTCCGACCAAATAAGCTTGGATGAGGATGTAGATGACTTGTGTACTTATTTGCAGAATTGCACGGACGAGCAGTTTACTTATTTTGCGGGCGCTGCCTATAAAGGGCGAAATACTACGGGGATGTATTTTGCCGAAAACTCTTTTGGTATGGTGAGTTATGATGGATTCAATTCTATGAGTAGTGGTGATATTTACAACGCTTCCAATGATATTCATTGTCCATCGGGCTATCTGATGCCTTCAAAAGAGGAGTATGGCTTGATATTGCCTACTGATAAAACGTTGGCTCTTCCCTCGGATGATGGAAAAACTTCTGTAACATATACTTCGTCTTCGGGTAATGAATATTCTTTGCGTCGTTACAAACGCTCGCCTATATCAATGGGAACTTCTTCTACGGGCAATCTTTATGTTGTGGAGATAACAGAAACGTTGAGTGGTAATAAACTCTGCTTTATCGATGCTGGCCATCAATTTGGTAATGCAAGTGCCAGTTCGGCTCAAACGGCTTGGGGATACCTTATCTTGGCTTGTACCAATGTGAACAATCAGTATTGTGTGTTTCAGAATAATCAAGATAAGTTTCAAATGCAGCCACACAATTCTTCCAAGACACGTGTGGTTCGCGCTATCAAATCATCTGTGGATTATATTATAGAGTAAGCGTATGAAGATGATAAAGTATGTCCGCATAGCATTGATTTTTATTGCGGTGTTTAATATTTGCTCTTGTCAGCCTACTGATGATAATACCCATCTCAATCAGTCTCAGAAAAGTATTACAATTAGGCTGAATTACGATTTAGGGAGTTTCTATACATCAAAAACTCGAATGGCTTCTTTGGGCGATATGGAGGTGAAGTATTTGCTTGGCAACGAGAATGGGACTATTGTTCACGATTTGATGTCGACTTACAACGCAGCAAATAATACGATTGTGATAGAGCCATTGGCTAAGGGAGATTACAAATTATTTGTGTTGGCATATACTAAAACATTGGAAGATAGAGGGCTGGTTGTGAAAGAGAATATCTCATCAATAAATCAACAATGGTTTGAGCTGCCTAACGATGCTCCATTCACTTCATTCAATGAATATATTTGTTATGGTATGTTGGATGTGGTTGTGGATGCAAAGCCCGAAGTGAATTATAACCTTCAACTGTCTCACGTGTTGGCTGCTGTGGAGTTGGATATCGACTTGTCCAATCAATATCTTGCTGCGTCTATTACTTCTATCGATTGGTCGATGACTCACTCTTCTACTTTCTATTCGGGGTTGAGCGTGGATGGTGCTTATTGTGGATCAAGATTATGGGGAGATAATGTGCTGCCGGTTAGAAATCAAGAAATGGTGATGCTGATGCCAACTGTGTCGGAACAACCTGCGGTGATTAAACTAACGCTTCATACTACCAACCACAACCAACTTAGCTATGTATCCCATTATCTCTTTAAAACAACATTGGTAAAAGGAGTAAGAAACAAGGTTGATGTGGCTTTTTCAAATCATCCCGATGCAAATACTGCCACTTTGCGCATTGATAGGGCTTTTTTAGAAGATTATCCTCAAACTAAACTGCTGCAAGACGATGAATCTAAAAGCATCTATTACGATAACAACGAACGCTCGTTTTATGTAAACAAACCATTGCAAGTCAAAAAGTTATCCGATAGAGTGATTAATATTCGTTCATACTTGCCACTCTCTGTTCAGAGTGCTTCGTTTTGGGCGAAGTTGCCTTCGCTTAGTCAAGAGATTTTATTGACTTATTGCGACTCGGTTCCTGCATTTTGTAATGTGGAGTTTGATATGCCCAGTTACTCTTCAGGCAGTGAGTTTCCTACTCCCAATGGCACATTCGTTTGCCTAAGCGATGAGCAATTGGCGGAGATAACCAGCGATGATGTGGTGATTCGTGTAGAAAGCGAAGATGATGTGTGGCGCAAGATAGAGCAGATGAAGCCCAATTGGTACATCCGATTTAATGCTTTTGGTGGCGATCCCGATATGGACAATGGTGCACCTGCAGGCAATTGGATGGGAATCCGCCCTGTGCATATTCGCGAGTCCATTGCCTTTCTTACCAACTTTGCTTATATGATTTCTACCGATGAATTTGTCGGTCACTTGCTTACTTTTCAAGGACAGATTAATGATAATAATGGCGATGAGCTGGATTTGAGTAGAGTGCCTGCTCAGTTCATCAATCACGGCGGCTTTAATGTCGGGCTTGTATATACGGGCAATGGAGTGGCCGGATTGGGTGGTGGATCTACTTGGGGAGTTTCGCAAGGCACCTATTTGGGGCAATATACAAGCACTTATTCTGCTTCTATAATGTTTCACGAGCTGGGGCATTGCATTGGATATAGTCACAGCAGTGGTATGAGTTATGGGCCGTGGGCAGAACAATGCGCCAACAAGTATTATGTAAGTAATCTATCTCAACTTATAGTAACCAGTGCCGATGTGCTCAACTCAAAAGGCAATCCTTGTTTGTATTAATCTTCTGTTTTTGATGGCTATCTATTGGGAGTTTGTTGGGTATAGCAACCTACCGACCTGGCAAGGCCTATCTACCGACCTGACAAGGCCTTGTCAGGTCGGTAGATAGGCCTTG
>CAMTPA010000086.1 GCA_947074275.1 uncultured Bacteroides sp.
TGCTCTTCCGATCTCAATATTGTCAATGGTCGCACAGAACTATTATTTTTTTCAGATTCAAGATGTGACAAAGCAAGTGAACAAACAAAAAGATATTGATTTAAAAAATCGACAAGAGTTGGCGCGAGCTTTTAATTTAGGAGGGCTTGTTCCATTTAGTTACGATACGCAAACTCATCTGTTTACCTCTATGCCCGATAATAGCGTGATTGGGGCAAGTGTGTATTATGAGGATTTACTATTGAAAGTGATTCCCGGACATCGGAAAAAAATAGTGAAACTTTTTGCCGAGATTGAGCAGAAAAAAGAATCTCATGCAGAAGCAACTATACAAATAGCCGACTTGAAAGGTAATTTGCGTTGGGTGAATGTATATATTGTGCCTCACGAATACAATGAAGAAGGCAGTGTTAAAACCATTATAGGTTATCAAAAGGATGAAACAAGACGAATATTTTATGAAAAAAGCCGGAACCAATTGTTGAGACTCAATGATTTGATAATGAATAATTCGGGTGCTGGTTTTGTTTATGTCACTCCCGACTATAAAGTTGCTTGGGAAAACGTGAGTAAGGTGCTTATGGATGAATTTGTGGATGATACGTGCTTTTATGAGGTAGGCGAATTATGTTATAAAAATGCAGACAAATTAAAAGAATCTTATACACGTGGGTTTGTGGAGGCTGCTTTTGAGCTTAAAGCAACTCAGCGGATACAGAAATATCTACCTTCGGGTGCTTATGTCGAAATAGCCTTTATACCTGTATTGTCAGAAGATGAAACGGTAGAAGGTGTAGTGATAAAAGTAGAAGATATTAGCGAAAGAAAAGCTTATGTAGAAGCCATTGAGCGTTCCGAAGAGAGTATTCGGGATAACCAGAACTTGCTGCTTGCTATAATGGACAATACTCCTTGCCCATTGTTTATCAAAGATGCCGATAATGATTTTCGATATGTAATGGCAAACACTCTGTTTTGCAAGTTGACTGGCAAAACAGCCGAAGAGATTGTTGGGAAAACCGACTATGAGGTGTTTGCATCAAAAGAGGAAGCTGATATGTATCGCAACGATGACATACGAATTATCAGAAATGGAAAGATGGAGTCTTTTGAAGAAACACGTTATAATTTAAAAGGAGAAATAGAGCATTATCTTACTACCAAAACTCCATTTTGGGGTGTAAAAGGAGATAAAAAGTTGCTCATTGGCATTGCACTCGATATGACCGAACGTATTACGGTGCAACGAGAACTATCAGAAGCCAAGAAAAAAGCGGAACAATCGGATGCTTTGAAAACAGCTTTTCTTGCCAATATGAGCCACGAAATAAGAACACCGCTCAATTCGATTGTAGGATTTTCACAGTTATTGGGAGAAGTAGGTCAAGAAGAGCAAAAAATGTATATGGATATAATTCATAGCAATAGTGAATTGCTGTTGAAACTCATCAACGATATTCTCGACCTTTCAAAAATAGAGTCGGGTTATGTTGAGCACAACGATACTAATTTTGATTTGAATGATTTATTTCGAGAACTTGAAATAATGATACTTCCCAAAGTACACGAAAATGTACGATTGATAAACCGGTCAACAGAAAAGTGTATCGTCCATTTAGATAGATTTAGAGTGTCACAAGTGATGGGTAATTTCTTGATTAATGCAGTTAAGTTTACTTCGCACGGTTCTATCGAAATGGGATATGAAATGCGTGAAAAAGGCATCGTGCTCTATGTGAAAGACAGTGGTTGTGGTATAAAAGAAGAAGATTGTGTCAAAGTATTCGATCGTTTTGAAAAGCTCGATACCTTTGCGCAAGGCACAGGCTTGGGTATGGCAATTTGTAAAGGTATTGCTGATAGCTATCACGGTGAAATTGGCGTAGACTCTATTTTAAATATAGGGAGCAAGTTTTGGATTTATCTGCCTACTTCAGTTGAACAAGAAGAAAGCCAAACCAATGAAGCCAAAGAGACAGTGATGGAAAAACAGAAGGATAAAAATGATATTCATATTCTGATAGCTGAAGATAATGAGTCAAATTACCTTTTAATGAAAGCACTATTGAGAGAGTATAAGATAACGTGGGTAAAGGATGGAGTCGATGCGGTTGAAGCTGTCAGAAATCATTCGTATAGTTTGATATTGATGGACATTAGAATGCCAATAATGGATGGTTTGGAGGCGACAAAGAGAATTCGGTTATTCAATTTTGAAGTGCCTATTGTTGCTGTTACAGCCAATGCTTTTGACTCGGACAGAAAAGAGGCTCTCAATGCTGGATGTGCAGATTTTATTTCAAAACCCTTGAAAAAAGAAAAACTTTTAGAAATACTTGATAAATACGTATATCGTGATGTTTTAAGAGAATGAAAATAGATTTAATCTAAGCTTTTGGTGTGCGTTTTAATAATCTATTATAGCTTTTATCGATAGCCCAAGCACCCAAAGGAGCTGTTATTAAAATAGCAAGTACCGCTACTGTAACTACGCTTTTCCCGCAAGCCAATCCCATTGCCAGAGGAAGCGAACCAATAGCGGCTTGTACGGTAGCTTTGGGTGTATAAGCAATCATACAAAAGAGACGTTCTTTCATATTGAGCTTTGTTTTTAGTAAGCTGACGAACACTCCATTCATACGAAACAGCAACGAAACAAGGATTACCACTAAGGCTGCTGCACCTGCTGCCCAAGCATATTGTATGTCTACGGTAGCACCCACCAGCACAAATAACATAATCTCAGCTGCAATCCATAATTTAGAGAACTTAGCAGAAATGCGCTTTGCAAGCAATGGATAGGTATATAATAATGTTGCTCCCATAGACATTACCGCAAGCAACCCTGATACTGGAATTATCTCTTTTAACCAATGTTCTACACCAAGAAATAAAAAGGCACAACCCATCATAATGATTACTTTGATAGAGTCTCGCAAATGAAAATGTCTGAAATAGAAGTTAAGCAGCCAGCCTATCACCACTCCCAATAGCAATCCTGTAATAATTGAGATTGGAATCTGCAAAAACTGCCCTGCGGTAACATCACCTCCTACACCTAAAGTGGTGAATGCCGTGAATAGTACAATGACAAATACATCATCTATCGATCCGGCGGCCATAATGAGCTGTGGAATACTTTTTTGCGTGCCTATCTTCTTTTCCATTAACATTAGCATTCGTGGCACTATGACTGCTGGTGACACCGCCGCAATTACAGTACCCATAATGGCTGCTTCCACGATTGAAAGACCCAATAAAGGTGGAGCTATAAGTATTACTCCCACTATCTCGAAGCAAGCAGGGACAAAGCACATTAAGACGGCTGGTCGGCCTACCTGCTTTAAATCGTTTAAGTTTAAGGCGAGGCCAGCGCGCATCAAGATGATGACCAAAGCTATTTGTCGAAGTTCTACCGAAATAGCTAATAGAGAAGGTGATAATAAATCGAATGCGTAGGGTCCTAAAAGAACTCCTGTGAAAAGCATTCCTACTAAAGCGGGAAGTCGAAGTTTATTGAATAGATAGCCAAACAGCAATCCTAATAAAAAGAGATAAGCTAAACTAACTAACATATTGCTTTCATTTTACTTAAAACAATTCAGAATCTATGATTCTTTTATAAACGTCGGGGTATAGAAAATATCGAATGTCTTTGTGATTGTGCAATGCTTGGCGAATAAAGGTGGAACTTATTTCGAATGTAGGCGCATCGGTTAGTTTTACATTGCTTGGTAATTTGGTTGTATCTACCTGATAACCTGGTCGTGGGTAGACCAATATAGGATGGTGGGCAATGATTTCATCGTGTCGCACCCATCGGTCGAATAGCATCCAATTGTCCGATCCTATGATGAGATGAAACTCACGGTTGGGATGGGACTCACGAAGCTTTTCAAGAGTATGTGCGGTGTAAGAGGGGCGTGGTAGATGAAATTCAAAATCGGATGCGTGAAATTTTGGGTAGTCCGCAGTTGCTATTTGAGCCAACTCAAGTCGAAAACTGTCGGGCCAAAGTTCGGACGACTGTTTTAAAGGATTGTGAGGTGTGATGACAAACCACACCTCACTCAAATTTTCATATTCACACAGGTAATTAGCAAGTGCTAAATGACCAATATGAATAGGGTTGAACGACCCACAAAAAATACCTGTTTTGAGAAGCGGTGTCATTTGGATAAGAAATCTGTTACCAACTTTAATACCTCTTTTTCTGCTGTGGCCAAATCATCGTTTATCACAATTTTATCAAAGCGTGGCGCAAATGTTAGTTCATAAGAGGCTTTGGCTACTCGGTCTTCAATAACTTCGGGCGAATCGGTGCCACGTCCTTTGAGGCGTTGACGCAATGTTTCGATAGAAGGCGGTTGGATGAAAATGGATAAAGCCTGCCAGCCATATGCACGCTTGATATTGCACCCACCTACTACATCTACGTCGAATATTACATTTTTACCCTCTTTCAGTAAGTTTTCTACCGATGATTTCAGAGTGCCGTAATAACGATCTACATACACCTCTTCGTATTCTAAAAACTCTTTATTGGCTATTCTTTTCCGAAACTCTTCGGGCGATAGAAAGTAATAATCCACTCCGTCTTTTTCTTCGCCGCGTGGTGGTCGACTGGTAGCAGAAATGGAGAATGCTAAGTTTAAGTTCTGTTTTAGTAAGTATTGTATAATCGTTGATTTCCCAGAGCCTGATGGTGCTGAAAATATAATTAATTTACCATTCATTGTGTAAAGTCTATAAAATAGAGATAATCGTTTGGGGCTTGTAAACTAAGATGTGGGTTACATCACATTGAGCACTTGTTCTTTGATTTGTTCAAGCTCATCTTTCATTTGCACTACTATTTTTTGCATTTCGGCATGATTCGATTTACTGCCAAGGGTATTTATTTCTCGTCCCATTTCTTGAGCGATGAATCCCAATTTCTTACCTTGTCCGCTTCCTTCTTCCATTGTTTTAATGAAATATTTCAAGTGGTTGGTCAAACGTTGTTTCTCTTCGTTGATGTCAAGTTTCTCAATGTAGTAGATGATTTCTTGCTCTAAACGGTTCTTGTCGTAATCTATGCTGACTGTTTTTTCGAGTGCTTCAATGATTCTTTCTTTTACTTTCGTCACACGCTCTTGTTCGTATGGGCTCACAGCTTCGAGTAATTTTCCGATGTTGTCTATTTTTTCACGAAACTTCTTTTCGAGTGCTTTGCCCTCTTGTTTACGAAAGTCTACCAAGTGTCCTATTGCTTCCAATAGAGTGGAGTGTACATTTTCCCACTCCTCTTCGCTAAGTTCAGTTGCTTCGGGCTTGCACATCACGTCGGGCATACGCAGCAATGTCTGAAACCAGTCGGCAGGAACAGTAATGCCTAAGTTGTCGGCAATGTTTTTAATTTGGGTGTAATATCCCTCTACCAAAACTTGGTTGATGACGGTAGCACTTTCGGCACTCTCTTTTTTCTCTACCCACAGACTAAAGTCTACTTTGCCACGCTCCAATGCTTTCGAAACTTCGTTGCGTATTTGCATCTCTTTTTCGCGATACATAGGGGCAATTCTTGTAGATAAATCGAGTGCTTTGCTATTGAGTGATTTGATCTCGATATTTATTTTTTTATCAGAGAGTTCAGCTGTGGCCTTGCCATAACCAGTCATTGATTGAATCATAATACTTACTTCTAATGTTAGTTGTGGCAAAAGTACACGATTATTTTTAGAATACCTTGTGAATGAGGAAAAAACTGAAAGACGGCTTGGCAAAGCATACTCATAAATAAAAAAAACGATTCATTGGTGTGTGGAGTAAGCATATACTCTGTTTATCAGCATATTGCGTTATTTTGTTTTAGTGATGTATTTGTGAAAACTGGATCGTTCATATTTGAAGTGCAAACTGTGAACATTTATCTTGTTAAATGTTAATATTTAGCGTGCTAATTGTAAGAGGTTGATAAAGGGGGTGTTTTAGTTTGGGCTGTTTGCTGTTTATATGAAAAGAAACAGCTAAATTTGCAACAACTTAAATACCTGCTTTATCTATTTCATTTGAAGATATAAGAACAGGTTCTTAATCATCTATTTAAAGATAATTATGTCGTGCATTTTAAATATTGAAACCTCTACCTCGGCTTGCTCGGTGGCAGTGAGCCAAGATGGAGCTACTGTTTTTGTAAAAGAAGATTTGAAAGGCCCTGCACACGCTATCGCGTTGGGGGTGTTTGTGGATGAGGCTTTGTCATTTGTCGATAGTTATGCGATTCCACTCGATGCTGTGGCTGTGAGTTGTGGGCCTGGCTCATACACAGGGTTGCGCATAGGCGTGTCTATGGCAAAAGGTGTGTGTTATGGACGTGATTTGCCTCTTATTGGATTGCCTACACTCGAAGTGCTGTGTGTGCCCGTGTTGCTTTATCACGATTTGCCCGAAGATGCGTTGCTTTGTCCTATGATAGATGCTCGTCGAATGGAGGTGTATGCGGCTATTTACAATCGTGCTTTGGGAGTGGTCAAAGAAACATCGGCCGACATTATTGATGAAACATCCTATTTAGACTATTTAGAACAACGCCCAGTCTACTTCTTTGGCAACGGAGCAGATAAGTGCCGTGAAAAGATAACTCATCACAATGCTCATTTTATTGCCGATATTCATCCTCTGGCAAAAATGATGTTTCCGCTTGCCGAAAAAGCGGTAGCATTGCAAGACTACAAAGATGTGGCCTACTTTGAACCTTTCTATTTGAAAGAATTTGTGGCATCTATGCCCAAGAAGTTATTATAAACTTAAGATAATATTCATAACAATATGCAATATAACACTCAACAAATGCGTATGCCATTGCCCGAATATGGACGTAGCATACAAAATATGGTGAATCACGCTCTCACTATCGAAGACCGTGCCGAACGTCAACGCTGTGCAGGAACTATCATCAATATTATGGGGAATATGTTTCCACATTTGCGTGATGTGCCCGATTTTAAACACAAACTTTGGGATCACCTCGCTATTATGTCCGATTTCAAGTTGGATATAGATTATCCCTATGAAGTGATACGTAAGGATAACTTGGTGACAAAGCCCGACGTGATACCTTATCCATCTACCAAAATTCGTTATCGTCACTATGGACGCACGCTCGAGGTACTAATAAAAAAAGCCTGTGAACTGCCCGAAGGAGATGAAAAACGCAATCTTGTTGCACTCATTTGCAACCATTTGAAGAAAGACTTTATCGCTTGGAATAAAGATACGGTAGATGATCGCAAGATAGCCGATGATCTTTATGAATTGTCTGATGGCAAACTGCAATTGACAGACGATATAATGAAATTGATGAATAGTAGATTGAATCAAAACTATCGTCCGAAAAACAACTATTCATACCAAAATAACCGCAACAACAATCAACGAAAAAAATACTAAGCGTTAAATCTAATAAAACTCGATATGGCTTCATTTGTAATCGAAGGTGGGCATCGCCTTTGTGGAGAAATTCGTCCACAAGGTGCCAAGAACGAGGTGCTGCAGATAATCTGTGCCACACTACTTACTGCCGAAGAGGTAGTAGTGAATAACATTCCTGATATTCTCGATGTCAACAATCTGATTCAGTTGATGCGCGATATGGGGGTGACGGTTCGTAAGTTGGGAGTGGATACATACAGCTTCAAAGCTGCAAACGTAGATCTTGCCTATTTAGAAAGCGATGAGTTTTTGAAGAAATGTTCGAGTTTACGCGGGTCGGTGATGTTGCTGGGACCTATGTTGGCACGGTTTGGCAAAGCGGTAATTTCAAAACCGGGAGGCGACAAAATAGGTCGTCGTCGTTTGGATACTCACTTCATCGGAATGATGACGCTGGGAGCGAAGTTTAATTACAACGACGAACGCGGTGTGTATGAAATATCAGCAACAGAGCTACACGGAAAATATATGTTGCTCGATGAGGCTTCGGTCACAGGTACGGCAAACATTGTGATGGCAGCCGTGCTTGCTAAAGGGGTCACTACAATTTATAACGCAGCCTGCGAACCCTATTTGCAGCAATTGTGCAAAATGCTTAATGCGATGGGGGCGCGTATCAGTGGCATCGCTTCAAATCTGCTCACTATCGAAGGAGTGGATTGTTTGCAGGGAACCACTCATACTATCTTGCCCGATATGATTGAAGTGGGGAGCTTTATTGGTATGGCTGCAATGACCCGAAGTGAGATTACCATCAAAAACGTTTCATACGAGAACTTAGGCATTATTCCCGATAGCTTCCGTCGCTTGGGCATTAGGCTTGAACAGCGAGGAGATGACATATTTGTGCCTGCACAAGATGCCTACGAAATAGAGTCGTTTATAGATGGATCTATTATGACCATTGCCGATGCTCCGTGGCCAGGTCTTACGCCCGATTTGCTCAGTGTTATGTTGGTGGTAGCTACACAAGCCAAAGGCAGTGTACTTATTCATCAAAAGATGTTTGAAAGTCGCCTGTTCTTTGTCGATAAACTAATAGATATGGGCGCACAAATAATACTCTGCGACCCACACCGTGCCGTAGTCATCGGTCACAATCACGGTTTTAAACTTCGTGGTGGCAATATGACCTCGCCCGATATTCGTGCTGGTATCGCTTTGCTCATAGCGGCTATGAGTGCCGATGGCATCAGCCGTATTCACAACATTGAGCAAATAGACCGTGGCTATCAGGATATCGAAGGTCGCTTAAACGCTATTGGAGCAAGAATAACCCGTATATGATAAAAAAAGAAGAAGTATATAAAATAGGAATGTTCAATAAACCTCACGGTATTCACGGTGAACTCTCTTTCACTTTTACCGATGATGTTTTCGATCGGGTAGATTGCGATTATCTCATCTGTTTGCTCGACGGTATATTCGTGCCATTTTTTGTCGAAGAATATCGCTTTCGCTCCGATTCATCTGCTTTGGTAAAGCTCGAAGATATTGATTCGGCCGAGCAAGCACGTAAGTTTACCAACGTTGATGTTTACTTCCCTACAAAATTTGCAGCAGAAGATGCAGACGATGGAGAATTGACGTGGGCTTTTTTTGTAGGCTGCCGTATGGAAGATGCACACCACGGACTACTGGGTACAATTATAGAAGTAGATGAATCCACTATCAATACCCTTTTTGTGGTTGAACGCCTTGATGGAGAAGAGTTGCTTGTGCCTGCTCAAGAGGAATTTCTATTAGGGATTGATCAAGAAAATAGGGTAGTAACGGTAGAGCTTCCTCAGGGGTTGCTCGACTTAGAAAATGTGGAGTCGGCCGATTGATTGTTAAATTGAATAAAGAAACCGGAAGCAACTGTGACAAAATGGTTACTTTTGTCTGAATAACAAAAAGACAATGGCAAAAAAGAAAAAAAGTAAGGCTTTTTGGAATAATATCAAGTTTAAGTACAAACTTACTATCATCAACGAAAATACACTTGAAGAGGTAGTAGGGCTTCGCGTATCTAAGCTCAATGGGATGTCGGTGCTATTGGCCACGCTGACTATTTTGTTTATGATAGCTGCTGCTATCATTGCTTTTACTCCTTTGCGCAATTATTTGCCTGGCTATATGAATAGCGATATTCGTAGACAAATGGTAGAAAATGCGCTGACACTTGATTCATTAAAAATGGTTGCCGATAGGCAGAACCTATACATAATGAATATACAAGATATTTTCAGTGGCAATGTGAGTGCCGAATCAGTTGCTAACATCGATTCATTGACAACGGTGCGTGAGGATTCGTTGATGGAACGTACTCAACGAGAAGAAGAGTTTCGCCGTCAATACGAAGAAGCTGAAAAGTATAATTTAACTTCCATTACTTCGCAACCCAAAGCAGAAGGACTGATTTTTTATCGTCCTACTCGTGGGATGATTTCAAGTCATTTTGATGCTGATAAACGTCATTTTGGAACTGATATAGCAGCTACTCCCAATGAAAGCGTACTATCTGTATTGGATGGGACAGTTGTGTTTAGCACCTATACCGCCGAAACGGGCAATGTAATAGGTGTACAACATAATCAGGGATATATGTCTGTATATAAACACCTTGGCTCATTGTTGAAACGCGAAGGCGATAAAGTGAAAGGTGGAGAAGCCATTGCTTTAATTGGAAATACGGGCACGCTAAGCACAGGCCCACATTTGCATTTCGAACTATGGGATAAAGGACGTGCCGTTGATCCCGAAAAGTACATTGTATTCTAAGCAAACTATGAATCAACAGAACAAGAAAAAACAAATTGCTATATTAGGCTCTACGGGCTCTATCGGTACACAAGCGTTGCAAGTCATCGACGAGCACCCCGAACTATACGAGGTCTATGCGCTGACAGCCAATAATCGTGTAGATATGCTGATTGCACAAGCTCGTCGATTTCAACCAGAGGCGGTTGTAATAGCCAACGAAGATAAATACACTCAACTAAAAGATGCGCTTGCCGATTTACCTATTAAGGTATATGCTGGAGATGATGCTCTTTGTCAGATTGTAGAATCGGAACCTATTGATGTGGTGCTTACTGCAATGGTGGGCTATGCTGGATTGAAACCAACAATGAGTGCTATCAAAGCGCGTAAAGCAATCGCTCTTGCCAATAAAGAAACATTGGTGGTAGCTGGCGAATTGATTAATAAATTGGCGCAACAATATCGTACTCCCATACTACCAGTTGACTCAGAGCATTCGGCGGTATTTCAGTGTTTATCAGGCGAAGTAGGCAACACGATAGAAAAAGTGATTCTTACTGCATCGGGTGGTCCTTTTCGCACCTTTACCTACGAGCAATTGCAAACAGTCACACCACAGCAAGCATTAAAACATCCTAACTGGGAGATGGGTTCGAAAATAACCATCGACTCAGCTACAATGATGAACAAAGGCTTTGAAGTGATTGAAGCTAAATGGCTGTTTGGAGTTCATCCTACACAAATAGAAGTGGTAGTTCATCCCCAGTCGGTCATTCATTCGATGGTGCAGTTTGAGGATAGTTCTATCAAAGCACAAATGGGACTACCTGATATGCGCTTACCGATTCAATATGCCTTTTCTTATCCCGATCGTGTCTATTCGACATTCGAACGATTGGATTTCTCTAAATGCACTAACTTGACTTTTGAACAACCCGATACCAAGCGTTTTCGTAATTTAGCTCTTGCCTACGAAGCGATGTATCGTGGGGGTAATATGCCTTGTATTGTCAATGCTGCCAATGAGATTGTAGTAGATGCTTTTCTAAAAGGAAAAGTAAGCTTTTTAGGGATGAGTAATGTGATAGAAAAAACAATGACAGAAACCTCTTTTGTGATTAGCCCGACTTACGATGACTATGTAGCTACCGACAAGGAGGCACGTAGCATCGCTACCCAATTGATTAATAAACAATAATACAAATAACATAGAAACAATTTAGATGGAAACTTTTTTAATTCGTGCCCTTCAGTTGATAATGAGTCTTTCGCTCTTGGTGTTGATACACGAAGGCGGACACTTTTTGTTCGCTCGTCTTTTCAAAATCAAGGTAGAAAAATTCTGTTTGTTCTTTGACCCGTGGTTTACATTGTTCAAATTTAAACCCAAAAAGAGCGATACAGAATATGCGATAGGCTGGTTGCCACTGGGAGGATATGTCAAGATAGCTGGTATGATTGATGAGTCGATGGATACCGAACAGATGAAACAACCGATGAAACCATGGGAGTTTCGTGCCAAACCAGCGTGGCAGCGTTTGTTGGTGATGGTAGGCGGAGTGCTTTTCAACTTTATCACAGCTTTGTTCATTTACTCTATGATTCTTTATGCTTGGGGTGATGAGTATATCCGTGTGAGTGATGCACCTCTCGGAATGACATTCAATGAAACTGCAAAAGAAGTTGGTTTCAAAGATGGTGATATTCTACTCTTTGCCGATGGAACAGCTTTTGAGCGTTACGATGAAAAAATGCTTGCTCAAGTGGTGGATGCCCGAGTGGTGACAGTGCTTCGCGATGGGAAAGAAGCTGCGGTATATATACCGGAGGATATGATGCAAAGATTGATGGCTGATAGCGTTAAGTTTGCCTCTTTTCGTTTTCCTTATGTGATAGACAATGTGATGGAAAACTCACCTGCTGCACAAGCTGGATTGACAAAAGGAGATAGTATTATCGCTTTGGATGGATTGCCCATTTCATTTTATGAATTTGTAGATGCGATGGGACAACGTAGAGATAAGAAATTAGAGCTTACCAACGATAGTATCGATCTTCGCCAAATAGCTTTGACTTATATTCGTGGTGGCCAAGAACACATCGTTGTTTTAAGAACCGATTCTGCTTTCCGTATAGGTGTCAATCCTTGTTCGCCTGCGCAAGTGATGCCACTCATTGCTAAAGAGTATGGCTTTATCGAATCGTTTCCCGCTGGTGCTCATTTAGGAGTGGAAAAACTGAAAGGGTATGTAAACAATATGAAGTATGTTTTTTCGAAAGAGGGAGCTAAACAAATTGGTGGTTTTGGTACAATAGCACAGATTTTCCCTACTACTTGGGATTGGCATCAATTCTGGTATATGACTGCTTTTCTTTCTATTATCTTGGCGTTTATGAATATTCTTCCTATTCCTGCACTCGATGGTGGACACGTACTTTTCTTGATATACGAAATCATCGCACGTCGCAAACCCAGTGATAAATTTATGGAATATGCGCAGATGGTAGGTATGCTATTGTTATTTGGCTTGCTTATTTGGGCTAACTTCAATGATGTGATTCGCTTTTTCTTTAAATAGCAGAAGAGTTTTTACTGGAAAACTGAAATAATATAAACTCCTATGAACGATAATCAAAATGTTCATAGGAGTTTTTTTGAATGGATACAATTCGTTTTGAACTGCGATGTCGTACCAATGTGGGTTATGCTTTAATTTCATAAGTTTCTCCTAAAATAGGATGTCTCATAACTATCTCATTGGTGAAAAATTTAGCCTTGGAATAAATGTTTTGAGACCGTTGCAAAGCAAAATAATATGTATATAATTGATATTTAGTTGCAT
>CAMTPA010000087.1 GCA_947074275.1 uncultured Bacteroides sp.
TACACTAATCTTAACACTCTTTCCCTACACGACGCTCTTCCGATCTCCTTGAAATTGCATATTTATTGAAGGGTGCAAACCTAATTGAATGCAGAAACAAAAGCAAATTATGTCATATTCTATTGAAGAGATAACCAAACGCATTGGCGCACAACGCATCGGAACTGGTGAATACACCATCAGCTGGCTATTGACCGACAGTCGATCGCTCAATTTTCCAGAAGACACATTGTTCTTTGCACTAACAACCAAACGAAACAAAGGTGCTCAATACATTCCCGATTTATATGAAAGAGGTGTGCGCAATTTTATCATATCACACGAAGATTATGCTTGGGTGGAATCGAGTTTATTAAACAAAGAGCAATTATTATCGTGCAACTTTTTACTGGTTCAAGATTCATTAAAAAGCTTGCAAAAGCTGGCCGAGCAACACCGCAATTTATTTCAGATTCCTGTGATAGGCGTGACTGGCAGCAACGGAAAAACCATTGTAAAGGAGTGGCTACACCAATTGCTTTGCCCCGACTATAACATCACTCGTTCACCACGCTCATACAACTCTCAAATAGGAGTACCGCTATCGGTGTGGCAAATGAATGAAAGCACTGAGCTGGCCATATTCGAAGCTGGCATATCCGAGCTGGGCGAAATGGACAATCTGCAAAGCATCATAAAACCCACCGTAGGGATACTCACCAATATTGGTGGAGCACATCAAGAAAACTTCTGCACGTTGCAAGAAAAATGTATGGAGAAGCTCGCACTATTTAAAAAATGCGATGTGCTGATATACAATGCCGACAATGAGATGATAAGCAACTGTGTAGGCAAATCAATGCTCACTTGCCGCGAAATAGCTTGGAGCTGTAAAAGTGCCGACCGACCACTTTTCATCAGCAACATACAAAAGAAAGAAGATCATACCATCATCTCCTATCGCTATTTAGAGATGGACAATGTATTCTGCATTCCGTTTATCGACGATGCCTCGATAGAAAACGCCTTGCACTGTTTAGCTGCGTGTCTATACCTGATGGTTCCATCCGACCAAATATCGGAACGAATGGTGAGACTTGAACCAGTAGCGATGCGCCTTGAAGTAAAAGAGGGTAAACAAGGGTGCGTGTTGATAAACGATAGCTACAACAGTGATTTGGCTTCACTGGATATTGCACTCGACTTTTTGGTGCGCCGCACCGATAAAAAAGAGTTGAAGCGTACACTTATCTTATCGGACATACTCGAAACTGGACAAACCACCGCAACACTCTATCGCAAGGTAGCACAACTTGCCACAAACCGTGGCATTAGCAAAATCATCGGTGTAGGGTCGGCTATCAGTTCGATGGCCTCACGTTTCACAATGGAGAAATATTTTTTCCGCAACACCGAAGAACTTTTACTGTCTGAAGCCTTTAAGTCTCTACGCGATGAAGTAATACTTATCAAAGGAGCGCGCCCGTTTGGTTTCGACAAAGTGACCGAAGCTTTAGTGCTAAAAGTACACGAAACAACTCTTGAGGTAAACCTAAATGCAATGATAGAAAATTTGAACCATTATCGGTCTCTGCTTCAACCTGAAACAAAAATAGCGTGTATGGTGAAGGCCTTTGCTTATGGAGCTGGCGCATACGAAATAGCCAAAACACTACAAGAACATCGGGTAGACTATTTGGCAGTGGCGGTGGCAGACGAAGGTGAAGAACTTCGCAAAGCGGGCATCACATCCTCTATCATCATTATGAACCCAGAGTTGACAGCATTCAAAACAATGTTTGATTATCAATTGGAACCTGAGGTGTATAACTTCCACTTACTTGACGCTTTGATAAAAGCAGCCGAAAAAGAGGGGATAACAAACTTTCCGGTACACATAAAAATAGATACGGGAATGCACCGGTTGGGGTTTGATGAAAATGAAATCCCACGCCTCATTCGCCGCCTGAAAAATCAAAATGCCGTGTTGCCCCGCTCCGTATTCTCGCATTTGGTTGGTAGCGATTCGGCAGACTTTGATTCATTCTCACACCAACAGATTGCTACATTTGAACGTGCGGCCAACCTTTTGCAAGCAGAATATTCTTATAAAATATTGCGTCACATCTGCAACACAGCAGGCATTGAACGTTTCCCCGAAGCGCAATTCGATATGGTGCGTTTGGGCATCGGACTATATGGTGTAAATCCCATCAACAATCAAATGATGCACAATGTAAGCACACTAAAAACCACCATCTTGCAAATACGCAACGTGCCGCCAGACGAGACTGTGGGATATAGCCGAAAAGGTACATTGCAGCGCACGTCTCGCATAGCAGCTATTCCCATTGGCTATGCCGATGGACTAAACCGACACTTGGGACAAGGCAAAGGCTATTGCTTGGTGAACGGACAAAAAGCATCCTACGTAGGAAATATATGTATGGATGTATGTATGATTGATGTGACCGATATAGATTGCCGTGAAGGCGACCAAGCCATTATTTTTGGCAACGATTTGCCTATCACCGTTCTTTCCGACACACTTCATACAATACCCTACGAGATACTCACGGGAATATCAAATCGTGTGAAGCGAGTCTATTATCAAGACTAACAACACGTTAAAGAAGTAAAAGAGAAATACATTGTATCAGAAAAATTAGCGTACTTTGCATTTACATACACATATAGTTATTATATCTAATTCAAAAAACAAAAAATATGAATACCCCACTATTATTAGGTTTTCTTCCCAGCGGTTCGGAGTGGATTATCATCGCCCTTGTTATCTTGTTGCTTTTTGGCGGTAAAAAAATCCCTGAATTGATGCGTGGATTGGGCAAAGGCGTAAAAAGCTTCAAAGACGGAGTGAACGAGGCCAAAGACGAAATCAACAAAGCGAAAGACGAACTGGACGAACCCGCAGACAAAGACAAGAAATAAAAAAATGGCAGAAATGACCTTTTGGGATCACCTTGACGAGCTTCGCAAGGTGCTTTTCCGTATTATTGGGGTCTGGTTTGTATTGGCAATAGGGTTTTTCATTGCTATGCCCTATCTATTCGACAGCGTGATACTGGCTCCTTGCCACAATGATTTCATATTTTACGACCTGCTACGACTTATCGGACAAAAACTCAACTTAAACGATGATTTCTTTACACAGCAGTTTCAAGTAAATTTGGTGAATATCAATCTGGCCGCTCCCTTCTTCATACATATGTCTACGGCTTTTTGGTTGTCTGTAGTCACTGCTATGCCCTATTTACTCTACGAAGTGTGGCGTTTCATTAGTCCCGCCCTCTACCCCAACGAAAAGAAAGGAGTGCGCAAAGCTTTGGCAATAGGCACCGTTATGTTTTTTATCGGCGTTCTGCTGGGTTATTTTATGGTATACCCTCTTACTTTGCGATTTTTATCTACTTACCAACTCAGCTCACAGATTGAAAACATTATTTCACTCAACTCCTACATCGACAATTTTATGATGTTGGTGCTCTGTATGGGATTGGCTTTCGAGCTTCCACTTGTCACTTGGCTATTGTCATTGATGGGCATCGTCAACAAGTCATTCTTGCGCAAATATCGCCGTCACGCCATTGTGGCGATTGTGATTGTGGCAGCAGTAATCACGCCTACTGGCGACCCCTTTACGCTTGCTGTAGTGGCTATACCGCTTTACCTACTCTACGAAATGAGTATCCTTATGATAAAAGACAAACAAAAGGAGATTGACACTCCTTAAAAACAACTGAGGCGATAACTTACGAATAGTTATCGCCTCAGTTGTTTTTAAGAGCACGTTGCTCAAGCATTACAAAAAAAAATATAGTCACAGCATATTAATTCTGTAATCGTTCAATATTCCTCCATTACTTCTTTAGTTGCAATAAGGAAGGAAAATACTTGCCAACTAAATCTTAGTATTTTATGCAGGATGAGCCGTAAGACAGAAGTAAGAAGATAAACCAAGACGTATGAAAACTTAAAAAGCCCTTTCTCTCGAAAGGGCTTTTTTATGCTCCTGTCCCCGTGAAAAAGAATAATGGGTCAGAAGCGTAAGGCGAAAAAAAAGGGAAGTCTCACGACTTCCACAATTCTTCTAACCTTAAATCTAAATCTCTATGAAAAAAACGTATGCAAATATACCACTTTGCAATATATGTAGTTGTTAACGAACTGCTTAAAAGAGAGAATAAAATCTAATGACTGCAAACATAAGTAAATCAAACACTAATATTTCATCCGATTTATCAAACGTTTATAAATTGGGTTCAATTTTAGTAAATCGGGCACCCCTGTAATCATCATTTGTTTGCGTGCTCTGGTAAGCGCAACATTGAGTTTTCTATCTATCTCCACTCCGTTGTCCATCGTCATATTCGACAAAAACCGAAGCTGATACGGACTGTTCACACAAAAGGAATAAATAATCGTATCACGCTCGCTTCCCTGAAAACGCTCAACGGTATCTACCAAAACATCGCACAATGCCGAAACACCTATTTTCTCCAGTTCTTGTTTTATCAAAACAATCTGGTTGCGATAAGGAGTAATGATGCCCAATGAGGTAGCAGCATCAAAACCATCCGTTCGCATCTCACGTTCGTACACCTCTTTGGCCAGATGCGCCACGATGCGTGCTTCGCTGTGGTTTATCTTCACAGAGCTTCCTACGGGTTGGGGTATAGAAGGATAGAAACGAACACGCGCATAAGCATCGGTCACCTCCATCTGATGTGGCAAGCCTACGGGTTTCAATTCGCTGTTGTAAAAAGCCTCATTCGCAAACGAAGCTACATCGGGGTGCATCCGTCCTTGCTTGCAAAGCATATCGCACACACAGCCAAAATCGTCGGGAGAATCGTGTCGTAATGTGCGATACAACCGTTCAAAAAGAGAATCTTTGAGATTGGTGATTCCTGCACATCGCAAAGCCTCATTGCAAACCTCGGCATACATATCGGCCTGAAGCACCACCGCAGGTAGTTGCTTGTGGTCGCCAATCATCACAAACTTACCAACAGCATTGGAGTCGCTGGGTGTTTTTGCGCAAAGTATACCTAATAATTGTGGTTCGAGTATTTGTGTAGCCTCGTCTACAATGGCAACGTCGAACCGTTTGAGCTTAAACAACTCTATTTTGCCCGATATAGCTGCCACTGTGCCCACAAAAATGCGACAACGATTGATTCGTTCCACCACATCGGCACGACGACCGCATTGTTTCATCTCGTTTTCGAGCAAGCGATGGCGATAGGCCTCATCACAAGAAAGCTCACTCCCTACCCGAATGTAATCTACCGCAGGAACAATTGTAGACAGCGATTTGCAGATTTCATCTACCGCCCTGTTGGTGTAGGACAATAATAGTATTTGAGCCTCCTCCTCAAAATAAAACTTCTCTATCATTCGTTTCAAGGCTCTTGATGTTTTTCCTGTTCCAGGTGGACCTACCAATAAAAAATAATCGTGAGCGGCTTGTGCTTTTAGTGCTATGCGTTCAAAATCATCGGAGGCTTCGTTGGCTGCCACAATGAATTTGTCGTCATATTGTGGCGCACGAAGATTCAACAGCAATTCACGCCGTTCTTTATTGGCTGTCATAAACGCCCACAGCCCTTGATACATTGCTCTAAAAGAGGTATCCATTGCATCGTGCTCAATGGCATACAAGCTATCAGAGGGAAGCACCGCAATGTTTTGTTGGGTAGCACGAAGACGCACCTTAATAGTGTTTGTATTCATTTCCTCGATATTGCCTTTAAACACCATTTTATTGGTTGCATTATCGTCTTGCCTATTCCGTTCATACAGTACCACGGCATCTCCCGTACGGAAGTTTGGCAATGAACCATTCTCCTTTGTCTTTGGAGTGGCAAAACTAATATTTGCCTTGTGAGCATCAGTAGCCCGATTTTCAATAATTTTCAGGTCATATAATAGTTCGCCAGCATCGAGTTTCTCGGCAAAAGTTGATACCCAAAGTGAAGCAGCACCACGGTGTCCATCATAATCTACATCGCCCGATTTAGACGTGTAAAGTTCTTTGGTGATAAAATTGTAAAGGATATAAAAATAATTACGTTCCAAATGAGACAACCCTTGCAGATGTTCCGAAAAAGCATTTAGCGAGGGATAAAGGTATTTGTTCCAGAAAGCGTCGTTTACCGTTTTTTGTCGTAACACATCGGGATTGATAGCCGCCAACTGCTTTAAAGTGTAGTCAATATTGTTGTGCATTTGAATGCCGTGTTCTTGTGCTACAATCTGATTGCGCAAATTAATAGCACGCTTCACCATAGCCCACTGCGAAGGCGATGGATAGAGCAACGGATAGCGTGTGTAAAGCAAATAAGCCTTTCCCACTCTATGTTCTATCCCCATCGAATACTGCAACACCGCCTGATAAAGCAACATTTGCACTTTGTGGTTTTCTTTGGGAAGCACCTTGTTGCGTATCGTAAATTCGTCTGCTTTGCCCGATTTCATTTCGATAAACGAACTCATATCACGCTGCATATAGTCCAGTCGTCCTTGCAGACCTAAAGCCTCACAAATGTATGCAGGTTCGAGCACGGCATCTTCTTTATTCAGCTTATAACCCGCATCGTTAAAGGTTTGTGTCACCACCGTGTGCAGATTGGCAAAATGAAGTTTGCAAGCTTCGGAAAACTCATTTGCTTTTTGCGGTTGTTGTAGCTCGGCACAAGCCGCCAACTCGATGGGATAGCGTGCGAAGGCTTTTTTCATACACGTCACATAATCGGGTTCTTGCTTGGCATAAATCCACTCATCGAGAAAGAGATTCACAATGTTCCCAAGCAAAA
Organism: uncultured Bacteroides sp.; assembly: GCA_947074275.1. GTDB lineage: Bacteria > Bacteroidota > Bacteroidia > Bacteroidales > Bacteroidaceae > Bacteroides. Next base: position 6,816 of record CAMTPA010000087.1, read on the forward strand.
GTGGCATTGCATTGCCGATAGGTTGCAGTCGTGCCAATAAGTAATTGGCAGGATGACTTCCATACTCTTTATAACATTCGGCAAGAGAACTGATATCTATCAAGTAATCGGGTTCTAACACGATAAAACGGGGAGTGAGCACATCGGGTTCTCCGTAAATCTCTACATCGAGCAGATTGAGCTGTGCGTGTTGCCACAACAAGTTTATGGTATCTGAAAACTCTTGGTTTACATCAGCTAAGTTGTAGCGCACCCGAAAAGGTTTTTCAGCTACTTCATCAAGTGGAGTTACATACAAAAAATCATCATCTTTATAGAGGTAGCACACACGCATCCGCTTCACCTCCTTGTTTGCACGAGGCAACACGTGGTAGGTAGCATCTGCTTTAGGAAGCAAGCAATAGAGCCATTGAGGAATATCGGCACCAGTTATCTTTTTCACGAAGAAGGCTAACGTTTTCGCATCACGCATCAAATCATCTCGTTGCGGTTGCTTGCGCCCGTTCAATACATCATTGGATGTAAGTCGAAAGGTGTGCAATCGGTTTTGTTCTATCGGTGTTAGTTCAAATCGAGTCACCATCCAGTTGATGCGTGCCGCCAAGTCAGTCATTTGCAACTGTTCGTCTACCTGATTCATCCGGCACAAACGCTCTAATAGCCTACGAAGCTCCTTATAAGCAACATCTACCTTGTCATCGGGCATCCTGCACATCCCAAGCAGCAATTCAAACACTTCGTTTATCTCGTATTTATCCATGCCGCAAAGATAGAGACTATTCTTATCACCAAATGACTGTCGACAAAAAAAAGCTGCACACTCCCGAAGGAATGTGCAGCCCTGATATAGTTGTCAAGTCGAAACTTTCGGATTACAACACAATAGGTTTGTATTTTGGTACCAATGTCTTCATAATGCACCATCCGATAAGATAAGCAACAGCGCATACACAGAAAATAATGAAGTAACCAGCTGGTTTGCCTTCAAAGCCCATAAACACCATATTGGTTTCGCCAGCGTGAGTGAAGAGTACACCCGAACCTTTGTTGATAAGGAATGAGCCAACGCCACCTGCCATACCACCAATACCTGTAATAGTAGCAACAGCCGATTTGGGGAACATATCACTTACAGTAGAGAAGATATTGGCAGACCAAGATTGGTGAGCTGCACCTGCGATACCGATAATGATGATAGGGAACCAATAAGAGATATTACCCAATGGTTGAGCGAACAACGCCAACAAAGGGAAGAAAGCAAAAATCAACATCGCACGCATACGAGCCGCATAAGGGTCCATACCGGTGCGGTTTATAATAATTGTAGGCAATTTACCTCCAAAGATAGACAACATTGTAATAGCGTAAAGCACAAAGATAAGCAACATACCTGTTGGGCTATCCGAAGAGAACCCATAAACGTCGCTGATATATGCAGGAGTCCAGAAAAGGAAGAACCACCATACACCATCGGTCATAAATTTGCCCGCAGCAAATGCCCAAGTCTGTTTGTAGCCGAAGCATTGTGCAAAAGACATCTTCTTCTCGGTGCCGTCAGCTGCCGCCACAGGAGCCGCTTCGCCATCTTGATTGATGTATTCAAGCTCTGCATTGTTTACATTCTTCGATTTTTCGGGGCTATTATACATAAACACCCACAAACCCATCCAAACAAATCCAAGGCCACCAATGATAATAAACGCCATTTCCCAACCATTACCAACGCCTATGCCTTTGAAATATTTAGCGATCAAAGGAATGGTAACAGGAGCAGCAAGCGCGCCGATTGTTGCACCCAAGTTCCAAATACTGGTAGAGAATGCACGGTCTTTTTTGGGAAAGTATTCGGCAGTCACCTTAATAGCCGCTGGGAAGTTACCAGCCTCACCTATTGCAAGAATCAGACGTGCCACGATAAATAAGTTTACACTAACTGTAGAGATTGCCAATGCAGCAGTACCAGTTGCACTAATCATTTCCGAAACACTTGAGTAACCCAAAAACACTTCGGTAAGCCAACCGCAAGCAGCGTGAGCTACTGCACCAAGCGACCATATACCGATGGCCCAAAGGAAACCTTTCTTAGTACCCATCCAGTCGATAAAACGACCTGCGAATAACATACTAATAGCGTAGAAAATAGAGAACAAGGCAGTGATTGTTCCATAATCACTGTCAGTCCAGTGAAATTCTGGAGCGATGAAGTCCTTCCAAGTCAAAGATAGTACTTGTCGGTCAAGGTAGTTTACTGTTGTCGCGAAAAATAACAAGGCGCAGATAGACCATCTGTAGTTTGTCATTTTGCCCAAAGCGTTTTGATTTTTACTCATGATAAATGATTTAATAAAATTATAGTTCTGTTTCTGATGCCAAAAATACACATTCTCATCTTTCTTGCAATAGATTAATTGGCTGTTTTACTGTAATTTTTGTGCGCAATACTTCTTTTTCGTATAATTTAAACACAAAATAACGTTTGCGCACACAGCAAAGTGTGTTAGCGCACACGAAATTTTAAATTATCCACTAATTAAGTCTAAAAGTACACACCACTTATATATAGAGTAGCTATCTTTGCCCAAAAGTGATATTTATATCTAATAACCATAACAACATTTAGAATGAGAAAGAACCTTTTTTGTAAACTATTTATCTCTTTAGCGATTGTTGGCTCTACTGCTGCCAATGCCCAAACTGTTAGTGAAAACCTCCCGTGGTCGGTACGTATGACGGAGTCGGAAATGGTGCGTTGCCCCGAATCGTGGCAGCTCGATTTTCAGCCACGATTGAAGTGGGACTACTGTCACGGCTTGGAGCTACAAGCGATGCTTGATGTGTACGATCGCTATGGCGACAAAGGAATCTTCGATTACGCAGTAGCTTATGCCGACACAATGGTAAACGACAACGGAAGTATCAAAACTTACAAACTACACGAATACAACATCGACCGTTTGAATCCGGGTAAATACCTGATGCGTGTGTATGAGCAAACCAAAAACGAAAAATTTAGAATGGCAGTAGACACGCTACGTAGCCAACTCGACACTCATCCACGCAACGAAGATGGTGGATTTTGGCACAAAAAGATATACCCAAATCAAATGTGGCTTGACGGACTTTATATGGGCGCTCCTTTTTATGCTGAATATGCAAAGCGCAACAACCGTGTGAACGACTACCAAGACATCATCAATCAGTTTGTGACTTCGGCCAAACACACCTACGACCCATCGAACGGACTTTATCGCCACGCTACCGATGTGAGCCGCAAAGAACGTTGGGCCAACCCTGAAACTGGTCAGTCACAACACTCGTGGGGACGTGCTATGGGATGGTATGCTATGGCATTGGTAGATGCACTTGAGTTTATCCCTACCAACGAACCCAATAGAGAACAAATGTTGAGCATCCTCGACAATGTGGCTTTCCAAATCCGTCGTCTGCAAGATCCTGCAACGGGTGTGTGGTATCAAGTACTCGATAAGAGTGGCGAACCAGGCAATTATTTGGAGTCATCGGCTTCGGCTATGTTTGTGTATTCTTTGCTAAAAGGTATTCGTTTAGGATACATTGACCCAATGTATATGGAAACGGCTTTGAAAGGCTACAACGGCATCATCAAAGAGTTTATCACCGTAGACGAAAATGGCGTGGTGAGCTTGAACCAAGCGTGTGCGGTAGCTGGTTTGGGTGGCAAAAACTATCGTATGGGTGATTACGATTACTACATCAACGAAGAGATTCGCTCGAACGACCCCAAGGCAGTAGGCCCATTCATTATGGGTAGCCTCGAATACGAGCGTTTGCCCGAGTGTGTGAAAAAATAAATCGGTATGAAGAGCGTTATCAGGATAACTATCTTAATGCTGTTTGCTTGCGCCTGTGTGGCGCAAGCACAACAACCGCAAGACACCATTGTGGTGGCAAGAGACGGAAGCGGACAATATCGTGACATTCAACCTGCGATAGAGTCCGTTCGTGCTTTTATGGACTACACCGTGACTATTTACATCAAGAACGGATTGTATAAAGAGAAAATCGTGATTCCGTCGTGGGTGAAAAACGTGCAATTGGTAGGAGAAGATGCCGAGAAAACTATTATCACGTGGGATGATCATGCCAATATCAACAAAATGGGCACTTTTCGCACCTACACCATCAAAGTAGAGGGAAGCGACATCACGTTTAAAGACCTCACCATCGAAAACAATGCAGCACCGCTGGGACAGGCAGTGGCTCTGCACACCGAAGGAGACCGACTCATGTTTGTGAACTGCCGTTTCTTAGGCAATCAAGACACCATCTACACGGGTGCCGAAAACACACGCCTCCTGTTTAGCAACTGCTACATCGAAGGGACAACCGACTTTATCTTTGGCCCTGCCACGGCTCTGTTCGAACATTGCGTCATTCACAGCAAGCGCAACTCGTACATCACGGCAGCGTCCACCCCTGCAAACGTTCCTTTTGGCTATGTGTTCAAAGCTTGCAAACTGACTGCTGCGCCCGGAGTAGACAAGGTTTATTTAGGCCGTCCGTGGCGACCAAACGCCGCCACCGCTTTTATCAACTGTGAGTTTGGCAGCCACATCCGCCCCGAAGGATGGCACAACTGGGGAAAAACCACCAACGAAGAGACGGCTCGCTACGCCGAGTTTGGCAACACCGGTGAGGGAGCGAACACCGACAAGCGTGCGAAGTGGAGCAAACAACTCACCGCTACCGAAGCGGGACAATACACCCCCGACAAGATATTTTCGGAATCGAGCAATTGGTATCCATACAAATAAACTGATTTCTACGCTGCAAAGCACCCCCTTCTCTCCTCCACCTCTTCGCACGAAGCAGCGGAGGAGTTTTTGTATTCTCCCCTATCCCATTCTACACCATATTATATATAGCAAAGTCAAGTAAGCCATCCCCGTTTGGTAGATAGGCCTACCCAGCATGGTAGATAGGCCTGCCCAGTGCGGTAGATAGGCCTGCCCAGTGCGGTAGATAGGCCTGCCTACCAAACCCACTCTACACGCCCCTCACACAGGGTATACGAAACCACAAAATAAACTATTAACAGCTGTCGGGTCAAACCTTCACATTTTGGAAATCAACTGTTCACAACTGAGGAGTGAATTGTGAACAGTTGATGTTACAAACAATCTTTTTAAAACACCGTGTTCCCCAGCACTTTTTTTATTTCATAAATCCCATTGCATTTATCAGCTCATAAATTTGCATTTTAGCCAAATATCTTTTAACTTGCACTGCAATAAATAAAGTTAATACCACCCCCTTTTATTTAATTTTATTTATATTTAGTTCTTTGATATTTTGCCTACCTTTTCAACCGCTTAAAAATACGTCTTTTTTTGTCGATTTGTAAGCAGTATTTATTTTCAAATAGTCTAACTGTCTGATTAACAGGCTTTTTAATTTTTACCTGTCAGAGAGCATCTTCCATTAGAATAAGGATTAAGACAAAAGTAAATTGTTTATCGGTCAATTGTTCAAACTGTCAGAGAGCATCTTCCATTAGAATAAGGATTAAGACAATTGTATTACAAACGTATCTCTATATTATTTTCGTCAGAGAGCATCTTCCATTAGAATAAGGATTAAGACACAGTTTTCATAATCTAAAATATTAATTGTTAGTAGTCAGAGAGCATCTTCCATTAGAATAAGGATTAAGACAAACGGTGTATCTATATCGCTGCATATTTAGCCCGTCAGAGAGCATCTTCCATTAGAATAAGGATTAAGACTCTTGCTTTATCAATTCTCCGTAAAAAACACCTGCTGTCAGAGAGCATCTTCCATTAGAATAAGGATTAAGACTAAACCTTTGCTCTTTCTAAACTCATTGATTCTTTGTAAGCATCCGAGATCAATATAAAACTAATCTCCCCAGCCATGGTTTGCTTCATGACTGGGGAGATTGTTCTTTAAACTTTTGTATAATTATTGTATTTCCTTTGTAGTTTCCTGGAGTTTCTTCTTCCATTCA
>CAMTPA010000088.1 GCA_947074275.1 uncultured Bacteroides sp.
CATATCCGCCATTTGCTCAGTTTGAGAAGCAAAATAAGTACCTGTTAAAAAAGAGTTTCGATCAAAGTTTTTAGTACGTCGATAATTGAAACCAAAATTTACAAATCGAACTGGAGTTTGGTTGCCTACCTTATAAGAATATACAAACCCTGCATTATCAAAAGCCCCCCAAAAATGGTCAGCTTGATTGATTTGATTGCCAAAAGTACCTTTTACATTACTATTGCCAAAACCAAAAGAAACCATTGCATCGCTTGTACGATAAAGACCTGTACCAGCTGGGTTTGTCCCCATCGTAGTTATATCAGCACCCAATGCTCCCATTGCTCCACCCATACCTACATACCGAGCTGTTCCGTTCAAGTCGCTACCCAGCACTCGGGCTGCATCGTATATAGTTCCTTGTGCCAATATTACGCCACTACTCATCAGAGCACATACTATTGCCAAAGCTAATTTAAAATTTTTCATCGTTATTTTTTTAATTATAATTTAACATTATCGTCTGCTGCTACCACTACTGCGCGATGAACTACTACTACTGCTACTACGAGATGAACCACCACTTGAATAACTGCTACTCGAAGAGCGTGAACTACTTCCTGACGAATAGCTGCTTGAGGAGGAACTACGTGAAGAAGACGAAGAATTGGTATTGTAAGAACGATTGTTGCTTGATGATGACGAACTACGAGTTGATGATGAGCTACCACGATTATAGGTTCCACTATTACTCGTTGAAGAGGATGAACGACGCACACTATTTGCCTCAGAGGAGCTACCTGTGCGAGTGCTGCTTGGACGAGTATAGGTAGAAGAAGAGGGACGTTGTGTTGACACACCCTCACCTCTATTTGATGAACTACTGGGACGCGTGCTTACTCCATTTTGCCTATCGGTAGATGAAGAACGAGTTCCCACTACTCTACGAGAAGAGGTGCTACCATCACTTGCACGATTAGAAGTGCTTAAACGAGAACCTGACGAGCTACTACCAGAAAATCGATTTGAACTGCTGCTTGTTGACAAACGGTTTGAGCTACTGCCAGCCGAACGTCGATTGTTGTAATAGGTATTAGCACCCCAATAAGGTCTGCCTCCACCCCAACTGGGAGCACCTCCCCAAGCAGGTCCCCAACCAGGACATCCCCAAGATGGACCGCCCCAGCCACCATACCAACCATTATACCAACCTCCCCAATAACTTGGGCCGCCCCAACCCCATCCATAAGAAGGGTATCCCCAGCTACCCCAACCAAAAGAGTTGTAACGCCAGTTCCACCATAGTGGGTTTGTAAACGTAGGAAAGGCATAAGCATACAAACCGTCATCGTATACATTCCAATTCCAAGAATTTAGTCCATAAACCACATCAAAATAAAGCGGGCAACTAACACTTATTGCATAGCGAGGATTGCGAAAACGTATAATACGTTCTGCATATTCATAATCATCTTGCGTTCCGTCAAAGCCACCATTAAGCCATTCGCCATCTAAATCAGAGTAGCGTTTTTCTTGTATGTACAAAGTGTCATTGTCATAAGTAAAATCGTGATCGCGCGAACTATATCTACGATTGTATTCATCGACATCACGCACATTGCCACCACGCTCTTGAATCACCACTGTGCTACCAGGCGATGTATATACATTGGTAGTAGTAGAAGTCTCAGTTGTTCGTGTCTCTTGAGAGCGAGTAGACACCTCCTTCTTATTTTTTGAAGGTACGAAATAAAGGTCGTCATTATTGCCTTGAGCCATCATTCCTATCGGAAGTGCTAAAGCGGCTATTAATAAAAAAACAATCTTCTTCATATCTCTTGGTATTATTTGGTTTCAAACTTTATCTTTTTATTTACGTTACAAAGATAAAAAGGGGAAATATCTACTTACGGAGATTTTCCCCAAACAATCATAGGGATTTCCCTATTTTGTCTATCTTTGTCTCAAATATATAACATTTATGAAGTATTTCGAGTTCACATTTAGCACCGAGCCTTCCTCCGAGATTGTACAGGATGTATTGGCAGCAATATTAGGCGAAGCTGGTTTTGAGAGTTTTATCAACAATGATGATTGTCTAAAAGCCTATATCCAGCAGAGCCTTTGTGATGAAAAGAGTATTAAATCTGCAATAGAGAACTTTCCACTCCCCAATACAGCAATCTCATATTCGTTTAAAGAGGCTGAAGATAAGAACTGGAACGAAGAATGGGAAAAAAATTATTTCCAGCCAATTGTCATTGGCAATCGTTGCGTTATCCATAGTTCTTTTCATCAGGATGTACCCAAGGCTGATTACGATATTGTAATCAATCCACAAATGGCGTTTGGTACTGGGCATCACGAAACAACCAGCTTAATAGTAGAGGAGATTTTAGAAAGTGACTTCACTAATAAGTCATTGCTCGATATGGGATGTGGTACATCTATCTTAGCCATTTTAGCACGTATGTGTGGAGCACAACCTTGTGTGGCTATCGACATTGATGATTGGTGTGTGAGAAACTCGATTGAAAATATCGAATTAAACAAAATAGACAGCATTAACGTGAAATTGGGAGATGCCGATATTTTAAAAAATGAAAGTAATTTTGATGTGATTATAGCCAACATCAATCGCAACATATTACTGAATGATATGGCCACATACATTAAGCACTTAAATTCTGGAGGAACATTGTTGATGAGTGGATTTTATGTAGATGACATTTCAGTAATTCGAGCCGAAGCCGAACGAAACGGACTTCAATTCGTTCATCATCGCGAAAAGAACAACTGGGCAGCAGTAAGATTTACTTTATAGTCAAGCTACGCAATTCTTCGAGTGTACCGTTAAACACATTCAAATCGACATCGTGCTCTATCCCAGGTACGATGCCGATATCGGTATGTTGCCAAAAGTGCCATTTACCTTCATATCTCACAGAATCTACATAATAATGGGCTATCCAATAGGGATAAGCATCAAACATCGGATCGCTTAAATACCGATTCTTAAACTTATACGAGGTGTAGAGTATGGGCTTTACACCATAATGACGCTCCACTTTATCTAACCACATTTTTACATTTTGCTTTAAAGCCTGCGACGTGCAATTGCCGATAACCTCCACATCAAGCACAGGAGGCAAATCACCGCTTTCCAATCGAACTGAGTTAATATAAAAATCGGCCTGCTTTATAGGGTCGGTTTTAGGTGAGAAGAAATGATATACACCTCTTATCACGCCATATTGCTTTGCAGCACTAAAATTTGTCGCAAATTTCCTATCAGCATGATCGCCGCCTTCTGTAGCTTTTATAAAAACAAATTCAATAGGATAAGCACTATTTCGCCCTTTCGATAATTGTTTCCAGTCAATATCACCCTGGTGATGTGATATGTCAATACCGTGTACATCGTAACAGCAAGGCATACATACATCGTAAGCTTTTAGTCCATAACACGGTTTCCACCGATAAGAATAAGGGCGAATAAATAAGTAGTAGAACAGAAATAGAAGAAGAGCAGAAGCTAATGCAGCCAACGCATAATACAACCACGATGGAAAGTTGCGTTTCGTGGACTTCTTTTTTCGTTTGGGTGAAGTGCGAGAAGTGCCAGAAATTCTTTTTTTCTTAGAATTGGAATTGCGAGCTGCCATAGGGAATAAAAAAAATGGTAAACAAACGGTGGCTATTTAATAATAGCACCATTTATTTACCATATCATAAGCCAAATATTATTTACCTTGTTCTAACAACAAAGTTTTAGTTGGTTGATCACATACCTCAGTAGGACCAAAATATTGAATAGGACCAGGATATACATAATCCGTAATCAAAGCCCATTGATCGCGTTTTGAAGCAAATGTTTTGAAAGGCGCACCATCCAGCTTTACCAAGGCCTTTTGAATAACGGGTTTCATTTCTCCATGACGACGCTCCATATTCATCATCATTGTAATAGGCACACCACCAGCAATCCACTCTTCGGCAGGAGCTGTTGTGTTGCGAACAGATGACATATAGCCTGTTTTGCCATTTGCAATCAGCATAGCAGCAGTGTAACCCAATGAATAGCAATAATCAGCATCGTAATTAGAAGGAGCCGCACAACGACCTTCGTAACCAAAAAAATGGTGTTGCGATGAGAACTTGCCAGTGAATTTACCTTCAGCTTGCCAAGTAGCCAACTTAGTTGCTACCATCTCTGAAAGAAGTTTTTCTGTTTCTATTAGTGAAACTTGCACATTGCCGTGTGGGTCGCGATCCAAAGTCAACTGGCGAGCTACACCTTCGGGCAAGCTTGCATATACAGCCGCATTCTCAGCAGAAAGTTTCTTAGTAATGTAATCGCGTTGATGAGATTTCTTAATATGAGAGAACTCTTCGGCATTGTGAGCCAAGAAATCATTCAATTCTGCAATCAAACGTTTCATTGCAGGTATAAATTCCACCAAACCTTCTGGAATCAATACAGTACCAAAGTTGTGACCTTCGGCCGCACGATCTGCCACTTTTTGAGCGATGTAAGTTACCACATCATCCAACGACATATCTTTAGCTTCTACCTCTTCCGAGATAATACACACATTGGGTTGCACTTGCAATGCACATTCAAGAGCAATGTGTGAAGCAGAACGTCCCATCAATTTAATGAAATGCCAGTATTTACGAGCCGAGTTACAATCGCGTTGGATATTACCAATCACCTCTGAGTAAACCTTACAAGCGGTGTCGAAACCGAAAGATGTTTCAATCATTTCGTTTTTCAAGTCACCATCAATTGTTTTTGGACAGCCAATCACTTGCACGCCATATTTTTGAGCAGCATAATATTCAGCCAATACACAAGCATTCGTGTTAGAGTCGTCGCCACCGATAATAACCAAAGCAGAAATACCCAATTGTTTCAAGATTTCGTATCCCTTGTCAAATTGTTCCTCTTTTTCAAGCTTAGTACGTCCCGAACCAATAATATCAAAACCACCTGTATTGCGATATTCGTCGATGATTTCGCCAGTAAGTTCCATATAGTTGTGATCTACCAAGCCACCAGGTCCCAATATGAATCCATAAAGTTTACTATCGCCATTCAACGATTTAATACCGTCGAATAAACCAGAAATCACGTTGTGTCCACCAGGAGCCTGTCCGCCCGAAAGAATTACGCCAACATTAATAGCTGGCAATTCTACTGCATCACCAGACTCAAACTTAATGATAGGCATACCATAAGTGTTAGGGAATAACTTTTTGATTTCTTCCTGATCGGCTACCGATTGAGTAGCTGCGCCTTCTACTGCCTTTACAGCTCCTTTTAACGCTTTAGGAAGTTTAGGCTGATAAGCAGCCCTTGCGATTTGCAATGCACTTTTAGTCATTTTTTTAATATGTTTTTATTTAAAGGTGTTAGTTAGTTTTCTATTTATCCAAATCAAGTATTAGCCACAAAGAAAGCTTAACTCAACTATTAACAAATCTCGGGTCAACTATGCACAAATGACTGGTGAACTATTAACAATCATCTGATCAAATATGAATAGTTGATATTTAATTATAATTCAAACAGTTACCTCATCATAAATAGGTATTTAGAATCTGTGTTATTTTTAACCGAGTGATTTATATCTTTGTTATCGTTGCAAATCTCGTACTTTTTTCTGATATATGAAAGTACAAGAAACAAAAGTTAAGCACAGAGAAAGGATTAATAAAAGAAAACTTGATAATTGATAAATGCAGATAACAAATTGATTAATTTTTATTTTTCAGAAACAAATTAAAGACTATTTTTGTATTTATTTAGACAACGTTCTTTATACATATAATATTATTATGAAGCATTTTTTTACAATCCTATTTATTGCAACAATTTGTTGCATCTATGCAAACCCTGCTTTGGGACAAGAGGAGGCAGATAAGCCACGCAAAACTGTTGGTGTAGTACTTAGTGGTGGTGGCGCAAAAGGAGTTGCGCATATTGGAGCACTAAAGGTGATACGAGAAGCTGGTATTCCTATCGATATAATTGCAGGTACCAGTATGGGATCAATCGTGGGGGGATTGAGTGCTATCGGGTATAGTCCAGCACAACTGGATAGTATGGTAAGAGCGCAAGATTGGACATTCATATTAAGCGATAAAGTAAAGTGGAGCGAACAAAATATAACTGAACGAAAAGAAACCGAAACATATATATTATCCATTCCACTAAGCAAAAAGCTTCGAAGAAAAGCGTCGGGTGGAATGATTCAAGGTATCAATCTATACAATCTTTTTCAGGAGCTTACAATGGGATATCACGACTCCATCGACTTCAATAAACTCCCTATTCCGTTTGCTTGTGTTTCGGAAAATATCGTAAATGGCACTAAACACGTGTTCCATAATGGAGTTCTACCCACTGCAATGCGTTCCAGCATGGCTATCCCAGGAGTATTTACTCCAATGCGTCAAGATAGTATGGTGTTTGTAGATGGCGGAATGATTGATAATTTCCCAGTAGATGTGGCACGGGCAATGGGAGCTGATGTGATAATAGGCATCGATGTGCAGAATGATTTGAAAAGCGCAAACGAGCTAAACTCTCTCACGGATGTACTATTCCAAATCATCGACCTAACAGGACAGGAATTGTATGAGAAAAATATAAAAGCTACGAATCTATATGTAAAGGTGGACGTCAAAGGATTTTCATCGGCCAGTTTCACCCCCGACGCCTTAGACACGCTAATGGTGCGCGGAGAAGATGCAACACGTGCCAAATGGGATGATTTATTAGATTTCAAAAAAAGTTTAGGTCTTGCAAGAGATTATGAACCCAACTACCCTTCTTATGACATTATAAGTATGGATAATCGAAGAATCCCTTTAAACAAACTAACTTTTACTGGTATAAAAGACAATGACAAAAAATGGTTATTGCGCAAATGCAAGCTTAAAGAAGACAGCCCATTTATAACCAAAGAACAGTTAGAAAACGCTTTATCAATATTAAGAGGTTCTCAAGCATACTCGAATGTAAACTTTAAGTTGACAGAGGCTGACAACCAAAAGTATAATCTTGATTTTTTGTTAGATGAAAAATATGAAAAGAATTTGAATATCGGCATCCGTTTCGATTCGGAAGAGATAGCATCTTTGTTATTGAATGGTACATTTGACCTCAAAACAAAAGTTCCCACCAAGGTATCAGTCACTGGGCGTTTAGGACAACGTTATGTAGCTCGAATAGATTATACAATAGAACCTTTACAAATGCGTAATTTCAATTTTGCATACGAGTTTGAATACAATGATCTGAATATTTATGATAGAGGGAAAAGAGCCTACAATACCAATTATAAATATCAATTAGGAGAATTTAGCTTTTCAGACGTATGGTTTAGAAATTTCAAATTTGCGTTTGGACTAAGATTTGAATATTATAAATACAAAAATATGCTATACAATTCTTCGCAGTTTGACATTGAAATTAAACCAGAGCACTTTTTTAGCTATTTTGCAAACGTGCATTATAATTCATTCAACACCGCCTATTTCCCCACTAAAGGTAGTGACTTCCAAGCTGGATACTCATTATATACCACAAACTTTGCAAAATACAACGGTCACGCTCCTTTTTCGGCCATTAATGCAGCGTGGATAGGTGCTTTTTCTCCTACCAACCAATTTACCATACAGCCAGCAATCTATGGTCGAGTGCTTATCGGTGATCATATAGGGTATCCATTTTCTAACTTCATTGGTGGTAATTATTTCGGGAAAGTAGTTCATCAACAAATGCCTTTCGCAGGAATCAACCATATGGAACTTATGCCAAATTCAGTGGTAATAGCTGCTGTAAAATTGCGTCAACGCATTGCTAAAAACAGCTATATAAGCGTGGCGGGTAATATTGTTCTATCAGATAATAATTTCTACGATATTTTCAAAAATAAATGCAGGTTCGGAATTAATGCCGGTTATGCATACAATAGTATGTTTGGGCCATTAGAAGCAACATTAGGATATTCAAATCAATCAAAGGAAGCAGCCTTTTATGTTAATCTTGGATATTATTTTTAAAAATGAATTTTGTCAAACCCGAATAAAGTGTCTATCTTTACCCCGATATATTCATTATTCACTTTTAAATAAAAAGAGATTATGGCAAGTAGAAGGCAACTAAAAAAGAACGTAAACTATATTGCAGGCGAATTATTCGCTGAGTGTTTATTAAACAGTATGTTCATTCCAGGAACAGACAAAGAAAAGGCAGATCAATTAATGAGTGATATTCTTCGTGTGCAAGATGAGTTTATCAGTCGTATCAGTCATACCGAACCAGGCAACGTGAAAGGTTTTTATAAGAAGTTTCGTACAGACTTCAATAGCAAAGTCAATGAGATTGTAGATGCTATTGAGAAACTAAACAAATAATGAAGAAAGCAATATACAGCTTTATATATTATCGCTTATTAGGTTGGAAAACCAATGTTGATGTGCCCAACTATGACAAATGTGTGATTTGCGCTGCACCTCACACCAGCAACTTAGACTTATTCATTGGTAAATTATTCTATGGTGCTATTGGTAGAAAGACCAGTTTTATGATGAAAAAAGAGTGGTTCTTTTTTCCACTTGGCCTTATATTTAAGGCAGTAGGTGGAATACCGGTAGATAGAGGCAGGAAAACATCTTTGGTGGATCAAATGACAGCACAATTTGCCAAATGCAAAAAGTTTCACCTTGCCATCACTCCCGAAGGCACTCGCAAATGCAATCCGAATTGGAAAAAAGGGTTCTATTATATTGCACAAAAAGCCCAAGTTCCTATTGTGCTGATTGGCATAGATTATCCTTCTAAAACCATATCAGCAACAAAAGCTATAATACCAACAGGTGATATAGATAAAGATATGCGTGAAATAAAACTATATTATAAACAATTTACTGGCAAACATCCTGAATTGTTTTGTGTAGGTGATATTTAAAAATAGTATATGACGCTATTACGTCTTACAATGATTCAGACTGCGATAGTCTGGGAAAATAAAAAAGAGAATCTCCGTTTGCTCTGCGAAAAGCTTCAAAAGCTTCGTGGAACAACGGAGATTGTTGTTTTGCCAGAAATGTTTTCTACTGGTTTCAGTATGAATTGTGAAGTATTAGCCGAACCAATAACAGGCATTACACTACAAGCTATTCGCAATATGTCTGCTGAGTTTGAAATGGCTATCGTAGGAAGTTTTATGTGTGAAGAAAATGGTATCTATTATAATAGAGCATTTTTTATAACCCCTAAAGGAGAAGAGTATTTCTACGACAAACGACATCTGTTTCGTATGGGTGAAGAGGCTAATCATTATGTTGCTGGAACACAAAAAAAAATAGTCTCTTATTTAGGATGGAATATCTGTTTGCAAATTTGCTATGATTTAAGATTTCCCGTTTGGAGCCGAAATATTGATAATGAGTATGACTTACTTATTTATATGGCCAATTGGCCAGCATCGCGACGCAACACTTGGGATGTATTATTGCGAGCACGTGCCATTGAAAATCTTTCGTATGCCTGCGGAGTGAATTGTATTGGTATGGACGAATGTGGAATCTTATACAATGGTGGTAGTGCCATAATATCAGAAAAAGGCGAAACACTTTCTATTGCTAAAGATGAATGGGAAGAATGCGTAACTACAACAATTGATTTAAGTTCATTGCAAGTTCTACGACAAAAATTTCCTGCATGGAAAGATGCAGACACCTTTTATATTAAATAATGTCGAGCATATCTTTCACTTTTTTATAATATCTACGAGAGAATGAAATCTCAACATCTTGAAATGGGGGATAAAGTTTGCACTGCAATGTACCATTCTCTATCGACATTAAATATTCAATATTCAAGATACAGTTTTGGTTCGTCTGAACAAAAGTACGATTCATATCCAATAGATTTTTAGCTGTTGTGCTAGAACGTAATTTATGAATCGCTCTATCCACAAGCAGCATTTGCCAACTTCGAACCTCTTCAATAAATTGAAAACAAATAATATCCGTATGTTTAAGCAGCAATAATCCCGAAACTGTTTGAATAGCAAACTTGTGATCGCCTGCAAGCAAGCGTCTCATTGATTGTTCAAATTTATCCAAATGCAAACTTTTATTTGTTTTCACACGTTCAATTATTTCCTCCAATTCTTCCATTTGATAGGGTTTCAACAAATAATCGAATGCCGAAGAGCGCAATGCCTCAAGCACATATTTATCGTATGCACTATAAAAAACAACACTTAATTCAGGACTCATTTGTGTTCTAATATTTTGCAATAATTCTAAACCACTCATTTCAGGCATCTCAACATCCAAAAACAACAAATCGGGTTGCAAACGCACAATAGCTTTTATCGCTTTTTCGGGAGAGTTAAAAACTCCGATTACTTGTATATCAGAAAACTCCAATAAATCTTGATTTAAAACATCAGCACAGGCAGGCTGGTCATCTACTATTATAACACTTAATTTTTCAAACTTCATAATTGTAAGAATAAGGAATATGTATTTCTACAACTGTTCCGTGCTGAGTAGGTTGCAACACAGAAATATCTTTTACGTCAAATTTTATTTTTGTTTGATTGTACCGGTTCAGTAGGTCAATAGTTCGATAAAGTGTTCGTACACCTGTACCTGTACCAGTTTTATTATTATCTATTGTTTTCCTTCGAGAAACGCCATAGCCTACACCATTATCTTGAATCAAAATCGCACAATATTGTTTATTTACATCATTAATTATTACTTTTACCAAAGGAGCATCAGCTATATAGTCGCTTGGAAAAGCATGCTTGATGGCATTCTCAACAGGGATTTGCAATATCATCGCTGGCAATAAGATATGTTGGTTCATATCCTTATTTATCACCCATTCCACTTTGGGAGTATTATGATTCAAACTCGTACGCAGTTCAATATAATCACGTGTCAACTCTATTTCGTCTTTGAGTTCTATCGCTAATTTATCACAAATCTGAAGATTCGTGCGCAGCACTTTCACAAGTAATTTTAAAGGTAATACGGTTCCCTCTTGTTGTTTAAGAGATGCTATTACAATATTTAGCACATTGAATATAAAATGAGGCGAAAAGCGATTGCGAACATTTTCCATACGCAAACGAGTTATAACCTCCAATTGTTGATGGCGTTGGCGTTCGTGTCGTGAGCGTATAGTGTGATAAACAAGCACGACTAAAACAAGTATAATAAGAAGAAGAAGCAAAACAATAATCAATGTCATTCGCAATCTCGATACCTCAATTTCACTTTGAGTTACCATAATATCGCGTTTTAGCAGAGTTGTATCCTGACGATAACGAAATTCAACATCCTCCATTCGAAGACGCTGATTCAAACTGCGAATGGAATCGTCATACAGTTTTACCTTATCCTGATAATAAAGAGCTTTTGCGTAATCACCGTGTTTTTTATAATACTCCATCAAACGTTTATGATAGGCAAATAAATAGTGTGCCCCAATTCTATTTTCATCAAATGGTTTTGACAAGTAAAGATTTGCTTCATTAAGATTATTTTCGGCCAAGCCAAGCGAAGCGTATAATCCATGCAAATAAAACAAGATTGCATCGTCGGCTGCTTCATCTTTCAAAAAGTATTCATAAGATTGATCTAAATAAAAACGTGCTGAATCCAATTCTCCTTTCATTAAATTGACTTCTCCTAAATTGGCTTCTACAATGGCTCCTAACGAACCGTGTTTTATAGATTTTGTGATTGAATGTGCTTTCCAAAAACACTGCAACGCTTCATCATACTGCTTATTAAAAAAATAGCTATTTCCTCTACTATTTTGAAAATTAAATTGCTCATAAATACTTTCGGAGGGATAAAGAGAGTCTGCCATCGAAAAATAGGATTGTGCGAGAGAGTAATTTTCCAAATCGGTATATACCTGTCCCAATCCAGAAAATATACTATGCTTCACACGTTGATTATCCAATGAATCGGCAGCAAATAAAGCCATACGATACCAAGATGTTGATTCGGGCAAACGCCCCAATTGTCGACATACATCGGCAGCATTTATGCAAATATCAGGCAAACTGGAGCGATAATAAGAATTAGAGATGCTTTGATACGCTTTTATAAAACACGTTAATGCTGAATCTCTTTCATTAATTGCTTGTAAGAACACGCCTCGACTATTGGCATTGAGTGCGGATATAAATGATAAAAAAGAAGAGGGTTGAGAACGTTGTACAAAGTGTTCCACACGATTGCAGCAAGCAATGGCAGAATCAACTTGATAGTTGTAATAATAGGCTTTAGATTTGTGAGATTCACAATAATACCAGAACAAACTATCTTTTTCCGTTATTTGATAGGTAGAAACAACTTGAATTAATGAATCTGGATTTTTATAAATCAACTCTTCTGATGCGACCAATGAGTCGATATATAGAAGCTTATCAGTTTCTATTTGTTTTTTATAATTCGAATGACACGAAACAACAGTTGATGATAAGACAAATAGAAAGTATCTAATAAATTTACTCATAATATCACAAATAAGAACCTAATCAAAACACAAATATACAAATATTTATATAGCAGAATTCAATTTGCAAATGCAACTGAATTCAGGTTTATAATTTGCTTAAATTT
>CAMTPA010000089.1 GCA_947074275.1 uncultured Bacteroides sp.
GCATACATTCCTTCCCACGGAGTGATGCCCAACTCTACACCCATTTCTACGTTTTTTACTTTGAATGGATAAGAAAGTTCTATGTAACTCGACCAAGCTCTTTCCCCATTTGATTTAAAATCATTTCCAGCTACTATGGTATACCAACTTGCCCTAAGTGGAAAACGCTCGGCAATTGTATATTCAATACCGGCATCCCAACAATGTTCGGTGAGATGTGACTGGTAACTAAAATACTTAAATGTGTTGTTCTCATTTTGTGTATAATAATCAGCAAAAACCAATTTCAAACGTTTATACTCGTACTCTAAATAAATATCCAGCTCTGTACTTCCTGTGCTAAACTCGGACGACCCCCAAGCATATAATGTAAATCCACCTAAACTGCCGCCAAGTTTGGGTTGTATTGATGCGCCTCTTATTCGCATACCACGCCATATTTGTACATTTACAAAATCTACATTTACAAACACTTCTTGTGAATTGGCAAGCAAAGAGGAAAAGAGAAGGAGAATAAATAGGATTTTCTTGCTCATAGTATTTTGATTTATTTTATTGTTTTTACAAATATATATAAATAATCGATAAAATATTTGTGGGCGATGGTTTTTCGTAGACAAAAAAGAGTTGTTTGTAGATTTTTTTTTCATAGAAAAAGACGAATCTGTATTTTTATCTCTCACTTAGGGCACAAGTAATAGGTGTTTTTATTGAATGTCACTATATATAATATGGTGTAATATTGAATTTATCTTTTAATTAAAATGGTATATATGAAAAGGAAAAATGCAGCGTTTGTAGGCTTTGGGGTTATAATGGCTATATTAATGTATAGTTGCTCTAATGACACAAACTTAGATTTAGCAAGTGGTCAGGTGCCTATTGTACCAGGGCAGAATGATAGCTCTTTGGAAAATGACATAGATGGCACATTACTCGATTTTGATATTCAAATAGATGAATTGGATGTTAGTGGTGACGATGCGGCAGAAACGGTGATAACCGATAAAGATGTCGATGGATACGATGATTTTATAGAAAACTCTACCTTTACAAAAGTGGTTACGATTCATTATGATGGTGTTTCGATTGTTGTAGACAATCAGGTAGATGGTGTGACGGTGGAAAGTGTTGGTGCTCACGTGGTGATAAACTCTACCGTGAAAGAGGTGGAGTATGTGCTATCGGGCACTACTGCTGATGGTTCGTTTAAGATGTATAGCAGCAATAAATACAAGCTTACACTGAATGGAGTAAGTATAACCAACCCAGTGGGAGCTGCTATTAATATACAAAGTAAGAAGCGGGTTTTTGTAATACTCGAGGAGGGGACAATAAGTAATCTAACAGATGGAATATCTTATGATACAGTAGATGGAGAAGATATGAAAGGATGTTTCTTTAGCGAAGCACAGCTTATTTTTAGTGGTAATGGGACTCTCAATATTTCGGGGCTATACAAGCACGCTCTTGTGAGTGATGATTACATTCGTTTTCGGAAAGGGGTGAAGCTAAATGTGCGTCAAGCTATTAAAGATGGCATTCATACCAACGATGGCGTGATTATTGGTGGAGGTATTCTTAATATCAATGCAATAGATGATGGCATACAGTGCGAAGATGGCGATATTGTGATGATGGCTGGTAAGGTAACAGTGCTTACCACTGGAAATGGATCTTATGAAGATGGTGATACATCTTCCTCATCTGCAATCAATTGTGGTGCGATGTTTACGATGAGTGGCGGAACTCTTCAGCTTAAAAGTACGGGGTCTGCAGGTAAGGGGCTTAATTGCGACGGTGATATAACGATAGATGGAGGAGTGGTGAAAGTAATTACTACTGGCAAACAATTTGTTTATCAAAAACTCGATTCTTCGGCAAAAGGGATTAAAAGCAAAGGAAATGTGACAATCAATGATGGTGTTGTATGGGTTAAGACTACTGGAGATGAAGGAAGCGAAGGAATTGAAAGTAAGGCTGTGCTCACAATTAATGGTGGTAGCGTAGCGGTATATGCCTATGATGATGCGTTGAATGCCAGTAACCATATTGATATTAATGGAGGCAACATCTATTGTTATAGCATAGACAACGATGGAATCGACTCCAATGGAACGATTACGATGACTGGAGGGACGGTGATTGCCGTGGGTGCTGCGTCGCCCGAGGCTGGTATAGATTGTGATCAAAGTACATTTAAAATCACAGGTGGAACTCTGCTTGGTGTTGGTGGATCCACAAGTACTCCTACATCTGGTGTTTGTACGCAGCGTAGCGTGATTTATGGCGCATCTGGCACAGCAGGGCAATATCTTTGTATTCAGAATAGCGACAACGTATCTGTTTTGACATATCAAATACCACGCACATACAATCAGATGACTTTGTTGTTTAGCGGTCCGCTTTTAGATACGGGTAGCTACACCGTTTATACTGGTGGAAGTGTAGAAGATGGAAGCTCTTTTTATGGTTTGTATTCAGATGGTGTTTATCAGAATGGAACCAAGGCCACAACCTTTTCTGTTAGCTCCATAGTGACTTCAGTAGGAAATGTTGCCGGTGGTGGTGGAAGGCCGTGGTAATGGCATCTAAGATATAGGTACAATAAAGGGGATGATAGTTTAATCTGCTATCACCCCCTTTATTGTCCGTTTTAATAATCAGCGTGTTACTTTATACCCATTTTTTTAGCTATTTCTTTGGGAATTGCATTCTTGTTCACAACGATATTCATTGTTTTGTAGGCTGCAAAAGGTTTAGAAGCATACCATATCCCTTTGTATTTGCCACTTTCTCCCCAAGAATTTTTCACCATATAATATTCTTTTCCATTTTGATCTTTGGCAATGCCGTAGATTACCATACCGTGATCATCGGTTGTTTGCCAATTGTCGAAAGCTTCTTGTCTCATCTCTTGTGTAATCTCCATTTCGGGCAATGGACGAGAAGTTAGCTCTCTACGTTTATCGTCTGGCGACATTCCAGTCCAGCGTGCCATATCCGAACCTGTAAGTTCTGCTCCTTTGGCTGCATCGGGCATCACTGCTATACCATTGCGTGTAAACCCTTGTTCGCTTACATCGCTACCCCAAGCAAAAGTGTATCCTTTGTTCACGGCATTGTCCATCACGGCCATCAATTCATCGATAGGCAAGTTGTATGACATACCATTGCGCCAGTTGTCTTGAATCTCAAGAGAAAATTGGCTGTAAAATGGATGGTGTGTGTATGAAGTAAGCGATACGTAATCGTCAGGATTCAATCCCAATGACTCTGCAAACGATTTAGGCGTATATTCTTTGCCGTTGTAGATAAATGTTTCGGGACATTCGCCCAAATAGGTGTCGTAGATTGCACTTAAACCTTTGCGCCACACAGGACTTAGTTTAGTCAGCTTTCCTTTTGCAATTGCATTGACATAACCTTCTGCTACTGCGTCAAGTTCATTGTGAACGGGAAGTGAGTCGCCATACATAATACCAGGCATTGCTTCCTGTGGCACAATGCCGTAATTTTTAAGACAGTAAATTACATCGTAAAAGCTTCCTCCAGGCGAGAAAGAGTTGTCGCCGTGATAGCGTACATAATTGCGTGCACGGTCGGTCATTGTGTGATGTACTACAAACATTTCGGCAAGGTCGTATTCACCTTTGCCAGCGCGTAGTAGTTCCGACTCAAGAAATCCAAGACCTGAATAAGACCAGCAAGTACTGGATCGATTTTGGTTCTTAATAGAGGTAATGGGATTTTCTTTTACGGTAGTAAAAACAAACCCTTCTTCTTTGGCTTCGGGTTGTGCGGTTGTCTCTTGTGCTACAAGCGTAA
Organism: uncultured Bacteroides sp.; assembly: GCA_947074275.1. Taxonomy (GTDB): domain Bacteria; phylum Bacteroidota; class Bacteroidia; order Bacteroidales; family Bacteroidaceae; genus Bacteroides. The sequence goes on from CAMTPA010000089.1 coordinate 3,829, forward strand.
GCCCACTCAATAGTAGTGAGGCGATTAAGATTGTCTTTTTCATTCTTAATGTGTTATTAAATAATTTTGGTACGAACCACAAATATACTTCATTCTCTTACTAAATAAATGTGAACGGTTGAAAAAAAAGAATATCTTTGCAGAAGTGAACCATTTTTATAATTAATCGAAATCCCCCCGTATGAAAAAAGTTGTTTTGCTATTTGTGATGTTGTTATGGCTTGTATCGAGTGCCGTAGGACAATCTACGATAGTTGTTTTGGTAGAAGGTATAGAAAAGATAAAAGGTACGATGTATATTGCTCTTTGTGCAAATGAGGAGCAATTCGTGGAAAAAGAGAAGCCGATAATTGGTCAGATTATTCCTATTCAGGCAGACATGGTGAGAACTGAGTTTAATGTACCAGAAGGAAAGTATGCTATCATTACCTTTCAAGATGAAAACAGCAATGGCAAACTGGATAAAAATATATTTGGTGTGCCCAAAGAACGATACGGTTTTTCGAATAATGTATTTGGTCCACACGGTAGCAAACCCGCCTTTTCCGAAGCGTTGTTTGATGTGGGTGAAAACGTTGAAAAAGAAGTTGTTATTTTACTGCGTAGATAGATAATGTTGACTGTGAATAAATGGAATGTGAAGTATGAACAGTTGAGGGCTGATTTGTGAATAGTTATCTTGTTGAATATGAACACTTGAAAACACACTTGTTTATATTAAAAAATAGCTTCTAAATAAACTTTACTGCGCAATAACCGTTTTTTAAGCAATGAACTCTATTCTCTGTTTTTAAGATAAGTATATTTTTTGTATGATAACAATCGATAATCAAACTGGTTTGGTGCTTGAAGGAGGTGGTATGCGAGGCGTGTTCACTTGTGGTGTACTTGATTGCTTTATGGATTATGATCTTCACTTTCCTTATACAATAGGTGTTTCGGCTGGAGCTTGCAATGGGGTTTCTTTTATGTCTCGACAACGCGGACGTGCAAGGTTTAGCAATATCGATATGCTCGATCAATATCATTACATTGGCATCAAGCATCTTTTGATAAAACGTAATATAATGGATTTTGATTTGTTGTTTCAGGAGTTTCCCGAACATATTCTTCCGTTTGATTATGAGACTTATTTTGCATCCGAAAACCGTTTTGTAATGGTCACTACCAATTGCTTGACAGGTAAGGCCAATTACTTTGAAGAAAAAACAGACAAGAATCGTTTGCTCAACATTATTCGTGCTTCGTGCAGTCTTCCATTTGTTTGCCCCATCACCTATATAGATGATGTGCCGATGCTTGATGGAGGCATTGTGGACAGCATACCGTTGGAACGAGCTTTTCAAGATGGCTTTGCGAAAAATGTAGTTGTGCTCACACGCAATTATGGCTATCGAAAAGATACAAAGGATATTCGTGTTCCGTCATTCTTCTATCGCAAATACCCCAATGTGCGTGAGGCGTTGAGTCATCGATGCGCTGCATACAACAATCAATTGGAGTATGTAGAGAAAATGGAAGCTGCAGGAAAAGTAATTGTAATCCGTCCCGAGAAACCCGTACAAGTAGATAGAATAGAAAAGGATACGCATAAGCTGAAAACCTTTTATGAAGAGGGATATGAATGTGCCGAAAAAATATTGAGTAAGATGGTAAAAATACGCACGGATAGTTGCAAAGTATTTGCCTAATTAATTTAATCTTGTTTGGTTTCTGTTTGTGATTGGATGCTGTTTTCTTTGTCCAAATCCTCTTCTTTGCCATAGTCAAAATCAACTTCCTCCTCCTCTGCAAAGTGTATTGGCTTTTGCGGACCATAACCAAGAAACAAAAATGCACAAATACTGCCCGCAATAGCTCCGCTCAAATGCCCTTCCCACGATGTGCCCGGCGCAGTGAAGTGAGGTGACATTTGCCACACAATGCCACCATATAAAAATGTGACCAACAATGAAATCGCTATCAATGGAATGTACTTCCGAAGCAACCCGCTAAAAAACAAGAAAAAGGCCAATCCATAGATTATGCCACTTGCGCCAATATGCCAACCTGGTTTGCCAATGCAAAAAGTGAGTATGCCTGCACCTATCCAAATGGATAAAAAGATGGTTACTGCAATATCTTTATAGAAATAGAAAAGACACCAACTGAGAAATAGCAATGGGAGAGTATTGGCAAACAAATGCTTGAAACCACTATGTATCAATGGATGAAAAAGAATGCCTGTGCAGCCTTTCCATTGCAGCGGATAAACACCCCATTGTGATAAATCGATTTCCATTCCTATTTCTATGATTTTGATGATGTATAGAATGAAAACTAACAACAATGCAGGTACGGCTGCAAGGAAAATTCGCTGAATATCGGGTTTCATATTAAAGATTCAATATTATTTGTTTGCAATGCTACGAAGTTTTAAAGAAATATTAAAAAAAATGATTGTTTTTATTTCGATTTATACTCATTATTTGTACTTTTGAAAACTGGACGTTATAAAGAATTGAAATTATATAGTGGTATGCTTATACAACAAATAGCTAATAGCCTTTTCAAGTCTAATGCTGTATATACGAATAACACAACTTGATTTACTTTATACTACCATCTTATATCAATAATATATTGTATCTTATACAATAAGGATTGTAAAAATTTAATTAACCTTTAAAAATGATGCATGCCTATGAGTTATTTACATTTTGACAAGACTCTGATGACCAACTTAGAAGAAACTCTTCCCAGAGAAATTCTAAGAACCAATCGCTCGGGGGCTTATCATTGTACAACGATTGTGGACTGTAATACACGCAAATATCATGGTTTGCTGGTGATTCCTGTTCCAAATCTTGACGACGAAAATCATGTGTTGCTATCTTCTCTCGATGAAACGGTTATTCAGCATGGAGCCGAGTTTAATTTGGGATTGCACAAGTATCAAGGAAATCATTTTAGCCCCAATGGGCATAAATACATCCGTGAGTTCGATTGTGAACACGTGCCTGCTACCACATACAGAGTAGGAGGAGTAATATTACGCAAGGAAAAGATTTTTGTACATTATGAAAATCGTATCTTGATTCGTTATACATTGCTCGAAGCACATTCGGCAACCAAATTGCGTCTTCGCCCTTTTTTAGCTTTCAGAAGTGTGAGAGAATATACACACGAAAATTCACAAGCCAGCAGAGAATATCAGGAAATAGACAATGGGATAAAAACCTGTATGTATCCAGATTATCCAGAATTGTTTATGCAGCTCAATCGCAAGAATGAGTTTCATTTTGATCCCGATTGGTATCGGGGGATTGAATATCCTAAGGAACAAGAGCGTGGCTACGATTTTAATGAGGATTTGTATGTGCCTGGCTATTTTGAAGTGGATATAAAGAAAGGTGAGAGCATCGTTTTCTCAGCGGGTATTTCAGAAATCGCTCCCAATCAACTGAAAAAAATGTTTGAAAGTGAAGCGGCCGATCGTACTCCACGTGATAGTTTCTACCATTGCTTGAAAAACTCGGCACATCAGTTTCACAACAAACAAGGCGACGATCATTGTTTGCTTGCAGGTTATCCGTGGTTTAAATGCCGTGCGCGTGATATGTTTATCGCATTACCTGGATTAACACTTGCCATCGACGAAGTGGATGAATTTGAAGATGTAATGGCTACTGCCGAAAAAGCAATTCGCAATTACATCAGTGGTGAATCGCTGGCTCACAACATCAACGAACTGGACGACCCCGATGTGTTACTTTGGGCTGTTTGGTCACTTCAACAATATGCTAAAGAAACCTCGCACGAACAATGCAGAAGCAAGTATGGTGCTCTTCTCGAAGAAATAATGCACTTCATTATCAAACGCAAACACGACAACCTGTTTTTGCATGAGAATGGTTTGCTTTATGCCAATGGAATGGATAAACCTATTACTTGGATGAACTCCACTGTCAATGGTAAACCTGTTATTCCTCGTACTGGTTACATCGTAGAAATAAACGCATTGTGGTATAACGCCCTTCGTTTTGTAGCCGATTTGCTGCGTGAAGGTGGCAACGAGCCGTTGGCTGTTTCGCTCGATGCACAAGCCGAAAAAACAGGAGTTGCTTTTGTTGATGTATTCCGCAATGAATATGGCTATCTTTTCGATTATGTGGATGGGAATATGATGGATTGGAGCGTTCGACCTAATATGATATTTACAGTAGCTTTTGACTATTCTCCTTTGGATAGAGTTCAGAAGAAACAGGTACTTGATATTGTAACGAAAGAGTTGCTTACCCCAAAAGGATTGCGGACACTAAGCCCGAAGAGTGGTGGATACAATCCCAATTATGTAGGACCGCAATTGCAGCGAGACTACGCTTATCATCAGGGCACTGCTTGGCCGTGGCTTATGGGCTTTTATATGGAGGCCTATCTGAAAATCTATAAAATGAGTGGAGTCTCTTTTGTGGAACGACAATTAATTGGTTTTGAAGCCGAAATGACCAACCATTGCATAGGTTCATTACCTGAACTTTTTGATGGAAATCCTCCTTTTAAAGGTCGTGGAGCGGTATCGTTTGCGATGAATGTTGCAGAGATTTTGCGTATTTTGAAACTATTATCTAAATATAATTTATAAGAGGAGGACCACACGATGAAAGTATTAATGTTTGGATGGGAGTTTCCTCCTCATATTTTAGGTGGCCTTGGAACTGCCAGTTATGGATTGACAAAAGGAATGTCTCTCCAAGAAGATTTAGACATAACATTCTGTATTCCCAAACCGTGGGGTGATGAAGATCAGAGCTTCTTAAAGATAGTAGGGATGAATAGTGTGCCTGTCGTTTGGCGCGATGTAGATTGGGGACACGTGCAGAGTAGGATAGGTGGATATATGAATCCACAAGACTACTATGATTTTCGCAATCATATCTATGCCGACTTTAATTATTTGAATACAAATGATTTGGGCTGTATTGAGTTCTCTGGACGTTATCCAGATAACTTGCACGAAGAGATCAACAATTATTCAATAGTAGCAGGTGTTGTGGCACGCAAACAAGAGTTTGAGATTATTCACTCACACGATTGGCTGACTTATCCTGCTGGGATACACGCTAAACAAATATCGGGCAAACCACTTGTGATACACGTTCACGCTACCGATTTTGATCGTAGCCGTGGCAATGTAAACCCAACGGTATATGCTATCGAAAAGAATGGGATGGATCACGCTGACCATATTATGTGTGTAAGTGAATTGACACGTCAGACTGTGATTCATAAGTATTTTCAAGACCCGCGTAAGGTCACTACTGTTCACAATGCAGTTTCACCTCTTTCGCAGGATATTGTAGATATTGTGCCAAGAAAAAATCCAAAAGAAAAAGTGGTGACTTTCTTGGGACGTATCACTATGCAAAAAGGACCAGAGTACTTTGTTGAGGCTGCTGCATTGGCATTGAAGCGCACTAAAAATGTTCGTTTTGTAATGGCCGGGAGTGGTGATATGATGAATCAAATGATTCGTCTGGCTGCTGAAAGAGGTATTGCCGATCGTTTTCATTTCCCAGGTTTTATGAAAGGTAATCAAGTGTATGAGGTTTTGAAATCGAGTGACGTTTATATTATGCCTTCGGTTTCCGAACCGTTTGGTATTTCGCCATTAGAAGCGATGCAGTGTAGTGTACCTACTATTATATCTAAACAGTCGGGTTGTGCCGAAATATTGGATAAATGTATTAAAACCGATTATTGGGATATTCACGCTATGGCAGATGCTATTTATTCAATTTGTACTTACCCAGCTCTTTACGAATATTTGCGTGATGAGGGAAAGAAAGAAGTGGATGCCATAACTTGGGAAAATGTGGGCTATAAAGTGAGAGCTATCTACGAAGACGTTATCAAGAATTACTAAAATTAAAATACAATATAGATATGAGAACAATCTGTCTTTATTTCGAAATACATCAAATCATTCATCTAAAACGCTATCGCTTTTTCGATATTGGTACTGACCATTATTATTATGACGATTATGCAAATGAGACTTCTATAAATGAAGTAGCCGAGCGTTCGTATATTCCAGCTTTGACTACTTTGATTGAAATGGCTAAAAACTCAGATGGCTATTTTAAGGTCGCATTATCAATTTCGGGTGTAGCTTTAGAACAATTAGAGATTCACGCACCAGCAGTTGTTGATTTATTGATGCAGTTAAATGATACTGGGTGCTGCGAATTTTTGAGCGAACCTTATTCGCACGGTTTGTCATCTTTGGCAAACGAAGAATGCTTCAAAGAAGAAGTTTTGCGTATGAATCGTAAAATCAAACAAATGTTTGGTAAAATACCAAAAGTATTTCGCAATTCAAGTTTGATTTATTCGGATGAAATAGGCGCATTGGTAGCATCTATGGGCTTTAAAGGTATGCTTACAGAAGGAGCAAAACATATTTTAGGTTGGAAAAGTCCGCACTATGTGTATCATTGTAATATGAATCCTAACTTGAAGTTATTACTTCGTGATTATAAACTATCGGATGATATAAGTTTGCGCTTTTCAAATTCTGATTGGAGCGAATACCCTCTTTTTGCAGATAAGTATATAAGTTGGATTGATGCTTTTCCACCTGAGGAACAAGTGATCAATATTTTTATGGAATTAAAATCATTGGGATTAGTTCAACCGCTTTCTTCTAATATCCTTGAATTTTTGAAAGCTTTGCCTGCTTGTGCCAAAGAGCGTGGTATTACTTTCTCTACTCCTACCGAAGTTGTGACCAAGTTGAAATCTGTATCTCAAATTGATATACCCTATCCTATATCATGGGTTGATGAAGAACGTGATACAAGCTGCTGGTTGGGTAATGTGATGCAGCGTGAGGCATTCAATAAGTTATATAGTGTAGCCGAACGAGTACATATTTGCGATGATCGCCGTATAAAACAAGACTGGGATTATCTACAAGCAAGCAATAATTTTCGTTTTATGACTACGAAAAACAATGGTATGTGGCTAAATCGTGGTATTTACGACTCTCCGTATGATGCTTTCACTAATTATATGAATATTCTTGGTGATTTTATTAATCGAGTAGATTCTCTCTATCCTGAGGATATTGATAATGAAGAACTAAATTCACTGCTGACAACAATTCGTAATCAAGGTGAAGAAATATCTGAGCTGCATAAAGAACTTGATGTATTAAAATGCAAGGAAGAGAAAAAAATAGAAAAAGAAAAAATAGAAAAGAAAAAGAAGACCACAACTACCAAAAAAAGTACGGCTTCTAAAAAGAAAGTAGAATAAGAGCAGGTTTTTATCTATATAAAAAAACACCAAACGTTTTATATGTTTGGTGGTTTTTTTATATAGATACATTCTGTGTTAAGAGGCCTGTGTATTATTGCCACGTTTATGCAGATTTTTTAGCTCAAACGATAACATAATTCGGAAGAAACCGATTACTAAAAATGCGAAAGCAATCATATATACTGCATATAATGCACCTATTGCAGGATGCCACAAGATTAATAGCGAACACAGAATAGCAAATATGCCGAACGCTAAATACCAACCCCATTCGCGTGTGCCATAGCGTTTCAAGTCCATAGAATAGCCAATAGAAGAAAAACCACGGAACATTAGCCAGAATGCAATTAAGAATGGTATAACTTCCATACTTATCATAGGGAAGGCTATTAAATATATACCAATTACTACGTCGATAATTCCACCTGCCAAATACCATCCCCAGCTTGATATGTGCCGGTTGGTGATTGAAAATAGAATTTCGAAAATACCAGTTACTAAAATTGTAACACTAAATACAATGCTTAATGCGATGTAGCTATCCATAGGTGCAAACATCAAGCAAATGGCTACTCCCACATAAATAATACCTAATATTAAAGATAGCCACCAGTTTTTTACAGAGTGCTGAATCTCATCAAAAATTGTTCCCATACATTTATTTTTTATTGTTTATACTTTGAATTATTGGGTTTTGATAGATTAACAAAATAGTAGATAAAGAGTTTAAAGGAGTTGATTTTTTGGCATTGCCAGATACTTAGATAAAAAAAGAAACTATAAGTGACGATGATTTTGAACCTAATATTTGTTGGGTTGTTGTGAGTAATACTATATTTATAGTGTATTTAATATTTAATGAATAATCAATTATGGCAACAACAAAATTTAAAGGACAACCCGTGAAATTGGTTGGTGAGTTTATAAAAGTTGGTGAAACTGCTCCCGATTTCGAATTGGTGAAAAATGATTTGTCGACAATCTCATTAAAAGATTTGAAAGGAAAAAAAGTAGTTTTAAATATTTTTCCAAGTTTAGATACTGGTGTTTGCGCTACTTCAGTACGTAAGTTCAATCAGTTGGCTGCTAATATGAAAGATGTAGTTGTGTTGGCTATATCAAAAGACCTTCCTTTTGCAAATGGACGTTTTTGCTCAGTAGAAGGTATTGAGAATGTAATTCCAGCATCAGATTTTCGGATTACTGACTTTGACGAGAAGTATGGTGTTCGTATGGAAGATGGCCCATTAGCTGGCTTGTTGGCACGTGCTATTGTTGAGATAGACAAAGATGGGAAAGTTATTTATACAGAATTGGTTCCAGAAATAGTGGAGGAACCCAATTATGAAAAGGCGATGAATGCTTTGAAATAAAGGAAAGAAAAAACGAGGGTGTGTCATAATAGGTAAGCATCCGAGAATAGTATAAAACTAATCTCCCCAGCATGGTTTAGCCTCATAACTGGGAGTGTAATTTAAACTCTGTCTGATTTCTACTTGGTTTAAATTCCTACAAA
>CAMTPA010000090.1 GCA_947074275.1 uncultured Bacteroides sp.
GCATACGAGATGGAATCTCGTGACTGGAGTACAGACGTGTGCTCTTCCGATCTTTGAATTACTCTCCTTTAAGACAAGAAAGAAATAAGCACACCAGCAGCAACAGCCGAGCCAATCACCCCTGATATATTGCTTGCCATACAGTATTGAAGCACGTGATTTTTAGGGTCGTACTTCAAAGCTATTTCATTTGCTACACGGCTTGCCATAGGCACAGCACTTAACCCCGTTGCACCAATAAGCGGATTGATTTTGCGTTTAGAACAAAGGTTGAATATCTTCACAAAGAAAATACCACCTGCAATGCTCAAAGCGAAGGCCAAAAATCCGCCAACGATAATACCGATTGTGGTCCAATCTAAAAATGCGTCGGCAGTCATAGTAGCACCTACCGATAGCCCCAAGAAAATGGTGGCAGCATTCATAATACTATTGGATGCAGCGTCGAATAAACGGAAAGTAGAACTACCTACCTCTTTCACCAAGTTACCAAACATCAACATACCAATCAGAGGTACAGCGGTAGGCACAAACAAGGCAACAACCGTGGTGACTGCTATTGGAAAGATGATTTTCAGTATGCGCATATTCTTCACATCTTTGCCCGATGGAAAAAGCTTCTCTTGTTGCTTCATATTGATGCTTAGCTCTTTTTTAGAGCAGAGCAAACGAACAACAGCAGGAATGATTACAGGCACCAAAGCCATATAAGAATATGCAGCAATGGCAACAGGACCAAGCAAATGAGGCGCAAGTTTAATTGTAGTGTAAATGGCAGTAGGTCCATCAGCTCCACCGATAATGCCCAACGAACCTGCCTCTTTGGGAGTAAAACCAATGAGAATAGCCACCAATAACACGGTAAATATACCAAGCTGTGCTGCTGCACCAAAAATGGAGAGGCGGAGATTGCGAAGCATCGGACCAAAATCTGTCAAAGCCCCTACTCCCATAAAGATAATTGGCGGCAAAAAGCCTGTCTTAATCAGCATATAATAAAGAAAGTTCATAATACCCAGTTCGTGCGCAATCTCGTGCAAAGGCATTTCCCAAATATTCTTCATCACACCGTGTACCAGCACCATTCCATTCTCATCGGCTTGCACCACTCCCATCCCACCACCGGGGAAGTTGGCCATCAATACGCCAAATGCGATAGGAACTAATAGCAATGGTTCGTATTGTTTTTTGATGCCTAAATAGAGCAACACAAAAGCGATAACATACATTATGAGAAACTGCGGTTCGGCACCTATATTGCTAAACGCAGTCATTTCGTACAATTTATCTATTATATCTCCCATCATCCAATTGTCATTAGTACATCATCTTCAGATACTGCATCTCCTGGGTTGGCGCAAATAGAAGTTATAGTGCCACCAAACTCTGCACGTATGGCGTTGTAGGTTTTCATAGCTTCTACGTAGCAAAGCACATCACCCTCTTGCACCACATCACCCACTTTCAACGCTATTTCTTGTGCATTTTTAGTCAAGAAGAATTTACCTTCCAAAGGAGATATTACCTCTTTCCCTTCGCCCGTTGCTGTTGCGGCAGCGGGAGTAGCAGGAAGAGTTGTTTCTCCATAAGCCACGGTTACTTTGTATGTCTGACCATCTACTTGAACCGTTAGTGTTTTTGGTTTAGCATCTTCTTCGGGTGATTTATCTTTTTCTTTTTTGCGTTTTGCCACATCTGCCAAGAAGTCTTCTTTGGCCTTGCCACTACGATAAGCTTCGTATTGTGCTGGATGCATCGCATACTCAAACAGTTCTTCGTCATCTTGCCCGAAGTCCCATTTATTTTCTTTCATTATCTTACGATACTTATCCAAGTCATCAGGATAATTATCTTGTGGATTATCGGTAAAGAATTTACGTCCTTCGCGTTCGGCCTTTTCGATAATTTCGGGAGCAAGCTGGCCTGGCAACATACCCGCCTTGCCAAGAATCATATCCCAAATATCATCAGCAATCATTCCCCAACGCTCTTTGCCTTTTTCCATAGCAATCACGTTCATCATCGCAAGATTTTTCACGTATTGACTAAATGGTGTAACCAATGGAGGGTATCCCACTCGAGGCCACACATAAGCCACTTCGTTAAACAGCTTTATGAGCAATTGGTCTTGAGTCATAAAAGGCAAGTTGTGTTTAGCCTTGTATTTGTTGATAGACTCCAAGTTGGTTTCCAAATCAGCCATCAAACTACCCATCATACCGCCAGGAAGTCCCGGGCCAATAAGTAGCGAATTCATTAAACGGTTTTTGGGGCTGATATAAAGTCCTAAGAAGTCGTCCATAAACTCTTGTATCAAAGAACGCACCTTCATATAGGCTTCCATATTTATCTCAGGCACTTTAAATCCAGCATCTTTCAACATCGCTTGTACACTGATGAGATCGGCGTGTCCAGTACCCCACGAAAGTGGCTCCATACCTACATCGATGTAGTCGCAACCAGCTTCACAAACTTCGAGTATGCTTGCCATATTCAATCCTGGGCCTGCGTGGCTATGATATTGCACAATAATATCGGGATAAGCCGTTTTGATATTACCCACGATTTTGCCTAAAGAAACGGGGCGACCGATGCCTGCCATATCTTTAATGCAAATCTCGTCCGCCCCCAATCTGATTAGCTCTAAAGCCATCTCAGTGTAATATTCCACCGTGTGGATGGGCGAATGAGTGATACAGAGTGAACATTGAGAAATCATTCCAGCTTCTTTGGCATATACAATAGAAGGAGCAATGTTGCGAATATCGTTTAAGCCACAAAAGGTGCGAGTAATGTCGGTACCTTGCGCTTTTTTTACTTTATAGAATAATTTGCGTACATCGGCAGGAACAGGACTCATACGAAGTCCGTTCAATGCTCTATCAAGCATATGCGTTTGTATGCCAGCATCATTGAATGGCTTTGTCCACTCGCGAACAGCCACATTGGGGTTTTCACCAAACAGTAAGTTTACTTGTTCAAAGCCACCACCGTTGGTTTCTACGCGAGCAAAGCAACCCATTTCGATAATTGCAGGTGCTACTTTTAGCAGTTGATCTACGCGGGGAACATATTTTCCAGCACTCTGCCACATATCCCTGAATACCAGACTGAATTTAATTTCTTTCTTCATATTTTTCAAGTTTCAATCGTATTATTTTTAAGTTACATTTTTTCGACTTTAGTGACTTTTCCCTTCCCTTGTGTTACCACATTTACAGCAGCCGTGATAGCAGCCAAAATATTACCGGGAATAGCAACTGGTGCTTTAGATTGCTTGGCCGGAGCAACTTCTTCGGCAGGTGCGTATTTATTAACCAAAGCTGTCAGTAGTTTACCCAAAATGATGACTACCAGCAAAATGATAAATACTGTAACCATACCTACTGCCATCAGCATAAATGCTGTGCTAAGATTTTCCATATTACAAAGTATTAGTTATTTTAAAGGATTACTAAAAATTTTGCCCAAAATAGCAATAATTAATAATAGAATAACAGTTTAAAAGAATAAAAAATGCTAAATAGTTAACAGGTATCATAGAGGTACGACAAAGACTGCACACAGAAAAAAAGAGGTTAACCGCTCATTATTAAGCAACTAACCTCTTCATTAAAACCTTTATAAGAAATTTATTAAAATTCGCTTGAGAAATGGAATTTAATGTTTTTGAAATCCATTTGTGCCATTTGCAGCACATAGTTCGAGTCAGCAAGAAACACGTCTCTTCCTTCTTTATCCTTCGCCATATATTGATACTTGCGCTTTTTGAAAGCATCCAATTCGGCTGCATCATCACTTTCTATCCAGCAAGCCTTATAAAGGCTCAATGGTTCCCAGCGACAAGAAGCATTGTATTCGTTGAGCAAGCGATATTGAATAACTTCAAACTGAAGCTGCCCCACCGTTCCAATAATCTTACGACCATTGAACTGATTGACAAAAAGCTGTGCCACTCCTTCATCCATCAATTGATCAATCCCTTTGGCAAGTTGTTTTTGCTTCATAGGATCGGCATTTTCAATGTATTTAAACATCTCGGGTGAAAAGCTTGGCAATCCTCGGAAATGCAACTTTTCGCCCTCGGTAAGTGTATCGCCTATCTTGAAAGTACCGTTGTCGGGCAAACCTATTATATCGCCAGCATAAGCCTCATCGATGGTGGTTTTGCGTTGAGCCATAAACTGAGTAGGCGACGAAAAACGCATCGTTTTGCCGTGACGCACGTGATAATAGGGCGCATTTCGCACAAACTGTCCTGAGCAAATTTTGCAAAAAGCGATACACGAACGATGATTGGGGTCAATGTTTGCGGTTATCTTAAAAATAAATCCAGTAAACTTTGGTTCATCCGGACAAACTTCACGCTCTTCGGCCATTACAGGACGTGGACTTGGAGCTATTTCTACGAAACAATTCAAAAGCTCTTGCACACCAAAGTTGTTAAGTGCCGATCCAAAGAATACAGGTGCGCATTCTCCATTCAAATAGGATTGTTGGTCGAATTCAGGATATACACCCTCAATCAACTCAAGATCGCCACGCAACTTATCAGCCAAAGTTGCACCAATGTGCTTATCTAACTCTTCAGAATGAACATCTATCTCTATTTTTTCGGTCATCACCTGCTTGGATGGTTGAAACAAATCGAGCTTATTTTCGTAGATATTGTACACCCCCTTAAAGCGCGCACCTTGATCGATAGGCCACGACAAAGGGCGTACGCGAATCATCAATTCCTCTTCCAACTCATCAAGCAAATCGAAAGGGTCTTTACCTTCACGGTCCATCTTATTTACGAAAATAATAACAGGTGTATTGCGCATACGACACACCTCCATCAATTTACGAGTTTGAGTTTCTACCCCTTTTGCACCATCAACTACAATGATTACACTATCCACAGCCGTTAGGGTGCGATAGGTATCTTCAGCAAAATCTTGGTGACCAGGTGTATCAAGAATGTTGATTTTATAATCCAAATAATCAAACTCCATCACGGAGGTAGTCACCGATATACCACGTTGTTTCTCGATTTCCATCCAGTCGGACGTAGCGGTTTTTTTTATCTTATTACTTTTTACCGCACCAGCCACTTGAATCTGTCCACCAAAAAGGAGCAGTTTTTCAGTCAATGATGTCTTACCAGCATCGGGGTGAGCAATGATGGCGAACGTGCGCCGTCTTTGTATTTCGTTTAAATTAGCCATTTATCTTTTAGAGTAAATTCATTACGCATTTAGCTGAGCTATACATTCTATCAAGCTCTCTTCCCAATGAGGTATCTCAATGCCAAATGTATCTTTTATTTTTGTTTTGTCCAGCACTGAGTAATGAGGACGTTTTGCCTTCGTAGGATAGTCGGCAGTATGCAATGGAAGCACTTTACACCCCGCAATACCAGCTATGCGATGTATCGACTTTGTAAAATCGTACCACGAGCATACTCCTTCGTTGCTAAAATGATAGACACCCGCAACAATGCCTTTTTCAATGGCCGCAAAAATAGCAATAGCCAAATCGCGTGCATAGGTAGGAGTACCTACCTGATCGAATATAACACCCAATTTGTCTCTTTCACGTCCCAGCCTCATCATTGTTTTTACAAAGTTATTGCCAAAGGTAGAATAAAGCCAAGCTGTACGAATCACCATTGAGTTTTCACAACATCCGAGCACAGCCTCTTCGCCTGCCAATTTTGTAGAACCATACACCGAATTAGGACAAGTAGGGTCAGTTTCGACATAAGGCACATACGATGTACCATCAAACACATAGTCGGTAGAAACTTGAATCATACCCGCACCACGACTTTGAGCTGCTTGCGCCAAATATCCAGGCGCAATGTGGTTTAGCTTATCGCAAAGTTCCATATTGTCTTCGGCATTGTCTACGGCGGTGTATGCCGCACAATTCACAATCACGTCTACTTCATTATTATAAACAAAAAGCTTTACAGCTTTTTCGTCGCAAATATCAAGTTCTTGCACATCCGTAAAAAAGTACTCGTGTTGCAAATGCACATTTGCGAGCAAACGCATTTCGTTGCCCAACTGTCCGTTGGCACCTGTGATAAGTATTTTCATATTATTCTTCGATTTTTAATTCTCCTTTTTTCTCTTTGTCGTAATAATTGGCAAGCATCGACAAAAAACTGCTTATTGTATCAATCGCTTTTTGCGTATCATCGCTGATTGTTTTTTTCTGCAACCTTAATAAAAAAATGCCATAAAGAGCTTCAAAACAAGTTTCTAACTCTGGTTCTTCTTTATTATCATTTTTATTGCGAAGCTCCACAATATAGGGTAATGCCTTAAAATAGGCGGCGTTATAGAATGGATATTTTGATGACGCAATCAAATGATTATGCAAATCAGTAAGCTGAATAATCACATTTTTGTTGATTTGCAAATGACCGTGATCCACTACCCCTTCTTCACGCATCATATTAATGAGATTTCTATACCATTCACGCACTTCTGTTTTGTCCGAATCGGGGTAGCGATTGATTAGCAAACTATCAACACGCTCTATATCGCAATTGTTAGCACGGAGCAAATCTTCAATTTGCCACATATATATAAGGTACTCGGCGATGTTTCGCTCACGAAGTTGTTGCGCTAATTTCATTTCGATTTCTCCTTTCTATTTTATAGAATTAATAGATAGACTCGCCCAACAAAGTATAAATCAACGCAATGACTGATACTAACATCACAATAGAACCAATGATGCGATTGAGTATCCATATACCGCGCAAATTGAACTTCGTACGGAGTTTATTCACAAAAAAAGTGATACCAAACCACCAAGCCAATGCCCCTAATGCAATTGCCAAGTAACCTGTAATCGTCTCGAACAACAGCACGCCTGGCTGCAAAAAGGCAAAACGCGCAAAAAGCCCGATAAATAAAAAGATAATAAGTGGGTTGGACAGCGTAACAGCAAATGCTGTAATAAAATTGTGCAAATAAGTGCCTTTGCTGGACGAAACGGGGCGAATAGACTGTACTGGATTGCTTCTGAAAGTATAAATACCAAAAATGAGCAACATAATACTACCGAGAAGCTGAAGATAAAAGATATTCTTATCGATGTATTCAAAGATAAAGCTCATACCATATCCAGTGAGAAGCGCATAAGCAATGTCGCTAACCGAAGCTCCAAGGCCAGTGATAAAGCCATACCATCTGCCTTTATTGAGTGTGCGCTGTATGCACAATACACCTACCGGCCCTAATGGGGCTGACACAATAACACCAATAGCAAAACCTTTGAGCAATATATCAAATAATGTCTCTATCTGAATCATGGCGCAAATATCGTACTTTTTTATGAGAACGGTATAAACTGTTAACGTTTTTTCGAGCAACACACCAATGTCACAACACACCAAACAAATGAATCGCAAAAAGATAAAAGAGCGAACTTTTAATATTGGCTTAAATGCGACAACTTATTTGTTAAACACAATAAACTTCATAAGAGTTCATAAACACAAAACTCGCAAAGAGTATTTAAGTTTGCATCAAAAGCTTAAAACCAAAATAAGAGCAAAGAAGTCAAGTAATTGATAACAAAACAAAAACAAGCCTTTGATGCACCAAAAACACGGCAAACAAGCAGTGCTCATTTTAATACGTTTTTATTTTCAGCCCCCAATGAATTTGTCTATCTTTGCGCCCGAAAAGTAAGTCGATTTTCCAAGTGTAAAAACATCATAACGACATATACAATATGATTCT
Organism: uncultured Bacteroides sp.; assembly: GCA_947074275.1. Taxonomy (GTDB): domain Bacteria; phylum Bacteroidota; class Bacteroidia; order Bacteroidales; family Bacteroidaceae; genus Bacteroides. The sequence continues at coordinate 7,746 of CAMTPA010000090.1, forward strand.
TTTTTTCAGAACTCCCTCTACAAGCGTGATTGCCGTAGAAAGCAATCAACCAATCAGTCAGGAAGACAGTAAAAAACTTTGTTGGCTATTTGACAATGCCACAGTCGAAAACGAAGAAAACTTGAAAGGTTACTTCGTAGGTCCACGCCGCGAAATGATTACTCCTTGGAGTACCAATGCGGTAGAAATCACACAAAATATGGGCATTGATGACATCGTTCGCATAGAAGAATACTTCGTAGCGAGAGACGAAAACGCCGAGTTTGACCCTATGTTGCAACGTATGTATCACGGGCTTAATCAAAGCGTATTCACAACCAATCGCCAACCAGAGCCAATCCTTTACATTGAAAACCTTGAGGCGTACAATGAGAAAGAAGGTTTAGCTCTTTCAAAAGAAGAGATGGACTATCTGAAAAAGATGGAAATAGATCTTGGACGCAAACTTACCGATTCGGAAGTTTTTGGTTTTGCGCAAATCAATTCAGAGCATTGTCGTCACAAAATTTTTGGGGGAACATTTGTTATTGATGGTGTAGAACACGAATCATCCCTATTTGCGATGATTAAGAAAACAACACAAGAAAACCCCAACAGAATCATTTCGGCTTACAAGGATAATGTAGCTTTCGCCGAAGGACCTGTTATCGAACAGTTCGCTCCTGCCGACCATTCTAAATCGGATTATTTCCAAATTAAAGATATTAAGAGTGTGATTTCGCTGAAAGCCGAAACACACAACTTTCCCACTACGGTAGAGCCATTCAATGGTGCATCAACTGGTACAGGTGGAGAAATACGCGACCGTATGGGTGGAGGTAAAGGTTCGTGGCCTATTGCAGGCACGGCTGTATATATGACGTCTTACCCACGTACAGATGTAGATCGTATTTGGGAAGAAACTCTGCCAGTGCGTAAATGGTTATATCAAACACCTGAGCAAATTTTAATCAAGGCATCGAATGGTGCGAGTGATTTTGGAAATAAATTTGGCCAACCACTTATCTGTGGTTCGGTATTGACTTTTGAGCATACCGAAAACGATGAAGTTTACGGTTATGATAAAGTAATTATGCTTGCTGGAGGTGTGGGTTACGGTGCCCAACGCGATTGTTTAAAAGGTTCCCCTGAAGCGGGCAATAAAGTGGTGCTGATTGGTGGAGACAACTACCGCATTGGTCTTGGTGGCGGTTCTGTCTCATCGGTTGATACGGGTCGTTACAGTAGCGGCATCGAACTAAATGCAGTGCAACGCGCCAATGCAGAGATGCAAAAACGTGCATACAATGTAGTTCGCGCCCTTTGTGAAGAAGAAAACAATCCTGTTGTATCTATCCACGACCACGGTTCGGCAGGCCACGTGAACTGTTTATCAGAACTTGTAGAAGAGTGTGGCGGTGTGATTGATATGAGCCAATTGCCTATTGGTGATAAAACGCTTTCTGCAAAAGAAATCATTGCCAACGAATCACAAGAGCGTATGGGTCTTCTTATCAAAGAAGAAGCCATTGAACACGTACGCAAGATCGCAGAACGTGAACGTGCTCCAATGTATGTAGTTGGTGAAACAACTGGCGACCATCGCTTCTCGTTCCAACAAGCCGATGGTATACGCCCATTCGATTTAGCGGTAGACCAAATGTTCGGCTCATCTCCTAAAACATATATGATAGACAAAACCGTAGAAAGGCATTATGCAATGCCTCAATACGAACTATCACAACTTCACGAATACCTCACCAATGTACTTCAACTTGAAGCCGTGGCTTGCAAAGACTGGTTGACCAATAAAGTAGACCGTTCGGTTACAGGTAAAATTGCTCGCCAACAATGCCAAGGAGAAATTCAACTACCATTAAGTGATTGCGGTGTGGTAGCACTCGACTTTCGTGGAGAAAAAGGAATCGCAACATCTATCGGACACGCTCCCCAAGCAGCCCTGGCCAATCCAGCCGCAGGTTCTGTGCTTGCAGTGAGCGAGGCATTGACCAACCTTATATGGGCACCATTAGCTGATGGTATGGATACCATTTCATTGTCTGCCAACTGGATGTGGCCGTGTCGCTCTCAGGAAGGGGAAGACGCACGTCTATATTCCGCAGTAAAAGCTTTGAGTGATTTTTGCTGCACGCTTCAAATCAATGTTCCAACAGGTAAAGACTCATTGTCTATGACTCAGAAATACCCTGATGGCTCAAAGGTCGTTTCTCCAGGAACGGTGATTGTTTCGGCTGGTGCAGAAGTAGCAGATGTAAAAAAAGTAGTCTCACCAGTAATGGTAAACGATGCAAAATCTACATTCTATCATATTGACTTTAGCTTTGACGCACTAAAACTGGGTGGTTCGGCATTTGCTCAATCACTTGGCAAAGTGGGCGATGATGTACCAACAGTACAAAATGCAGAATATTTCCGTGATGCTTTCTTAGCTGTTCAAGAATTAGTCCACAAAGGATTCATATTGGCTGGTCACGATATTTCGGCGGGTGGTTTAATTACTGCATTACTCGAAATGTGCTTTGCCAACGTAGAAGGCGGTATGAATATTGAACTTGACAAAATCAAAGAACACGACCTTGTGAAGGTTTTGTTTGCTGAAAACCCAGGTATCGTAATCCAAGTAGCCGACAAAAACAAGGAGTCGGTTAAGAAGATATTAGAAGATGCAGGTATCGGTTTTATCAAAATTGGTAAGCCTACCGATGAACGTCATATTATGGTATCTAAAGATGGTGCATCCTACCAGTTTGGTATCGATTATATGCGTGAAGTATGGTATTCATCTTCTTATTTGCTCGACCGCAAACAATCGATGAATGAATGTGCAAAACAACGCTTTGAAAACTACAAAATGCAGCCGTTAGAATTTGCGTTTATGCCTGAGTTTACTGGTAAACTATCACAATTTGGTATTAGTCCCGATCGCCGCACCTCAAGTGGTGTCCGTGCAGCTATCATCCGCGAAAAAGGCACAAACGGAGAACGGGAAATGGCCTATTCACTTTACCTTGCAGGTTTTGATGTGAAAGATGTAACTATGACTGACCTCATTAGTGGACGCGAAACATTGGAAGATGTGAATATGGTAGTTTATTGTGGTGGCTTCTCTAATTCAGATGTTTTGGGTTCGGCCAAAGGATGGGCAGGTGGATTCCTGTTCAACCCTAAAGCAAAAGAAACTTTGGATAAATTCTATTCCCGTCAAGACACTTTATCACTCGGTATCTGCAATGGTTGCCAGCTGATGATGGAGCTGGGTCTCATCAATCCTGAGCACGAGAAAAAAGGAAGAATGCTACATAACAACTCTCATAAATTTGAATCTACATTTGTAGGTGTAACAATCCCAACCAATCGTAGCGTTATGTTTGGTTCGTTGAGTGGAAGCAAATTGGGCATTTGGGTAGCACACGGCGAAGGAAAGTTTTCTCTTCCTTATGAAGAAGACAAATACAACATAGTTGCCAAATATTCTTATGACGAATACCCAGCCAATCCAAACGGGTCTGATTATTCAATAGCTGCCTTGGCAAGCGAAGATGGCCGCCACTTGGCAATGATGCCTCATTTGGAAAGAGCAATCTTCCCTTGGCAAAATGCTTATTATCCTACTAATCGCAAAGAGTGCGATCAAATCACCCCATGGATGGAAGCATTTGTCAATGCACGCAAATGGATAGAAACAGCTAAATAACAACATTTTATCAAAAACTTTCAAAGCTCCTTCTTGCTGACCACTTCAACAAGAAGGAGCTTTCTTTTTCTGCCAACTTGTACCAATATTAAAAATCAACTACAAAAAAAACAGATAATAACACTTATTTCAATATCACAGATATTTTTCAACTAAAAAAAGCTTTCGTATAAAATAAAAACATTAAATTTGTATATTGCATACTATAAAAAAAGCAACATTAATCTTGAAAACTCTATTAAAAATGAGATATTATTTTTTATTTTTAATCTTACTACCAATCGTATCTTGGTCGCAGACATTCAAGTACCTTGGCCCAGAAGATGGATTAAGTAATAGAAGAGTGTATCAAATAGAAAAAGATGCCAAAGGGTATATGTGGTTTCTTACCCGTGACGGAGTTGATAGATACAATGGAAAAACATTTAAGAATTACAAGCTAAAAGATGGATTTGAAGAAATTCAATCACTTCATTCTCTAAACTGGTTGATGACTGACTCCAAAGGCACTCTTTATGAAGCAGGCAAAGAGGGACGAGTTTTTAAATATGATAATACGTATGACATATTCAAACTGGTTTATCGAATACCTGAAACCCAATCCACCGATTTAACAAACGTAAATTTCAGTTTTATTGATTCAAGGAATAACTTATGGCTTTGCACACAAAAAAAAATATATCTATGGAATACTCAAACCAAGCAAGGAAAAGAGATTCATCTACAGTTTAATCCCAATGTAAAATGTATCGTTCCAATAAATGATAATGAATATTTTGTTGGAACTGAAAGACGAATACACTACGCAAAACTTGCAAATGACACTCTAAAGTCAATATATGCTTCATTTTTAGGAAATGATGATATAGGATACCCAATTAATGCCCTCTATTACGATACAGAATTAAAAAAACTCGCTATAGGAACAACAGGGAAAGGTATTTGCTTTATAGACCCTACAACCGACTTTTACAGTAAGCCTACTTTTCATTTGTCCGACATGAACATTAACACTATAGAGCCCTACAAAGACAATCAGGTGTTAATATCCACAAATGGTTCCGGAATACATATATTAAATCTAAAAACAGGAATCGTTGAGCCATTTATCGTTGCCGATTATGAGCGAAACAACAATATGAATGGCAATGCTATCAAAGACATTTATGTAGATGAAGAAGATAGAATATGGATGGC
>CAMTPA010000091.1 GCA_947074275.1 uncultured Bacteroides sp.
GAGATGGAATCTCGTGACTGGAGTTCAGACGTGTGCTCTTCCGATCTTGGGATCTACCTCTTCAAATTTATATCCCAACTTTTTCACTTCACGAAATGTGGCAGCTGGCTGACCGCTATTCTAAAGCTTTTGATATTTTCTCAATATTCAAGAGCGTGATGTTTTTCTCAGCACGCTCAATCATACCAATATAGGTTCTATGAACGTTGGCTAACTCTGCTAACTTTTCTTGTGACAGGCCGCGTTCTATCCGAAGTCTCTTTACGGTGTTACCAAACGTGATAAGTATTTCTTTGCTATTCATAGTCTGTAATATTATAGTATGCAAATCTACTTTTGCATTGGTAAATGTACAACATACTAAAGTTAGCTGTTTTTGTGTTTTCTTGCTTTTGAGAAATAAAATGATGAATGTGACGGTGCTTGATGCTTTGATTCATAGTGTGTTATGTTAGCAAGCTTATTTTATAGTAAATACAATTTGAAAAGAATGAACTAAAGGGGTAGAGTCAGAGTTTATAATCATAGTTTTCTAAGCAAAAAGGACACCTTTTGATGGATGAAAAACTACACTTATCAATGGTTTCGTTAAAAAACGTGTCTATTTGGTGTGTGAGTTTCTATTTATAATTACTTTTGTCCTCTTAATATATTCTATTAATATACAATTGAATACTGAAAAATGAGAAAATGGCGTATTGAAGATTCGGAAGAGCTATACAACATCAATGGTTGGGGCACTTCGTACTTTGGTATCAATGAAAAAGGACACGTAGTGGTGACTCCACGCAAAAATGGAGTGGCCGTAGACCTGAAAGAGTTGGTAGACGAATTGCAGTTGCGCGATGTAGCTGCACCGATGCTGGTTCGTTTTCCCGATATTTTGGATAATCGGATTGAGAAAACGGCTCTTTGTTTTAAACAAGCTTCTGAGGAGTATGGTTATAAAGCTCAAAACTTTATCATCTACCCCATTAAGGTGAATCAGATGCGCCCCGTAGTAGAGGAAATTATCAGCCACGGAAAGAAATTCAACTTGGGGCTGGAAGCTGGCTCTAAACCCGAACTTCATGCGGTGATTGCTATCAATACCGATTCAGATTCGTTGATTATATGCAATGGTTATAAGGACGAAAGTTACATCGAGTTGGCTCTTTTGGCACAGAAAATGGGGAAACGAATTTTTCTGGTGGTAGAGAAGCTAAACGAGCTAAAACTGATAGCTAAGATGGCGAAGCAACTTGGGGTGATGCCAAATATTGGTATTCGCATTAAACTTGCCTCATCGGGTAGTGGTAAATGGGAAGAGTCGGGAGGTGATGCCAGCAAGTTTGGACTTACCTCGAGCGAACTTCTCGAAGCTCTCGATTTTATGGAATCGAAAGGAATGAAAGAGTGTCTGAAACTGATTCATTTTCATATCGGTAGTCAAGTCACTAAGATTCGTCGCATCAAGACTGCGTTGCGCGAAGCATCGCAATTTTATGTGCAATTACACGCGATGGGTTTCAATGTGGAGTTCGTAGACATTGGCGGAGGTCTTGGTGTAGATTATGACGGCACACGCTCATCGAGCAGCGAAAGCAGCGTGAACTATTCCATTCAAGAGTATGTGAACGACTCCATTTCCACTTTGGTTGATGCCAGCGACAAAAATGGCATTCCACACCCCAATATCATTACCGAAAGCGGACGTGCATTGACTGCCCACCACTCGGTGTTGGTGTTTGAGGTGCTCGAAACAACTACTTTACCCCAATGGGATGAAAATGAAGAGATTGGCCCTGATGCGCACGAGCTGGTACAAGAGCTATACAAGATTTGGGACTTACTGAATCAAAACCGGATGATGGAGGCTTGGCACGATGCTCAGCAGATTCGTGAAGAGGCTCTCGACCTCTTTAGCCACGGCATTGTCGATCTCAAAACTCGTGCTCAGATTGAACGCCTATACTGGTCTATCACTCGCGAAATCAATCAGATAGCCAGTGGATTGAAGCACGCACCCGATGAGTTTAGAGGCTTGTCTAAATTACTTGCCGATAAATATTTCTGCAACTTCTCACTTTTCCAATCGCTTCCCGACTCTTGGGCTATCGATCAGATATTTCCCATTATGCCCATTCAGAGATTGGATGAACGTCCCGACCGCTCTGCTACCTTGCAAGACATCACTTGCGACTCAGACGGAAAGATTGCCAATTTCATCTCTACACGAAACGTGGCACATTATATGCCTGTGCATAGTCTCAAAGGAAAAGACCCCTATTATGTAGCTGTCTTTTTAGTAGGAGCTTATCAAGAGATATTGGGCGATATGCACAACCTGTTTGGCGATACCAATGCTGTTCACGTGGTGGTAAATGATAAGGGCTACAACATTGAGCAGATTATAGATGGAGAAACTGTGGCTGAGGTTTTGGACTATGTGCAATACAATCCAAAGAAGCTGGTACGCACTTTGGAAACGTGGGTGACCAAATCGGTGAAAGAGGGAAAGATTTCGCTCGAAGAGGGGAAAGAGTTCCTTTCCAACTATCGCTCGGGACTCTATGGTTACACTTATTTGGAGTGATAACTGCCCATTTATAGATATAAATATAAAGAAAAATCGCATAAAAAGGATGATAGGTCGAATTTGTAACATTTAGCCTCTCATCCTTTTCTTATATGTTACATCAATTTGTCTAAAATATTATGAAAGAGAAACTTACTGTAATCAAAGTAGGCGGTAAAATTGTAGAAGAAGAGGCTTCTTTGATAAAGTTATTGAATGACTTCGCAGATGTGGAGGGTTATAAAGTATTGGTACACGGTGGCGGACGCTCTGCTACCAAAATTGCGGCACAATTAGGCATCGAAAGCCAGATGGTGAACGGTCGTCGCATTACCGATGCCGATACGTTGAAGGTGGTGACAATGGTTTATGGAGGCTTGGTGAACAAAAATATCGTGGCTGGTTTGCAAGCACGCGGTGTAAACGCACTGGGATTGACTGGTGCCGATATGGATGTAATTCGCTCGGTGAAGCGACCCGTGAAAGAGGTAGATTATGGTTATGTGGGCGACGTGAAAAAAGTAGAGACCGATTGTCTGTCTACTTTGCTACAAGCAGGCATCGTGCCTATTATGGCACCACTTACCCACGATGGTGAAGGAAACATACTGAACACCAATGCCGATACCATTGCAGGAGAAACAGCCAAAGCACTTGCCACTAAGTTCGATGTGACACTGGTCTATTGTTTCGAGAAAAAAGGAGTGCTTCGCGACGAGAACGACGATGATAGTGTTATTGCTCATATCACCCCCGAAGAGTTTAAGCAATATGTAGACGAAGGAGTGATTCAAGGTGGAATGATTCCGAAGCTTGAAAACTCATTCGAAGCTATCAATGCAGGGGTTTCCGAAGTAGTTATTACCTCGTCCAATGATGTGGCTGCTATGCAAGGCACTCACATCCGAAAATAATTTCAAAAAATAAAGGAAGCTCTGTAACTTTTCTTATTTATACCCGTCATTATATATAGAGATGCAACAAATCAGTTTTCGCAAAGATGTATTGCCGCTGAAAGATAAGCTCTTTCGCATAGCTTTGCGCATTACCCTCAACCGCGAGGAGTCTGAAGATATTGTGCAAGACGCTCTTATACGGATATGGGATAAGCGTGACGAATGGAAAGACCTAAGGTCGGTAGAAGCTTTTGCATTGGTGGTAGCAAAAAACTTGGCTATCGACAAAATGCAGAAAAAAGAAAACCAAACTTTGGGACTGACTGTCGAATACGAGGCAAAAGCCGATACAGAAAACCCATACGAACGCTTGGTAGGCAATGAACGAATACATTTGGTTCATAAACTTATCAATCGCTTGCCCGAAAAGCAACGCTTGATAATGCAACTACGTGACATAGAAGAAAAGAATTATAAAGAGATTGCTCACATCTTAAACTTGACCGAAGAGCAGGTGAAAGTAAACCTGTTCAGAGCAAGACAAAAGGTGAAGCAATGGTATTTAGAAATAAACGATTATGGATTGTAAACAAATAGAACAATTGTTGGAAAAGTATTGGCAGTGCGAAACTTCGCTCGGCGAAGAACAACAGCTACGTCACTTTTTTGTGAGCGAAGAGGTTCCCCCTCATTTGTTGACATACAAAGAACTGTTTGTTTATCAATATGCTGAAAAAGAAGTGGGGCTTGGCGATGAGTTCGATCAGCGGATGATTGATTTGATTGAATCGCCTGTGGTGGAAGCCAAACACATTACTTTGCGCAGCCGATTGATGCCTTTGCTAAAAGCTGCAGCCGTAGTAGTGTTTGTGGCAATGATAGGCAATGTTGTTCAATATTCAGTGCAATCTGGACGGGCGTCTGATTACGATTACGATTCGTATGTAGATACGTATGATACACCTGAGGCAGCCTATCAACAAGTATCATCTGCGTTGTTAATGCTTTCGGAAGGTATCAACAAGTCTAAAGATAAAGAGTTGATGGATAGTCTTCAATTGAATAGTATAGAAAGAATAACCGAATGATAAAAGGCGTATTAATTGCTATTGTAACTGTATTGTTGTCGTCGGCAGCTTATGCGCAAGATTTTGCTTCACGCTTTCGAGGTGAACACGATACCGATTCAAACTTGGTCTGTGTCACCATTAGTCCAAAGATGATGCAAGAGATATTGAATTGTGATGTAGAGAAAAACAAAGATATGCTCGGAATTATATCCGAACTGAAGAGTATGCAAATGTGTACTTCTTTAATAAATGGATTGAATTATTACGAGCAAGCATTATCTATCATAGATAAAAACACCGGTTTGTTTGAACCATTTTTGTCGTTCGATGATACTACGGGCAACTGTCGGATTGTGGTTCGTAAAAAGCGCGATGTGATTATCGAATTGGTGATGTTGATGCAACAACACGAGCGTTTTTCTTTAATCAACTTTACTGGTGAGATGAGTGGAGAGTTTATTTCCAAACTTGCCGAAACAATGGGAGGTGAAAAACCTTCGTTAGATTAGAATTTTTCATTTGCTTTAAATATAATAGTTAGTGTGCTTATTAAAACAACTTGAGACGTTTGTATTTCGATTCTTCTCAAAAAGATACATAAACTAACTGGTAGACTGGTTACTGCGTGAGCAGTAACCTTTTTATTTTTTAAGGCTTTTACTAAACAAAAAAAGACTTTCTCACGAAAGTCTCCTTTGTTTCATTCATCTCATCAAAACGAATGATTTTATATTTAAGAGAGAGAGATTTTATTTTTAAATGTTTTTGATTCGACCTACTCCATCGCGATGGAAATTCTTCGTCGTGGGGTTTCCTTTGTAACCAATACCACCTACACCTCTGATAGAAGCGTCGATAGCTTCGGTAGCATAGCATTTTATATTTCCAACCCCGTCTGAAGTAGCCTTTACTGATTGAGCTTTCAAGTTTTCGGCATTGATGCTGCCCACGCCTTTTAGTCGTAGAATCGCATTATTTGCTTCTCCGTTGATATTGATGCTTCCCACACCGTCCGAGATGATGTTGAGTGAGCTGCATTTTAATTGGTTGATATAAATATTTCCTACCCCATTGTTCTTTATATCCAATGAAGGTGTATTTAATCCATTCTTGATGTTGATGTTTCCTACTCCGTCAGTATCTATAATAGTTAGTTCGGGCGTGGTGATCGATATGGACAGCTTGGTGTTTTTATATTTCATACCTCTTCTACCCTCTTTTATATACAAAACTCCATCTTTCACATACACCTTTATTTTGTTCAGTAGCTCTTCATTTCCTTGCATTGTCAGCGATGAAGTGCCATCGGTGCTCTGTGTAATCACAATGTTGCTGGTTGTGTTTAGGCTGATGCCGTGAAACCCATACACCTCGTAGTTGCGAGTAATGACTTTGCTGTCTATACCAGTGTTTTGATTCGCATAAATGTTTCCTTTGCTTATAAGTGATATAGCCATAAGTAGGAAAATGTGGAATATTCGTTTCATATTTTATTGTTTATTGGTTTCTTGTTAATTAGACGAAACGTAGAATGAAAAGGTTGCAGAAGCTTGCTTTATTTTTTCTATTATTTGTTTCTTTGCATCACAAAGCTACTGATAAAGCTATATATAAATATGGAGCAAATTATTAAAGACAAACATTTAGGCGATATTGTGGTGAAAGTGAATGTGCGAGCACGTAGATTGACTTTTAGAGGAAAGCCTGGCAATATTCAGGTGACTGTGCCCAATGGTACCAGTAGAAATGACATACTTAATGCCATAGAGCAGTTTCGTCCCGAATTGTTGGCGATTAAACAGCTTACTCGGCGACGATTAATCGATTTTGATTATCGCATAGAGGCCGAATACTTCAAACTGGTGTTGGTGGTAGGCAAGCGTGATAAGTTTTTAGCCAGCTCCGAATTGGGTGAAACGAGAATTGTATGCCCCGAGGATACCAATTTTGACGATAAACAGCTGCAAGAATGGTTGCGCAAAGTTATTGATGAGGCATTGCGTAGAAACGCTAAGATTATTCTTGCAGAGCGGCTTTATATGTTATCACAGAAACATCGCTTGCCCTACAAGTCGCTCAAGATAAATGGGAGTGAAGGGCGATGGGGGAGTTGTTCGGCTGCTAAGTCTATTAACCTGTCTTATTATTTGATGTTGCTTCCTAAGCATTTGATAGATTATATATTGCTTCACGAACTATGCCACACCAAAGAGATGAATCACGGTGATGGTTTTTGGAAGTTGCTCAATGAGTTGACTGATAATAAAGCATTGGCATTGCGCGAAGAGCTTAAAAACTATAAAACTGGCCTTTAGAGCCAGTTTCTTTTTTATTGTGCCAATAGCTTGATACCTTCTTTATCTTTCTCAAATCGGTATGTACCGCCCTTCTCACTTAGGTTGAAGGTCGATATTCCCTCAGTCTGTTTGTCTACAATGAGCAGAGCGTTCTCCTCGGCAAAGCGTTTCACCTCAACGGTTAGCGGCTCGGCGGTCACGTATCCGTCATATACCGTGCTGTCGTTGATGTGCATCTCTATGGGTTCGCCTGCAAATCCTTTTGTTAAACAGATGGTGTATACCTCTTGGTAGTTGCGTTCTGTTTGCTTAAAGGCATTTGCTCGTAAACTCATATATACAAATATCACCACTACCATAATCACGGCAAATGCCAAAATGCCATTGCCTATCATAAATTGCTTGTTCGTATTCAACCGATGTGCCATTTCTTATTCTTTCTCTATTTTTGCTGTGTAAAGATACATTTTTTGGTCGAAATAGCTCTACGTCGCTATATATTCATAGTGTTAATAAGTGGTTAATCAATATTTTGTTAACTTTGTGAAGTAACATTTTAATACTCGAAACAACTTATGAGAAAAATTGGAATTGTTCTATTCGTTGCCATCATAGCGTTGGCTGGATGTGCGAAAAAGAAAGAAGCGGTGGCAGAGAAAACAACTGTCATCACACAAGGCCTGAAATTCTGTGAAGGTAGTGTGCCCTATGGCTCTTCGCTGTTGGTGTCCAACTTTGGATGTGAGACACTAAGTCCGCTCAATAGCGATGGAAAAGGATATGTATCGATTATCGAAGGGAAAGAGGCTAAACCTTTTATTGTAAATGATGGCGTGTTGAGTGCACCTAAAGGTATGGCGGTAGCCGATGATTATCTCTACATTGCCGATGTGAGTAAAGTGGTGGTATACAATCTGAAAGACAAAACCGCAGCACCACAAATAGTTCTCTTTCCAGGTGCAAACTTGTTTGTGAACGATATTGTGATAAAAGACAAAGTGGCTTATGTGTCGGTGACCAATACTGGCAAGCTCTTTACGCTTGATGTTTCCGACCCTGCTACTCTTTCTGCCGATAAACTTACTGAGTATGCCGATGTGGTAGGAGCCAATGGATTGGCACTTGATGGAGATAAACTTTACATCGCATCTTATCCCGCCGATGGACAAACCACAGCCGATAATGTGATTTATCTCATTCAAGATATTCATAGCCCAGTGGTAGAGAAACTTATCACTCGTCAAGGACAATATGATGGCTTGGCTCTTGAGGGCGATAAACTCTATTTCACAAGTTGGGTAGATGGTGAAGTAGGATATGTAGATTTGAAAACCAAAGCGGTAGAATTACTTGCCATTGATGGTGTTCAGTTGGCTGGGCCTGCCGATATTTCTATCCTGAACGATTCGCTTTACATCCCTTGTCTTCCACAAAGTCAGCTTGTGGTGGTGAGTTTGAAATAAAAGTGTTTCATAAATAACTAACATCGCGTGCGTTGCATCTATGTTTCAAAAAACAGATGCAGCGCACGTTTTTTTATAGATACTTTGTTATACTATCTTAATTAGTTTAATTTTTGTAAAACATAAACTTCCCACCTTATTAATGTTCACTATTTTTGCATTGTGAATCGAATGATGAAAATATCGTCTTTACTGCTTGTGCTCGTTGTTGCCATTGGAACAATGGGTGTAAACATCTTGAGCTTTTGCTGCAACCACAAGGAGGTAAGCCTCTTTACGGTGGTCGATCACGCTCATAGCGAAACGTTTCATTCTACGCACTCCAATCTGCACGACTGCTACTCATCTACTACCGATTTTTGCTGCAAGCAGGTAGAAGCCTCTTCGCATAGCTGTTGCAATAGCCACGCCGAAGCTGGTGAAGATGACTGTGGCTGTCACAATTGCAACCCCAAAGAGCCTTGTATGAAGAACGACTTTGTGCAACTGAAACCCGTAAAGAATACCGATTATGTGGTTTCGTTCTTGGCTCCACTACCTATTATCATAGAGCTGTTCTGCTTCAATCCAGCAGTGTGTAGCTCTGCTCCCGTTCCATTATTGGCATACTATCTTCCGCCGGGCGATGAAGGGCGCGAAATACTTGCCAAAAACGCCATTCTGCTTATTTAAGCCATTCCTTATTTATTGATGTTATCGTGTCTCTGTATGTTGAGGCTCGACTTTATTGTTGCATTAATTAATTTAGGAATAACTGGAATGAAATTACATAAAATCTTGCTTACCGCATTGGCTGTTGCGGTTTCTACTGCACTATTTGCAGACAGCCGACTCAAAGGAAAAGTAACTGATGCCGATGGCGAACCCATTGTAGGGGCAAATCTTCGTTGGCAAAACACCTCGATAGGTGGAGTGACCGATGTGGATGGAGAATTTGATATAGAGCTTTCCAAAGCTACCAATCATTTGGTGGCAAGCTACATCGGGCATACTACCGACACCCTTACCGTGACCAATCCCGCTGTGTATCTCAACATTGTGCTCAAGGGCGAGGTAAGTCTCGACGAAGTGGTGGTGAGCGCACGTCGCACAGGCACGCTCAATTCGCGTATGGATGCTATGCAGATGCAAAAGATAACTTACGACGAACTGTGCAGAGCCGCTTGTTGCAACCTTGCCGAAAGTTTCGAAACCAACGCTTCGGTAGATGTGGCTTATAGCGATGCTGCTACGGGTGCTCGGCAAATTAAACTGTTGGGTTTATCGGGCACTTATGTGCAGATGCTCACCGAACAGATTCCCAACCTGCAAGGAGCAGCCTCGCCCTACGGACTGAGCTACGTGCCCGGGCCGTGGATGGAAGGTATTCAGGTGTCGAAAGGCACTTCGTCGGTGAAGAATGGCTACGAGGCCTTGACGGGGCAAATCAACATCGACTACAAAAAGCCACAAACTGCCGATCCGCTTTTTATCAATCTTTTTGCAGCGCATACAGGTAGGCTCGAGGGCAATATGGATGTAAACTTTAACCTCAACCCCAAACTGGCTACGGGTTTGATGCTTCACTACTCGCGCGAAAAGATGTCGCACGATTCCGATGATGACGGCTTTTTGGATATGCCCAAAACCGAGCAATTCAACGTGATGAATCGTTGGTATTATAAATCGTCCAATTACATATTCCAAGCAGGAGCCAACTTTGTACACGAAAGTCGTGAGAGTGGGCAAATTGGTCATAACTCGCACATCGAAAACCCTTATAAGATAGATATTACTACCAACCGAGGTTTGTTGTTCACCAAAAACGGCTATATCTTCAATCACGAAAAAAATACCAATATGGCACTGATTCTGTCGGGCACTTACCACGATCAGAAATCAAGCTTCGGGCACACCGTTTTTGATGTGGCACAACAGAATATCTATGCCAACTTGATGTTTGAAACCGAGTTTGACTCGAAGAATAAAATAAGCACGGGAGTGAGTTTGAACTACGACCACTACAACGAAAAGCTGAAAGATGAACGAGTGGTGGGGCTGGACAACATCAAGCTAAAGCGCACCGATGCCATTACCGGAGCCTATGCGCAATACACGTTCGATTATTACAGCCGATTCACCCTGTTGGCTGGCGTGCGTGGCGATTACAGTCAAGACCACGGTTTCTTTGTCACTCCACGTCTGCATCTCAAATACAATCCGTTTGAGGGCGACTTGCTTAGCCTTCGTGCCTCGGTCGGTCGTGGCTATCGCATAGCCAATGTGCTGGTGGAAAACAGCTACCTTTTGGCAAGCAGCCGCACAATGGTGTTCGACAAAGGTTTAGACCCTTTCGAATCGGCTTGGAACTATGGCGCGAGCGCACATTTCACTTTTCCGTTGTTTGGCAAAGATATGTCGGTGATGCTGGAGTATTACTACACCGATTTCGACAAGCAGGTGGTGGCCAATCTCGAAGACCCCATGCGTGTCACTTTTTCCAACCTAAACGGACGCTCGTTTGCTCAAAACGCACAGATAGAAGTTTCGTATCCCTTCTTTAAAGGATTCACAATGACAGGAGCCTATCGCTGGACTGATGCAAAAACCACCTACGACGGCAAGCTGATGACTAAACCCCTCACCAATCGCTACAAGGGGCTGATTACCGCATCGTATCAGACACCCAGCGGAATGTGGCAGTTTGATGCAACTTCGCAGTTCAACGGCGGTGGACGTATGCCCAATCCCGGCACGGTAGACCCGCTTTGGAAACCCGATTTCCCCTCTTATGTGTCGCTCAGTGCGCAAGCCACGTTCAACTACAAAGAACTGAGTGTGTATGTGGGAGGCGAAAACCTGACGGGATACCGCCAGAAGAACCCCATTATCGATGTGGCAAATCCGTGGGGCGAAAACTCACGTTTCGATGCTTCTATGGTGTGGGGGCCTGTTCACGGGCCGAAGTTCTATGTGGGCTTGCGTTGGTCTATCCCGCGCATATAGCACGTGCTTATTCCGCTCGGTGTGGTGTGGTAGCAAGTAGAGGCACCGTAGGGAAGAAATGAGAAACGGATGTATAACGATAACAACACCCGGATGTTCTGCACCACAACACCCGGGTGTTTTACACCAAAACATCCGGATGTTTTATATCACAACATCCGGATGTTGTTACGGTCAAATCTTCTTTGTTGTCCTGCAAGCTATTCGTTTTCAGGATGCTACAAAGGCTGATGAAGGCAAATGAAATGAAAGAGAATAAATGAACGATATTGTATAACTAAAATTTAATGAAACAGTTATGAAAACGATGATGAATTTTAAAGTATTTGTATTGATGGCGATGGTGTCGCTGTTTGCATTCAATGCCTCGGCGCAAAATGCCGACGAAGCAAAAGTGTTGTTTAGCGTAAAGCTCGATTGTAGAAGTTGCGTGAAAAAAGTAGAAAACCACTTTGGACCAATGCGTGGTGTGAAGAAAGTGAAATGTAGCATCCCCGACCAAACGGTAGACATCACATACTCGACTAAGCGATTGGATGAAGCCAAATTGATAGCCGAGTTTAAGAAATTAGAGCTTGAGGCTACTCCTGTTGCTGAAAAACCTTGTGTAGAGGAACAGAAATGCTGCGGAGGCCATTAATTGTAATCGATAATGATTCTTGTAGGGGTGTATGTGATACGCCCCTTTTTTGTTTATTACGTATTTAATGTTATCACCAAAAAATCTCTTAAATCATCC
The DNA here is from genome assembly GCA_947074275.1 of uncultured Bacteroides sp. Classification (GTDB taxonomy): domain Bacteria; phylum Bacteroidota; class Bacteroidia; order Bacteroidales; family Bacteroidaceae; genus Bacteroides. The sequence continues at coordinate 12,008 of CAMTPA010000091.1, forward strand.
ACTCAATCCTTATAACTTGTAATATGTTTGGATGCTTAAATATTTCGTGTTAATTTTGTAGTTACCTTCGGCTAAAGGCTAAGTTTACTCTATGCACGCAGTATCTATTTCTAATTTTTAGACATTAAGAACATCATTCGAATGAAAGATAAAAATCAAAATATAGCAAAACCTTTTGTAAAATGGGTTGGTGGTAAAACTCAACTCCTAAAAGATATAGAACGAAGCTTGCCAGTGGATTTTGAAAAAAAAGAATTTGTTTATGTGGAACCCTTTGTAGGTGGTGGTGCGGTTGTGTTTTGGATGTTACAAGATCGGAAGAGCACACGTCTGAACTCCAGTCACGAGATTCCATCTCG
>CAMTPA010000092.1 GCA_947074275.1 uncultured Bacteroides sp.
TCAAGGAGCTAAACCCTACAAAATCAATATTTTGTAGGGTTTTTTGTTGTTTATATGGTTCTCGTCGGGAAGCCACGAGAAAGCCAAAATCACTCTATTTCTATAATAATTCAGATAGTCTCCAAGCTTGTATGTTGAGTATGCCTTCACGTGAAGGAGCTGCATTGCTATCAAGGGTAACAATCCATTTTTCATAATTATCTTGTATTGAAGCGAGTGTTGCATATAGTTCTTCGTATGCTGTAATATTACCAATAGTGGTGGTGCATTGTAGATAAATGAGGCGATCCTTTAGCCGTGCTACAAAATCGATACTGCGATTGCGATGTATTCCTGTGTTTATCTGATAACCTGCATCCCGGAGCGTAAGGTAGATTTGATTTTTTAATTTTACTTCAATGTCGTTGCTGTATGTGTTGTAAAGGTACTTGTTAAAACCCCAGGTGTTGATGTAATATTTGCAGCTTCCCGATACAAGTTCCTTTGTCTTCACTTGCATTCTTTCAACTCGATGTATAAGATAAGTTTTTTCTAAGTAGGAAATATAGTTAGCAATGGTCTCATAGCTGGTTTTTTGTAACTGACTTGAGAAATGATTGACTAATTGATTTATGGAAAGAGCTTGCGAAACATTGCTTAAAAGATAAATAAAAAGTTGCTCTAAGAGTATAGGATCTTTGATGCGGTAATGCAGAATGATGTCGCGGAGTAATATCGTGTTTTTCAAGGACAATAGGTATTGGTTCTTTTCGCTTGTTTGCGATGATGTAAATGCAGGCATTGCCCCGCAATCTATGTAGTTGCGATAGGTTGTAGATGTTATATCTTCTTTTTGAAGAGATATATACTCCAAATAGCTATAAGGTAGTATTTCAAAATAAACACAATATCGAGGCAGGTTTATGGCACCTGATTCTATCAATGGCTCTTTAGTGGAGCTGCTTATGAATAATTCATAGCTGATGTCGTTATTTTGTGAACAGGTATAAACAAATTGTTGCCAATTGGGAATGTTTTGTGCCTCTTCAATAAATAAGTAAATCTTTCCAATAGGATGTATGTGTGTGTGATAAGCAGAGAGTAAATCATCAATGCAAGAAGAAAGGGTCGTGATGCCCGAATCGGTCAGTGTTTTGTCGATGTATAATATGTTTCGTGGTGATACTCCTTGCTGTAAAAGATGGTGACAGATATGGCGAAGCAAAGTAGATTTCCCCGTACTGCGTTGCCCTATAAGAGTTTTAATGAGTTTGTTTCCAATATACCCTACAATCGAATTAAGATAACGTAATCGAGGTGTGATGAATGAATCTTTCTGATTAGACCAATAGTTCGCTTGTGATAATAATCCTATATATTCGTTCATTATTTATAAAACGTAAATTGTGATATATTCTATAAGTTGTATTTGCAAATATAGTGATACTTTGGCAATATTATAAAGTGTATATTATAAAATATTGTTATGTGGTGGATATTTTTGATATAAACAGGATGATATGTGGCTTTGTGGTAGGTTATCATCAGAATATTGCAGAATATTGCAGTGGAAATTAATATTAAACTTATATAAACACATTTTTATTATGAAGAAAGCTCTTATCTCTGGGATTACTGGACAAGATGGTTCGTTTTTGGCGGAATTGTTATTAAAAAAAGGATATGAAGTACACGGCATCATTCGTCGTTCATCATCATTCAACACGGGACGTATCGAACATCTTTATTTAGATGAATGGGTGCGTGATATGAAGCAGAAGCGTATGGTTGAATTGCACTATGGTGATATGACCGATTCAAGTTCATTGATTCGTATTATTCAGATGGTGCAACCCGACGAAATTTATAACTTAGCTGCACAAAGCCACGTGAAGGTTTCGTTTGATGTGCCTGAATACACGGCAGATTCGGATGCGATTGGTACGCTTCGTATGTTGGAGGCAGTGCGTATTCTTGGTTTGGAAAATAAAACACGTATCTATCAGGCTTCTACTTCCGAGCTTTATGGCAAGGTTCAAGAGGTGCCGCAAAAAGAAACAACTCCATTTTATCCACGTTCACCTTACGGAGTGGCAAAACAGTATGGTTTTTGGATTACGAAAAATTATCGCGAGAGCTATGGTATGTTTGCTGTGAATGGTATTCTTTTCAATCACGAAAGTGAGCGTAGAGGCGAGACGTTTGTGACTCGTAAGATAACTTTTGCAGCGGCGCGCATTGCGCAAGGTGTGCAAGATAAATTGTATTTAGGTAATTTGGATGCTCGTCGCGACTGGGGATATGCAAAAGATTACGTGGAATGTATGTGGTTGATGCTTCAACACGATACACCCGAAGATTTTGTAATTGCTACTGGCGAAATGCATACGGTGCGCGAGTTTTGTACATTGGCTTTTGCAGAAGCTGGCATTAACCTCCGTTGGGAAGGTGAAGGTGTAAATGAGAAAGGTATTGATGCGGCTACTGGCAAAGTGTTGGTAGAGGTTGATCCTAAATATTTCCGTCCTGCTGAAGTAGAGCAATTGCTTGGCGACCCTACCAAAGCAAGAACTTTGTTGGGATGGAATCCTTGCGCTACTCCTTTTACAGAGTTGGTAAAGATTATGGTGCGTCACGATATGACAAAGGTCGCTCGTATGATTCACACTGCTAAGATAGAAGAATAATGGAAAAAAATGCGAAGATATACATAGCCGGTCATCGCGGACTGGTGGGATCGGCTATTTGGAAAAATCTGCAAGCAAGGGGTTATACCAATTTAATAGGAAGAACACATCACGAACTTGATCTTATGGATGGTGTAGCAGTGCGAGCGTTTTTTGATCAAGAAAAACCTGAATATGTTTTCTTGGCAGCAGCTCACGTGGGTGGTATTATGGCTAATAGTACTTATCGGGCTGATTTTATTTACAATAACTTGCAAATTCAGCAAAATGTGATTGGTGAAAGCTTCCGTCACGAAGTGAAAAAGTTATTGTTTTTAGGTAGTACTTGCATTTATCCTCGTGATGCTCACCAACCAATGAGTGAAAATGAATTGCTTACTTCGCCTTTGGAGTATACCAACGAGCCTTACGCCATTGCAAAAATTGCTGGGCTGAAAATGTGTGAGAGCTTCAATTTGCAATATGGCACAAATTACATTGCCGTGATGCCTACAAATCTGTATGGACCTAATGACAATTTCGATTTAGAACGTAGCCACGTGTTGCCAGCGATGGTTCGTAAAATTCACCTTGCCAATTGTCTGAAGAGAGGAGATTGGCAGGCTATCTCTGATGATTTGAATAAACGCTCTGTTGAAGGGGTGACCGGTAATCACAAAAAAGACGATATATTAGCTATATTGAATAAATATGGTGTAACTGAGCAAGGTGTTAAGCTGTGGGGGACAGGAAAACCACTTCGTGAGTTTCTTTGGAGCGAAGAAATGGCAGATGCCTGTGTTTTTGTAATGGAGCACGTAGACTTTAAAGATACTCATAGTGTCAATGATAAAGAAGTACGCAATTGTCATATAAACATAGGTACTGGCAAAGAAATTTCTATTCGTGAACTTGCTGAACTAATCGTCAAAATAGTTGGATACGAAGGTGAATTGACTTTTGATGAAACAAAACCAGATGGCACAATGCGTAAGCTGACCGATCCTTCAAAATTGCATAAGTTGGGGTGGCATCATCGAATTGAAATAGAAGAAGGTGTGCAGCGTATGTATAATTGGTATTTGAATTGAAAAATCTTTTTCTACGAAATTAAGAATTGATATAAAAAACAAACGTAAAGTTTTGTGTTGTGTTAATTATTACTATATTTGCGGTGTAAAGTATATACGACGTTTGCCGGTAATCATAGAGAATGTATCACACACACATTGCCTTTTCCTCCTGATTGGATTAAATCTAATTAGGAGGTTTTTTTATTGAATGAATCAGAATGATAGGCTGTTTGATAACAGAATGATAGTCTTTTGCTTACTTGCTAATTTTATTTTTAAAGTAGTTTAAAAATAAATGTGACGAAAGAATTCGGTGATATGTGTCAAATAATTGAATAATGTCTTTGTCTTTTTATTGGAAAATATTCTTTGATGTTTTTAAGAAAAATGTAGAAAGAAAAATCGATGTGTGTTCACTCGTTTTCCTGAATTGTTGTTATTAGGGTGTATTTTTACTTTTTGTCTGATTTTAGTTTAATATTAACTTTTTATGTGTGTTTAATAACCTCATAATGAGTAAAAAACATCAAAGAGTATTTTATTTAAAGTATCATATTGATAGTTTTTGTAGCTTTGCATATCTACTTCTATGAAATGTAAGTGACTAAATGAAAAGAAACTAAACGATATGATGTTGAAAAAAACTCTATTTACTCTGACTGCTCTTGGCTTTTTATGCTACACATCTATAAATGCTGCTCAAATCCAGAATGATGACTCAAATTGGTTTCGTGGGAAAAAGAGAGTTGTTATTTTAGATAAATCCAAATCAAATACGGCTTATAGTATATTGACTGGGCCAGATGGTGTTGTTGCAAATGGACTGTTTAATGTTTATCAGCGCAATCAAGACTATTTTTTTGAAATTCCTATCCAATTGATAGGACGTGATATGTTGGTGGTTAATAAGTTGCAACGTGTTCCTGCTGAACTGAACGAAGCGGGTGCAAACAAGGGAGTTAACTATTCCAGCCAGATGATTCGCTTTGAACTGGACAAAGCAAATGGCCGATTGATGGTCAGACAAGCACGTCCATTACCACACGCTCCCCAAGATCACGCTATTAGCCAGTCGGTGCGCGATAATTATATTTCCCCACTTATCACGAGTTTTAATATAGATGCGTATAGCGACGATGCCACATCGATAGTAGTACGAGTGAATGATATATATGATGGCACTGAAACAAGCATCAATAACTTGTTTGCCAATATCAATTTAGGTTCATCGGCTATAAAAAACCTGTCACGCATTGTTTCCATAAAATCATTTGATAATAATGTGGTGGCTACCTCGGAACTGACTACTCGCGTGGCAGACGGAACTAAAAGTGTATTTGTTACTGTCGAGGTGAGCTCTTCGTTGATGCTTCTTCCCGAAACTCCGATGATGGGGCGTTTGGATAATCCACGTGTGGGTTATTTCACCAATCCGATGCTTAGTTACAGCGACGATCAACAACGAGTTGATAAGAAGAAGTTTATAACTCGTTGGCGTATGGAGCCTAAGGCAGAGGATAAGCAACGTTATTTGAATGGGGAATTAGTAGAACCTGCCAAACCAATAGTGTTTTATATAGATAATTCTACTCCATATCAGTGGCGCAAGCACATTAAAAAAGGTATTGAGGATTGGCAGGTAGCATTCGAAAAAGCTGGATTCAAAAACGCAATTCGTGCCATTGAGGTGACAGATGATATGAGCATTGATATGGATGATGTAAACTACTCGGTGGTGACTTATGCCGCATCAACCAGAGCCAATGCAATGGGTCCTTCAATTATCGATCCTCGATCGGGCGAGATACTGGAAGCGGATATAATCTGGTGGCACAATATATTGACTGTTTTGCAAGAGTGGAATACGGTGCAGACTGGTGCTATTCGCCCTGAAGTGCGTGGCCCCAAAATTCCCGATGAAATAATGGGAGATGCGGTGCGTTATGTGGCTTGCCACGAAGTTGGTCACTCTTTAGGGCTTCGTCATAATATGATGGGGTCGTGGGCTTATTCTACTGAGGCTTTGCGCTCGAAGGCATTTACTGATGATGTAAAATCTACTACCTCTTCGATAATGGATTATGCTCGTTACAACTATGTGGCGCAGCCCGAAGATGGAGTGACTTCTGTTTCTCCTCACATAGGGCCATACGACCTTTTTGCAATTGAATATGGTTATCGTTGGTATGACAAAGAAAGCCCCGAAGCTGAAAAGAATCTTTTGTATAGTTTCCTAAGCGGTCATACTGGCAGACTTTATAAATACAGTGAGGCGCAAGATATGCGCGATGCAGTCGACCCACGGGCACAAAGTGAAGATTTGGGCGATGACTCCATCTTATCCTCCCAATTGGGTATTGCCAATTTAAAACGCATTGTACCCGAAATCATTCGATGGAGCACAACAGGTGAAAATGGACAGACTTACGAAGAGGCATCTCGTCTTTACAATGCCGTGATTCATCAATGGAATAATTATCTATATCACGTATTGGCTAATATCGGTGGGATTTATCTCGAAAACACTGTTGTGGGTGATGGACAAAAAACTTATACGTTTGTTGAAAAGGAAAAGCAGAAAGCTGCGTTGCAATTCTTGTTGGATGAAGTATTGTGTTATCCCAAATGGTTGTTTGATGCTGAGGTAGGGGAATATACCTATTTGCTGAAAGATACTTCACTCGGAGTTGTCGAAAATGCGCCCACACAAGTGATGAAGAGTGTGCAATCGTATATAATGTGGGATTTGTTGTCGAACAAGCGTCTGATGCGTATGCTCGAAAATGAATCGAGAAATGGTAGAAATGCTTTTACCGCAGTCGATTTGATGGATGGGTTGCATAAAGGGGTATTTGCTACAACCGAAAAGGGGTTAAACCCCGATGTGATGACACGCTCATTGCAAAAAAACTTTGTGGATGTGCTTATTACTGCTGTTTCTGACAATGAAGAGGCTAAAAACGATAGGGCACTGATGGAAAACCATTTTTTGATTGACAATCAACGCTCTTTCTGTTCGGGAGAGGGGCACACGCATTGCTCGCTCAATGGGAATGTTATGGAGGCGCGCCGACATATCAATTTTTATGGCACACAGATTAATCGAGTATCCGATGCGATGTCGGTGAAGCGAGGTGAGTTGCTTCGTATTAAGGATTTGCTTCAGAGCCGTTTGAATACACAGGATGTTGCAACCCAATATCATTATCGCGATATGATTCTTAGAATTAACGCAGCTTTGGGGGTGTGAAGGAGTGGATTATCTATGATAAGGCGGGTATTTAACCCGCCTTATCATAGATATATAGTTTTACTCTTTTATGTCTTGATACATAAATCGTTTGATACTTTTCTTTGCTGTTTTTTCAAACTCCTCAAAGTGCATTTTCACTTTTGCAATCTGGCTGTATCCTGGTAGCTGTTGGTTGAGTTCTATTCTGTTTGCTTCCATTTGCTTTTCGATACCGGCTTGTTGCAAACCAGTGGCAAAGGCCTCGTCAAAATCGGGATAGATGAGTGCTACCAGCTTTTCGTTTTGCATCACAATGAGCGATTCAGCTACGAAAGGCATATTGTTGAGTTTGCTTTCAATCTCTTCGGGGTAGATATTTTGACCCGAAGAGTTGAGCAATAGGTTTTTGCAGCGTCCACGTATGGTCACGAATCCATCGCTATCCATCGTTGCCATATCGCCTGTGTGCAGCCATCCATCAGCATCAATAATCTGTTCGGTTGCTTCAGCATTTTTATAGTAACCTATCATCATATTATCGCCTTTACATACAATCTCGCCTGCTTGGTTTTCTGGGTCGGGCGAATCAATGCGCACTTCCATTCGGCTTGCCGCTTTTCCGCACGATGCTTTTTTAAGTTCGTTCCAACGACTCGAACAGATTACTGGGCCACATTCGGTCATCCCATACACTATATTATAGGGGAAATTGATTTTCTTTAAAAATGCCTCGATTTCGGCATTGAATGGGGCACCACCAATGATAATATCTTCAAAGTTGCCTCCAAAAATATCCATAGCTGCTTGTCGTGCCGAGGTCTTAATCTTGTCGTTGATAATAGGCACGCGAAGCAGTAGTTTGCCTATTCGATTGTCTACTCGTGGTAGCACCTCTTTTTTAATGATTTTTTCTACAATAAGTGGCACACACGATATAAGTTTGGGCTTAATCTCGGCAAACGATTGTGCTATCACCTTAGGCGACGGCATACGTGTGAGGAAGTACAAGTGTGCTCCCGCCGAAAAACCATACAGAAAATCGTATACCATACCAAATACGTGTCCCAATGGAAGCATAGATACTACCGCATCGCCCGCCTTGAGTGGACGCATTTCATAACAATAATCAATGTTAGACCAGATGCTTCTGCAAGGTAGCATAACTCCTTTTGAATAGCCTGTGGTGCCCGATGTATAATTGATTATCACAAGGTCTTCGGCTGTAGGTTTGTAATAATCAATATGCTCCTTGCGAAAGTTTTTAGGATATTTTCTACCATAAATCTCATTGCGATGCTCTGTTGCATAGGTCAATTGCTCGCATCTCGAAACTAGTATCTTGAAATCGCTGATAGAACCAATGCCCTTGAGGAGTGGCATTGCATCTTCGTTTAGATTCTCCCACACTTGATTTCCCACAAAAAGAAGTTTGGCTTCTGAGTGATTGACTATGTGATGAATGTTGTCTGCTTTAAACTCGTGGAGAATAGGCACCACAACTGCACCGTAGGTGACCACACTCAAAAAGGTTACTGCCCAATTGGCACTATTTCTACCACAAACAGCAATTTTATCTCCAGGTTGAATACCAGCACTTTCTAAAACAATGTGGAATTTTGCGATTTTTCGCGCCACATCTTTATATTGTAAAGTAGCTCCATTATAGTCTGTCAAAGCATTCAAATCCCAATTGTCTTTAATGCTTTGTTCGATATATTCAATAAATCCTTGTTGATGTTTCATCTTGATAGTTGCACATTTGTTTAAAAACTGCGCAAAAGTACTATTTCATCAATGTAATAACGGCTGCGTAGTCGAAAATTAGAGTAAATTAACAAGGTGTTCGGTTTTTGAGGAAATATAGAACAATTTATTATTTATCTCTTCGATGTATTCAAATTCTGGAATGTTAGATTGAGGATTTGGAAAAACTAATTTCGATATAATCGGTAGTCCATTGCGCAATATTATGGTGGCTCTTTCACCGTTTGCTGGCAAGGCCTTTTCAGGTCGGTAGGTAGCTGTATCTACCAACCCCAACAGCTATACCTGATAAATAGATGAAATAGTCCTTTGTAAATGACGAAAAACCGTATTCTATGCTTTAATATACTCTCTTAATGTGGATTCGTTTTTGCTGTATTTGTAGGCTTTTAAATACTAATCATTGGTATTTGAAACAAATTCTTGATAATACTTGTTTTTTACAGATATAAGTTTTAATTTTATGAAAATTATATTTTGATATATGAAAAATGTCTTTTTGAATATTTGGTATCTTTATTACGATGGTTTTAGAAATATGACCTTAGGGCGAACACTTTGGTTGATTATTCTTGTAAAGTTGTTTGTTATGTTTTTTGTTTTAAGAATGTTCTTTTTTCCAAACTATTTGCGTCACCTCCCCAACGATGAAGATAAGGGTTTGTTTGTGGGTAATGAGTTGATTAATAGGTCTAAAACAATGGGCGTGACAGATGTTAATGAATGATGGGATGAATGTTTATATATGACGTGATAGATGTTTATATGTAACGCAATGACTTTGAACTATTAATTTTATAACTACTAATAATTATGAATGAAACAATTAATGCGTCGTTGGTAGATTGGTCTCGAGCGCAATTTGCACTTACGGCATTGTATCATTGGGTTTTTGTTCCACTCACGTTGGGGTTGGCTGTGATAATGGCTATTATGGAAACTCTTTATTACAAAACAGGCAAAGAATATTGGAAACACACGGCAAAATTCTGGATGAAATTATTCGGAATAAACTTTGCAGTAGGGGTGGCTACGGGAATTATTTTAGAGTTCCAGTTTGGCACCAATTGGAGCAATTACTCTTGGTTTGTTGGCGATATATTTGGTGCTCCATTGGCTATCGAAGCTATTTTGGCCTTTTTTATGGAAGCAACTTTTATTGCGGTGATGTTTTTTGGGTGGACTAAGGTTAGCAAAGGATTTCACTTGGCATCTACCTGGCTCACAGGCTTAGGAGCCACTATCTCGGCTTGGTGGATATTGGTAGCAAATGCCTGGATGCAACATCCTGTGGGGATGCAATTTAACCCTGCTACGGCTCGCAACGAGATGGTCGATTTTTTTGCAGTTGCATTTTCGCCCACGGCAGTTGTGAAGTTTTGCCACGCGGTGCTCAATGGATGGGTGCTCGGCGCTATTTTTGTGGTGGGAGTGAGTTGTTGGTATTTGCTGAAAAAGCGCAATCAGCAGTTTGCTATATCGAGTATAAAAATTGCGGCAATCGTAGGGTTGGTGTCATCCTTGCTCATCGCCTATTCGGGCGACCACTCGGGGGTAGAGGTGGCGAAAACACAACCTATGAAGTTGGCCGCTATGGAGGGCTATTACGAAGGTGAAAATGGAGCAGGGCTTGTAGCGTTTGGTATTCTGAATCCCGAAAAGAAAAGCTATAAAGATGATGTAGACCCATTCTTGTTTAAAATAGAAATTCCACAGATGCTTTCAATTCTTGCCGAGCGAAAACTGGATGCGTATGTGCCCGGTATAAATAATATTTTAGCAGGAGGCTATGTGCAATCGGATGGTGAGATTGCTTTGTCGGCTGCCGAGAAAATGGAAATGGGGCGAACGGCTATTGGTGCTTTCGACGCTTATCGACAAGCGATGACGGCCAGAGATGAGCAAGGAATGGCAATGGCTCTTGATACGCTCAACCAAAATGTAGCCTATTTTGGATATGGCTATATACAAGATGCCGAAGAACTGGTCCCTAATGTTCCGCTGTTGTTTTATATGTTTCGCATTATGGTGTTTTTGGGGATGTACTTTATCTTGTTCTTCATCGTGGTGCTTATCTTGGCATACAAAAAGAATTTGGCAAACATTCGTTGGATGCAATGGGTGGCGATGATAACCATTCCGTTTGGCTACATTGCAGGAATGGCTGGATGGGTACTGGCAGAATGTGGTAGACAGCCGTGGGCTATTTATGATTTACTACCTACCTCGGCAGCTATTTCCAAATTAAACACCTCGTCTGTGCGTATCACTTTCTTTATTTTCCTCGTGTTGTTTACAGTAATGCTGATAGCTGGCGTGCGCATTATGATGAACGCAATTAAAAAAGGTCCTGAAACTACCGAAGAGGGCAACGAGGGTTATTAACTTCTAAACTAAATTGAAATATGGATACTTATGCTTTTTTACAACATTACTGGTGGCTCATCATCTCTTTGTTAGGAGCCCTTTTGGTATTCTTGTTATTTGTTCAGGGGGGAAACTCTTTGTTGTTTTGTTTAGGCAAAACAGACGAGCAACGTCGAATGCTTGTCAATTCTACTGGTAGAAAATGGGAGTTTACATTTACGATGTTAGTAACCTTTGGTGGAGCGGTTTTTGCCTCTTTTCCATTGCTTTATAGCACCAGCTTTGGTGGTGCATATTGGGCTTGGATGATTATTTTATTCAGCTTTGTGTTGCAGGCAGTAAGCTACGAGTTTCAAGGTAAGATGGGAAATCTATTGGGTAGAAAAACCTATCAGATGTTTTTGGTGATTAATGGTGTTGTAGGCCCTTTCTTGTTGGGTGTAGCAGTAGCTTCGTTTTTTACAGGGTCGGACTTCTATGTCAATAAATCCAATATTGGCGACTTGGCTATGCCGGTTATAAGTCAGTGGGGGAACAATTGGCACGGACTGGATCTTTTGGCTAACTTTTGGAATTGGATGCTGGGGCTTGCTGTGTTTTTCTTAGCTCGTGTTTTAGGCATACTCTATTATATTAACAATATCGATGATAACGATTTGGCTACTCGAGGCCGGAAAGCTTTGGTGAGAAACACGGTTCTATTTCTTGTATTCTTTTTGACCTTTGTTATTCGCACGGTCATTGCAGATGGTTATGCTGTAAATCCCGAAACGGGAGAAGTGTTTCTTCAACCTTTTAAATATGGCATAAACTTTATCGAAATGCCTGTGGTGCTTATCATATTCTTGATTGGTGTTGTTTTGGTGCTTTATGGCATCGCGCATACTGTTCTGAAAGTAACCTTTGACAAAGGAATTTGGTTTGCGGGTATTGGCAGTGTGCTCACCGTGTTTGCGCTGCTACTTGTTGTTGGCTATAATAACACAGCTTGTTACCCCTCGTATGCCGACTTGCAAAGTTCACTTACGATAACCAATGCTTCATCGAGTTTATTCACATTGAAAGTAATGGCGTGGGTTACTGTTTGGGTGCCTGTGGTTATTGTCTATATCTTTTATACGTGGCGAAAAATAGACAGTCGAAAAATAACCTCTCAAGAGCTGGAGGAAAAGAATAACTCCTCTTATTGAGTGGGTGAAAGAACAACGGCGGTGAGTAGATCGGAAGAGCACACGTCTGAACTCCAGTCACGAGATTCCATC
>CAMTPA010000093.1 GCA_947074275.1 uncultured Bacteroides sp.
TCTATCCAGCTGAGCTAAGGAACCATCCTTAATTGCGGTGCAAAGGTAATATAATATCTTGAAAATGCAATGGTTTATTCGATATTTTTCGTCCACTCTTTCCTACTATTTTCTTATATTCCTAATGGTAAGCCAGTTATATACCATACGATAAATAAGCTCATCCAGCCAATAAGTATATAAATAGTGTAGCGATAGGTGTATTTTAACAATGATAGATAGGTTGCTTGTCTATCATATCGTAGCAAATAGGTCAATACAAGTGGCATATAAAACAGGAATGGAGTAATTGCATTAGTCGAGCTATCTCCTATTCGAAATGCACATTGAATGAGATCGGGCGAAATGCTTAGCTGATTGAATATAGGTATAAACAAAAAAGCGATTATTCCCCATTTTGTAGTGGCCGACACCATAACAAGATTTATAATTGCACTGAATAATATGAATAATATCATCGTGGGTAACACTCCAATTGTTATAGATGAAACCCAATTGGCACTTAATATAATAAGATATCTGTCAAGATGCGAGTACTCCAAACAAGCGAACATTTGCGCAGCAAAAAATGCAATTACAAAATAGACTCCCAATAGCTGTATTGGTTGTGATAAGCCTTGTACGACATCTGAATCGGAACGGTATTTATTAGAACTGAAACCATATACCATTCCCATCAATCCCAGCCCAAGTGAGATTAAAAACAAAATACCCATAATAAATGGAGAGCGCATTAAGTTGCCGCTTACACCTCGCAAAATACCAAACGAGGAAAACGTGGATAACAAAATAATAATAAGATAGATGAGACCGATTGTAAGCGAAATGGACAGTGCTCTTTTTTCTTTATGCGAAAGAGCTTTCTGACTCGACTGAGCTATCTCTTGTTGTTTTTCCAATTGAAACAACAGCTTTTTAGAGGTTACAAAATATATGATTGTCGCTATCAGAAAAGTGGAAACGAACATAAAGAAGTAGTTGGATAATGGCCCCGTGGTATTATGCCCTATTTCATTTGTGACAGCTGCTTCTTCGGTGATGCGAGAAAGTAGTGGATCCATTGTACTCAACACTACATTGGCACTATAACCACAAGCTACCGATACATAGGCAGTAATAATACCTCCAATGGGATGTAGGCCACAGGCTTGGAAAAGGGCTGCTGCTATCGGAAGTAATATGATATATCCGGCATCACCAATGACATTGGATAGGAGGCCGATAATGATAACGGCTCCAATAACGATTTTAGGATTTCTTTTCTTTGGAGATGTTTTTCTGATGCACGCCTCAATGAAACCTGAATGTTGTGCTACGCCAACGCCAAACATCGCTACAATCACCATCCCCAAAGGGGCAAAACTGGTGAAATTGCTCACGATATGCCGCAATAGCCAGCGAATACCTTCGGGACTTATCAGACTTTGTATGCGCACCTCTTCGCCTGTTTGTGCCATAACAATAGAAAGCCCGTAGATTTCGGATATCCAAGAGATTAGAATCACCAATAACGTCAGACCTAAATAGAGCGTAGCGGGATGCGATATTCTCCAACTATTATTCTTCATCCGGTTCCAAATTGTCTATATCCAATATGCGAAGTTCTAATGCGCGCACCACAAGACGGGTAGCATTCACGCCTATCCTATCGTCATTGGTAAACAAACGGTTTATCAGGTCGTTTTGTCTTTTCTCAAGAGATTTTACACCAAATGGCATTGCTTTTAGGCTGGCTATCATATCTTTGGTGTAGCCCAACGCTAAATGACGAAGAAAACGCTCATCATACTCATCTATATCGTAGCTGATTACAGCTTCTTGTCGTTTTGCGTCATTTGCTACCGAGGTTTTAAAGCGTTTCACTATTTTCTCTAATATTGGATAGTTGAAAACTAACTTTTTACCATCCATCACAGCTTGAACGTCGGTTTTGGTGAGCAATTCACCTGTTTTTAGAATAATTCCGTCGGCACCAGCATTCAATACATCTACCCATAGTTTTTCATTCAAAATTTCGCCTGTGAAAATAAGAATACGTACCTGTGGATAGCGTTTGGAAATATTTTTGCATATATCCACGCCGATTGTTGTCGATCCTCCGAGGCCTAAATCAAGTAGCACCAGATTGGGTAAATCTACTTCCATCAATGGCCAAAATTCAGCTTCGGTCATAGCCGTTCCTATAATTTCTGCCTCAGGTATTTCGTGTCTAAAGATTTCTTCGGTACCTTTCAATTCTAATTTTACGTCTTCTACAATGATGACTTTAAATTTCTTATCGTTCATTTCTGTATCTTGTTTTTATAATTTTCTATTTTAAGCCTGTAAATCAATATAATATGTAACATTCACAATCCAGCCAATAAACCTTAACAGCTGACAGGATAACTATTCATAATTCATTTGTTACTTATTTATATTTATAAACCCTGTTGTTTATCAATCATTTTATTATATCATTTTTTTGGCAGAGTAAAGTAAACCGTAAAGCCTCCATCGTCAGAAGGTTCGGCATTTATTCTACATCCTCTTCTCCCTGCAAACTCATCGTGATCTCGAATAATTTGTTTGCAAATCAAATATTCCGTACCGCTCAAATCTCCATTTTCGTTGGCCATCATACGATTGAGACTGGGATAAAACAATTGATTCAGCTCTGTTATCGATTTTTCACGCCGTGTATCGGTGAAAAGGAAACGGATATATTCCTCATCTTCTTCTGCAACCAAACGAAGTATGCCATCCGTTTGAAATGTTAATGCTTCATTGAGCAGATTTTCTACAAGAAACTTAACCTGATTCAAATCGCCACTGATTTTTTTATCTACAACTTCGATTTGAAGTTCGATATGCAAAGTAGATTTTCGAGTTATTCGCTGAAAATATTTTCTTGCATATTCACATATCTCTTTTACGGCAATAGTGGTTCGCCTGAAAGTGACCTCTTCCAACTGCCTCGAGGCACACGAGCTGAGTATCGTGAAAATGCCCTTGTAATACTCAATAAGTTCGCATATTGCAATCACATTCTCTCGTTCCTCTTCTATCGGTAGCTCCACATTAGTCAAACGATTGATGATTTGCTTTATTTTATTGGGATAATAAATCGTTTCGTGTTTAATGGTAGACAAACAATTGTCTAATACCATATTTTGAACGTGCAATAGGCCGTCTTCCCAAGAAGCCCTTTGAGCTTCTTCGTGTGCATCTTCAATATCACGATACTTGACAGCCAACTTTACAATGGCATTATATACCACTATCGCCACATAGCTTGCTATAAATTCTGCCAATAGAAGACTCACCTCCCCCCTTATTGTTTCGGAGCGTTCCATATAAAGCACTCCTACACCTTGGTGCGTATCTCCGATGTCTATAATAAGAGGTATAGCAATAGCATTGTCGGCGATTTGGTTGACTTGTTTTTTAAAACACTCTTTCATGATTGGGGGCATAACGTCTATATGGGGTTCGGAAGCGAATAAAAGCTGCTGGGATGTGGCACTATATACGGCCAGCCCTAAAAAATCAATGCCCAAAAGATCATTAATCGCATCAAAAGATTGCTGCACCAAATGTTGCGGAACCTCTTTCAGTGTATCTTCTTCACGTTGTAAGGCCTCTCCTTTGTAGAGTTTCTTCATCAATAGCGAAGAGGTGAATATCTTTTTATTAATCTCGAAAACCTGTTCAAGATGCAACTGGTTTCGCATTCGTTTGCGAAATGATATGACATAATAACCTATAAATAGAATAACGAGCAACAGAATACATAAGATAATTCCAATCGTTTTGTTGATAGCCGAGCGTTCAAGTTGTCTACAATAAGTCTCCAACGATTGATCTTCACTTTGCAGTTTGTAAAGAGCCGTATACGCTTCATTATTATAATTGTATCCTTCGATTTGCTTTAATGCCAAAAAAGCAACAGCGGCTTCGTTTCGTATATCCAAAATTGTGTGATAATCTGTGTCAAACCCATCATTCCACCAAGTCAATTCCGCCGGCATAGCATCTTCAACCAACTGCATAGACCTGCCTGACGAGGAGCTATAAGTGGCATAATGTCTATTGAGCAATTCTATAACCGAATCGGCATATTGTAATGCAATGGAGTAATTGTGATCGACATTGGCAAAATAGGCCGCATTGGCAAACTCTGAGGCTTTATTCAAAAGTACATCATAATCGGAATCTATTGTGAAATCAAGAGAGTCTGCAGCCAAGTCAGCCGAATAGATAGAATTGCTATTACATCCTGCAAAAAGAATGGAAGAGATTATAAAAAATAAAATCGTGAATGTCTTTTTGATACCGATAGGAAGTCTGAAATAAAAACGACTTCCAACATTCAGTTTACTTTCAACTCCAAATTGACAAACCTGAAAAAGAGTATTCGTTTTGCGGTATTTCTCGATAATTCCTTTGCAGTTCATCAGCCCAAATCCACTACCTTTATTTAATAGTAAAGATTCATCTATTTCCACGTCGTTATTAATCCCAATATCGTGTGAATTGTATATCTTTTCGCCAGTTATGCGTGCTACATCTTCTTCCGAAAGTCCTCTCCCACTATCTTTTACCGATATTTCAACATAATCATCGCTTCGTCTGGCATAGATGCTGATTCTTCCGCCATCACTCGTGTATTTTCGTGCATTATCGGCCAAAGTGTTTATCATAAAAAGCGTCAATGCTTTATCCGCTTTCACCCATAAACCTGTTGATTCGATATCTAAAACTTGTTTCTTTTGTTCAAATGTCCTTTTGCCTTTTGCTATCAAGCCGAATAAATCGTCTAAAGGAAAAGTTTCAATGTTTAAACTTAATGAGCCTTGTTTCATTTTAATCCACAAGGCGAGAATATCGTTGTATTCGTTGATGGTAGTTACCAGTTCATCAATATACTGATATTTCTCTTTTTTTATAAATGAGTTGTTTATAAAGCCTTTTCCTACCAGTTTGTTCACCTCATTTAATATACGATCTATGTAAGGAGTTATCCCGTTTACTATGGCCAAACAAGCTTTCTTAATTACATTCTCCCGTTTATTGGCTGCAATATGCTGTTCATATATATAGCGTTGTTTTTCAAATTGGTTGCGTTCATCACTCAGCGAAGCATTGAGTTGCTCATTGTCATTAACCCACTCTATATAAGGCATCAATACGTGCAAAAGAGCTGTTTCGTCTCTTTTTAAATGTTCTTTGGGTCGCAGCTCTGCTATATTCTCATCGCTCACTTCTATAATAACTCGCTCCTTTCCGAATAACCGATTAAGGCCGTCTTGTATTAATGGGATATTGATGGGTATTGATGCCGTTATATCTTTGCAAAGCGACAACGTGTTTTGTAGTTTTTCGATATATAATTTATTGCGTGCAACAGACCGTTTGTTGAAAACCCAAAACAGCAAGCCAACCAATAACATTCCGACAATAGCAATAGCCAAAATAAGAGATAGCTGATTGGATTCTGCTGCTAAATAGATGTATCTACTTTCCAGTTCCTTATCCTGTCTGGTGTCATTTAGTATATCCAAATAAATATTTCTGTTATAGTCCGATTCAATTTTCATACCCAACCCAGCATAAGACACACTCAGTTGCTCGCGGATGCGTGAAATCCACTCGGGCACAGTTTTTATTTTTTCGTGCTCTATCCATACCATTTCGGTATACATCGTGTCGTTGGGCAAATATGCAGAAAGAATATCCATCGAATCGGACGGATGATGATAGTATAATGAATGGTGCTGATTTACATAATTCAAAGCTTTGTGTAGCGTATCTAAAGCTTCTTCATACCGGCCGTGAGAATTTAGATATTTCCCAATAGAAACATAAGTTCCTGCTATTTGATACATATCATCATAACTCTTAAATGCCTCTAAGGCTCGTTGACCGATTCTCAATGGCAACAATGAATCAATCGCAATATCAAGGTGAAGTAAATCGTGAAGTCTTCGTGAAGTAAATAGATTATAATCTTTTGGCGAAGCCATTAAATCGGCTATTCCTTGCAAGCAATTAGCCACAAAGTAGAGATAATCTCCTTGAGAAGCCAATAGCCAAGTTGAATACAGTTCATCAAATTCGCATAGTTTATGCTGTTCAGTGGTAATTCCATCACACAATCCTGCGGCTCCCTTTATATAATGAAAATAAAGATATTGATTTGTATCACGCCGAAAAGCATTGTTTATTTGAATTTCATCGAGTGATGCCATAGCCTCTCCACGCTGTTGGAGATAGTAATAATAGATAGCGGAAACGATATAAAACTCTGTAAAAGCAAAATTCAAGCGTACTATTTCGTGTCTTTCATTAAACACATTGCTATCTTCACGAATACGTTTCATTCTTCTCAGCGCACTATTGCGGTGGTCATAGTATTCTTTATTCATCGCTACACGCTGATATATTTTCATTAATCCAATATCAGCAATCAAGCACTCCAACTCATTTTGTGTTAAGCTATAAACTTTTCTATATAAACGCTCAGCAAGTTCAAAATCCATTTTCATAAAAGCACAAAACGCCATATTATTATTGGCTTCGGCTTTTCCCTGTTTGTATAATGAGGATTGATTGTGGGCAGCGAGTGCAAAATGAAAAGAAGTATCTAAGTGTTTGTATCGATAATCGTAAGCTAAGCTGTTCAATGAATCTATGTATCTGACCTCTTTTGTAGGAATCATTCCTACGCAAGAAAAAAAAGAGGATAAAACCAATAGACTAAATATATAGAGTAGAATATTTCGTTTCATTAATTATTGGTTATTCATAGTGCGACCATTATCAAAAACAACCTTAATCAAAAGTTTGATTTAGCAGTTTGATACATATTAATATGTAACTATCGCAAATCTACAAATTATTCTGGTGAATATAAATGAAAAAATATAATTTTTACAATAACTCTTTCCCATTGCAGAGAGATTTTCTAACTTTGCACACGAAATATAATAAAGAGGTAACAATTATTACAAAAAATGAACGAAAAAGCACCTTTTATGGTATTCTCGGGTACTAATACGAGATATCTTGCAGAAAAAATCTGCGCCAGTTTGAACTGTCCTCTTGGAAATATGAATATCACTCATTTTGCCGATGGTGAGTTTGCAGTTTCCTATGAAGAGTCTATTCGTGGTTCATATGTTTTCTTGGTTCAATCTACATTTCCCAATTCTGACAATTTAATGGAGCTTTTGCTAATGGTTGATGCGGCTAAACGTGCTTCAGCTAAAAGCATTATAGCGGTAATCCCTTATTTTGGATGGGCGCGTCAGGATAGAAAAGACAAGCCACGCGTAGCTATTGGGGCAAAATTGGTAGCTGATTTGTTAATGGTAGCTGGTATTGATCGTCTTATTACAATGGACTTGCACGCCGACCAAATTCAAGGTTTTTTTGATATTCCAGTCGATCACCTTTATGCTTCGGCGGTATTTTTACCTTATATCCAATCTTTGGGTTTAGATAATTTAGTAATTGCTACTCCAGACGTAGGAGGCTCAAAACGTGCAAGTACTTTCTCCAAATATTTAGGTGTTCCTTTGGTTCTTTGCAATAAAACTCGTGAAAAAGCAAATGAAGTAGCCTCAATGCAAATTATTGGCGATGTACAAGATAAAAATGTGGTTCTGGTAGATGATATAGTAGATACTGCTGGCACTATCACTAAAGCTGCTAATGTAATGTTAGACGCTGGTGCTAAGTCGGTTAGAGCTATTGCGAGCCATTGCGTTATGTCCGATCCTGCATCGTTTCGAGTGCAAGAATCAGCACTTACTGAAATCGTATTTACAGATAGTATTCCTTATGCGAAAAAATGTAATAAGGTAAAGCAATTAAGTATTGCTGATATGTTTGCTGAAACAATCAAACGTGTTGTAAATAACGAATCAATCAGCTCTCAATATATTATCTAATACGAAATATTGATTATACAAAGGGGGGGTATGGATTAAGCATCCATACCCCCCTTTTTGTATATTTTGGCACATATTATTTTTTACTTTTTCTTTAATTCTGGAATCTGAACTACTGTTCCTGGAGTAACTTTATTTGGATTTGTTATAATTTTCTTATTGTGTTCAACAATGTAAGGCCATAGGTTTTTTGTCCCATAGTTACTCAATGACACCATAGTTAATGTTTCACCTTCTTTTATTTTATATGTGCCTCGCGTTCCCACAATAATATAACTCGTAGAATCGGGCGCATAAGCCTCTTTATGTGTAGTATTAGATTTTGATTGTCCAACAGTAGTTGTATTTTTGGAGGGTGTGATTGATTGAACATCAGTTTTCGCATTGCTATCTGGTAATACTTTTTCTTCACTTAAATCAGAAGTATCTGCTTGCTCCTGCAACGTTACTTGTTCGTTATCAGATATATCAGACACTTTTTCCACATCTTTCAACTCCTTAGTATCTTTGTCAACAACCACCTTTTTTGAAGGTAACTGCTCTACCCTTGAAAACAAATTCGGATAATACATACAAACTACCACTCCTGTGCATAATAAAAAAATGATAACAATAATTGCTATTAGAAAACCAAGTGGTGATTTTTCTTTTGTTTTCTTCTCTTTCTTTTTATTTGGTGTAATAGTAGGAATTGGTTGTTGTGCTTTTGGAGGTGCCCCTCTTAATTCACGAGCGATAATGCTATCGACAACAGTTGAACGTGATATATCTTCGGCAGAAGAAAGCTCATTTACAGCTGATTCATTGCTTTTCAAAGGTACATTGGAAGTAATAAGACGTTCTGAGTCTGGATTTATAAGAGGTAAAACAGAGCTTTCATTATCAATATTTTCCTTAAGGCATAAATCGGTGTCTGTTTGTTCTATATTTTGATTATCAACCACAACGATTGTTTTCTTATCGGTTTCATTGTTAGCAGAATCCGATGAACTTATATTGTCGTTAATAGTTGTTTCAATCGGTTTATTTAAAACGATTGTTTCAAAATCAGCAAAAGGCTTGTTGACTGCATCACGTATTGCTGCATCAGGTGTAAAAGAAATCTTTGTGTAACCTTCTATTTTAAAACGTTCTCCAGTATTAACGTTTATACTTTCTCTACTATCAATGGATATTAATTTGAATGTCCCTAACCCTTTTATTTTAACTGATTTATCCGTTTCAAGAGACTCTTCTATCAACAAAAAAAAGTGTTTGATAAATTTCTCAGCATCTTTTTTGTCAATAGAATGAACCTTAACTATTAGGTCTGTTAGATTTTGTAAGTTTAATCGTTCCGCCATAACTGAATGTTTTTAAACTTATCCTTCAGAAGTGTACTTGGACGATAGGATAAAATGATTTTAGGAGGAACAAGAAGGTGTTGTTTAGATATTGGATTAATCGTAATACGTTCTGCCTTTTTTTTAGTTTCGAATGTTCCAAATCCATAAATAGCAATCGCATTACCATCTTGTAATTGTTGCGTCATTTCAGCAATCAACACTTCCATCATTTGGTTTGTTTCTTTTACTGAATACTCCAAGCGATTAGATAGTTCTAATATGAAGTCCTTATTATTCAATTTTTAAGAAATTAAAGTTTTTGCTATATTAATCATTTTTTTTATAACAAAAAACAATTGCCATATTTTCTTAAACTATTTTTGCATATAAATCAAAATCATCCGAATTTATAATTTCTACATTGTAAAAATGTCCAATATTCAATTTATTATCAGCACGCTTTATTAAAACTTCTGGGTCTACTTCAGGAGAATCAAACTCAGTTCTACCAATAAAATAATCTCCCTCTATTCGATCGATAATAACTTTCATTCTCTTTCCGATTTTCTCGGCAGCTATTTCTGCTGATACTCCTTGCTGAATACTCATTAATTCATTTAGGCGATTTTGTTTCAGATCGGGTGCAATGGAGTCTTCATAATTTTTTGCAGCAAATGTACCCTCTTCTTCTGAATATGCGAATGCTCCCATACGTTCAAAACGTGCATAACGAACAAAATCCTTTAATTCTTCAAAATCAATTTCTGTTTCACCAGGATGTCCCACCATCAGAGTCGTACGTAAATGAATGCCAGGTACTTCTTTACGAAATTTATCAATCAGCGCATAAGTTTCTTCTTTCGTCACGTGTCGCCTCATTTTTCCTAACATATTATTACTAATATGCTGCAATGCTATATCCATATATTTACAGACATTATCACGTTCTCGCATCACGCGAAACAAATCTTCAGGGAAATGAGCAGGATAAGCATAATGCAAACGTATCCATTCCACTCCTTTGATATCAGAGATACGCTCTATTAGCTCTGCAATCATTTGCTTCTTATATAAGTCTATACCATAATAAGTCAACTCCTGCGCTATGATTTGGAACTCTTTTACTCCCCGTTCTACTAAATACTGAACCTCTTCTATTATTTCTTCGATAGGCTTAGATATGTGTTTGCCTGTAATAATAGGTATAGCGCAATAAGAGCATTTGCGGTCACACCCTTCTGAGATCTTTAAATAAGCATAATGCTTTGGAGTCGTTAAAGTACGTTCGATATATATGTCATCGTGATAAGTTTTACCTAAATCACTAAGTAATTCTTTCCAATTAAATTTACCGTAGAATTTATCGACTTGTGGTATTTCAACTGACAATTCCTTTAAATAACGTTCTGATAGACATCCCATAACATAAAGCTTGTCCAAATTGCCTTCATCTTTTTGTTGAGCAAATTCTAAAATCATATTGATCGATTCTTCTTTGGCATCACCTATGAATCCACAAGTATTAATAACTGCAATATTGCCGTTGGGGTTATCTGAATCGTGCTCAACCTCATAACCCACTTCCTCTAATTGGCGTATTAATTGTTCTGAATCAACTAAGTTTTTAGAACAGCCCAAAGTTATAATATCAATTTTCTTTCTTTTCATTCGTTCTCGCCAAAC
Source organism: uncultured Bacteroides sp. (assembly GCA_947074275.1). GTDB lineage: Bacteria > Bacteroidota > Bacteroidia > Bacteroidales > Bacteroidaceae > Bacteroides. The sequence goes on from CAMTPA010000093.1 coordinate 10,943, forward strand.
AGAGAATTTACAAATTCATTTTTTCTAAATACTTGAAGATCTTCCATACCTTCGCCTAAGCCAATGTATTTAACTGGAATCTTAAATTGATCGGAAATACCAATAACAACTCCTCCTTTCGCAGTTCCATCTAATTTAGTAATGGCCATAGCTCCTACCTCGGTAGCCAATGTGAATTGTTTTGCTTGTTCAAACGCATTTTGTCCGGTAGAGCCATCGAGTACTAACAATACTTCATTGGGAGCATCAGGTAAAACCTTCTTCATCACATTTTTTATTTTCGTTAGCTCATTCATCAACCCCACTTTGTTGTGCAAGCGTCCTGCTGTATCTATAATTACAACATCAGCATTATTAGCAACTGCTGAGCTTAAAGTATCGAAAGCAACCGATGCTGGGTCTGAACCCATTTTTTGTTTGACAACAGGCACTCCAACACGTTCGCCCCAAATAACCAATTGTTCAACGGCAGCAGCACGGAAAGTATCGGCAGCTCCAAGATAAACAGATTTCCCCGCTTTTTTAAATTGATATGCTAATTTACCTATCGTTGTTGTTTTACCAACACCATTAACACCAACGACCATAATAACATAAGGTTTTTTATTTAAAGGCAAGTCAAAATCAGCTATATCCCCCGAATTGTTTTCTGTTAATAAGGCTGCTATTTCCTCGCGAAGAATCTTGTTCAGTTCTTGTGTATTTACATATTTGTCGGTAGCTGCTCGCTTTTCAATTCGTTTAATGATTTCTAAAGTAGTCTCTACACCTACATCAGATGTTATCAGTACCTCTTCCAAATTATCCAAAACTTCATCGTCCACTTTGGATTTTCCAGCTACTGCACGTGCTATTTTACTAAATACACTTTCCTTGGTTTTAGATAATCCTTTATCTAAAGTCTCTTTTTTTTCTTTTGAGAAGAAGTTGAAAAATCCCATAATGATTATTATTTCTGTAATACATTGATTTGACAAAGATATAATAAAGAAGCGAATTTTTAAAAAATGAAAACAAAAAAATCCCTCTATTGTTCGACAATAAAGGGATTGTGATAATTGCACAAAGGCAATTATTATTTTTTGAAAAAGTCTTGTACTTTTTCGTTAGGAACCATTTGTTCATCAAATGTGTAAGCACCAGTTTTAGGAGACTTTACCATTTTGATAACCTTAGTATAAGAACGTCCTTCTTTAGTACCGTCTTGCAAACTTGCTACTGTCTTCTTTGCCATGGGTTATACT
>CAMTPA010000094.1 GCA_947074275.1 uncultured Bacteroides sp.
CACAAGGATTTTCAGTCCTTTGCTCTACCAACTGAGCTATGGTACCTTTCTTGTTTGCGGTTGCAAAGGTAGTGCAATTTTTTAATTGTGCAAGTAATGAGTGTGTCTTTTTTATAGAAGAAATGCTGATAAAAGAGTATGTGTCTTATTATCAGCATTGTATAAATAAAGCCAGTTTGGATTTTATTCACTCACTTCTTCGTTTTCCTTTAGTGGATTCCAGCCCTGAGCTTTCAATTCAAACTCTTGCCCGTCGCGTGTGATAAGAGCTTGTCCTAATTCTGGTTTTGTGATATGACCAATCAATCGGATGCCTTCTATTTGCGATACTTTTTCGTGATCGGATATCGGAACAGTGAAAAGCAGCTCATAATCTTCACCTCCATTCATTGCGCAAGTAGTAAGATTCATATTAAATTCTTCTGCTTGGACTGCGGTTTGATAGTCGATGGGGATATGCTCTTCATAAACCCTACAACCAGTTTTGCTTTGAGAGCAGATGTGCATCAACTCCGATGACAATCCGTCTGATACATCCATCATTGCAGTAGGTACGATATTGGCAGCCGCTAATTTTTCGATAATATCTTTTCGAGCTTCGGGTTTAAGTTGACGTTCGAGTAGATACTCTTTGCCGGTGAAGTCGGGTTGAGCTTGTGCTTCACCTTTAAAAACAGCCTTTTCACGTTCCAATAACTGAAGTCCCATATAAGCAGCTCCTAAATCGCCCGATACACAAATTAAATCAGTGTCTTTCGCTCCATTTCGATAAACAACTTTATCCTTCTCAGCCTCTCCAATGCAGGTGATGCTGATAGCAAGTCCCGTAAGGGATGATGTTGTGTCTCCTCCTATAATGTCGACTCCATATTGCTGACAGGCCAAACGGATACCAGCATATAGCTCTTCCATATCCTCCACGCTAAAGCGTTTGGAAAGAGCAAGCGACACCGTTATTTGTTTGGGGTATCCATTCATCGCATAAATATCCGAGAAGTTTACCATAGCAGCCTTATATCCTAAATGTTTTAAGGGAACGTAGGTTAAGTCGAAATGAACACCTTCCATTAATAAGTCAGTGCTTACCAACACTTCTTTGCCTGCTGGATATACCAATACGGCAGCGTCGTCGCCAATGCCGTATTTAGAAGATTCATTTTTTAATTCAATGCCTTTAGTGAGGTGGTCAATCAAGCCAAATTCACCCAAAGATGCAATTTCTGTACTCATATTATTGTGTTATGATCTGTTTATTAACTCGCGCATAATAGCGGTCATTTTAGGTTGCGCCGCATCGGCTGCAATTTGTACTTCTTCGTGAGATACTTCTACTATTTTGCCTTCTACGCCCAAATCGGTTATTACGGAAATACCAAATACTTTGATACCACAATGACGTGCCACAATTACTTCAGGAACTGTCGACATTCCTACTGCGTCGGCTCCCCAAATGTGAAACATTTTATATTCGGCTGGAGTTTCAAAAGTAGGCCCTTGCGTTCCTATGTATACTCCGTGTTGCACTTTAATTCCTTTTTCTGCAGCTATTTTGTCGGCTTTGCGAATCAACTCTTTGTCATAGGTTTCGCTCATATCCAAAAAACGAGGGCCGTAAGGTATATTTTTACCTCGAAGTGGATGTTCGGGGAATCCGTTGATGTGGTCGGTAATAATCATAAGGTCGCCAATTTCGAAGCTTGCATTTGTGCCACCACTTGCATTTGAAACGAACAATGTTTTGATGCCCAACTCACGCATCACACGCACTGGAAACGTTACAATTTGCATATTGTAGCCTTCGTAATAATGAAAACGACCTTGCATAGCCATAATGTCTTTGTCGCCTAACTTACCAAATATTAGTTTGCCACTATGTCCCTCTACGGTTGATACAGGAAAATTAGGTATATCTTTGTATTCCACTTCATACTTTTCGGTAATATCATTAACCAAACTTCCTAATCCTGTACCGAGGATGATAGCTGTTTCGGGGTTGCTATGCATCTTTGCTTTTAAAAAAGCTGCTGTTTCTTGAATTTTTTCTAACATAACTAATAATTTGTTGATTAAAAATATCTTGTTGATTTTGCAATATCTTCACCTCTATGGGTTGGATATATATATATGGTTTCAATTCTTCACTTAGATTGGGATGAACACACAATCGTGTGGCATCCTTCTCGGTGGTGATGATGATGCGATTATTGGATTTTAATTTGTTGAAAGCTCTTGTTATATCTTCCATATCTTCCAAATTAAAATTGTGATGATCGCTAAATGATAATGTTTCAAGATGTTTCACCTGCTTACTTAGCATATCGATCAATGGCTTTGGCGATGCAATACCAGTGACCAGTAAAACATCCCAATTACCAAGGTTTGCTATCTCTTTTGCATTGATATTACTTGATTTTGGGAACGCCACTTGTAAATCGCCATATTGGAATGCTGAAAAATATAACTGCTGATGTGGAAAAAGGTTCAGTTTTTGAGTAATGATATTACATTCCTCTGGTTGCAAGTTGATAGGGCATTTGGTCACTATTACAATTTGGGCTCTTTGTTTTCCCGAAGATGATTCTCTCAACCTGCCGGCAGGTATTACTTTGTCGTCGCAAAACAAGCGATGATAGTCGGTCAATAAGATGTTTAATCCAGCATTTACATATCGATGCTGATAGGCATCGTCCAGTAGTATCACGTCTATCTTGGGAGAGTTTAATAAAAGTAACTGTTCTATGCCGTGGCATCGATTCTCGTCTACGGCTACTCGAATGGTGGGGAATTTCGATTTTATTTGGTAAGGTTCGTCTCCGATTTCTTTTACTGTACTTTCATCGTTCGATAAAACATAACCTTTCGTTTTTCGCTTGTAGCCACGGCTCAACACAGCGATAGCAAATTCTTTATAAAGCAATTGCACAATATACTCTGCATGAGGAGTCTTTCCTGTTCCACCTACCGATAGGTTTCCGATGCAGATGATAGGAATATTAAAGCTCTTTGATTGGAGTTTTCCCCAATCAAAGAGCTTATTTCTAACGGATGTAATACCCGCATAAATCCAAGATAACGGATATAAAACCTTGTATATCTTAAAAGATGATTTGCTCATTTATACAGTTTACTTTGCATTCAATTCGAAAGGGATTCGTGCTTGAATCATTGCCTTTTGCTCTAAATTGCGCAAAAGATCAAAGTCGCTATAATAGTCACCTAACTTACTTTTCAATATTTTAGACTCTACATAACTGGTTGCTTTGGTATTCAATAAGATGCTCAAAATACCTTCTTGGTCGGGATATGATTTTATGCTATAATGCTCTATACCAGCCATTGCGGTTGCTATTTCCATTGCTCTGTCAATGCCTCCCAACTCATCTACCAAGCCTATCTCTTTTGCCATTTCACCAGTCCAAACTCTTCCTTCGGCTACCTTCTCTATTGCTTCTCGAGTGGTGTTTCTACCTTCGGCACAGCGGTCTACAAACAGATAATACCCACGATTCACCATCATTTGCATTAGTTCTTTTTCGTCTTCATTGAGTGGACGCATTACATTGCCAAGCCCCGAAAATTTGTTTGTTTTTACAACATCGGTGGTCAATCCTACCTTATTAGCAAGTCCTTCCATATTAGGGAATATTCCAAAAATGCCAATTGATCCTGTTAGTGTGGTTGGTTCTGCTACAATGCTGTCGGCTATGCACGAAATGTAATACCCTCCCGAAGCTGCATAATTTCCCATCGATACCACTACGGGTTTTTCGGCTTTCAATTCTTTTACTGCGTGCCAAATTTGTTCCGATGCAAAGGCACTTCCACCAGGTGAGTTTACACGAAGTACCACTGCTTTTACATCGTCATTTTCTTTCAGCTTACGCAAATCACGGATTACTTTTGAACCAACGATGTAGTCGCTCGATGTTATAGAGTTATCTTCATCTACAATTTCTCCCGAAGCATAATATACCGCCACGATATTTCCACTTTTATCTTTAGGAACGCTCTTCTTGACATTCATCATATCAGTCAAGTTCAATATACGCAAACGGTCTTTTTGGTCTATGTTTGCCATTTGTTTCAAATAGTCGCGCACGTCATTTTGGTAAATCAATGTGTCTACAAGGTTGGCTTCCACATTTTTATTAGCTGGATAAAACATCAACATCTCATTGGCTATTTCATTTAGTGAGTCAATCGAGATGTTTCGTGATGTAGATACACCTTCTAAAATCTGACTCCAAGTAGAATTAAGAAAAGCTGAAACTTGTTCTCGGTTGGCTGGGCTCATTTCGGTAGATGTAAAAGGCTCTACTGCCGATTTGTAGGTTCCCACTTTGAATACTTGCATTTCAATGCCCAGTTTGTTGAGCAAGTCTTTATAGAATATGGGAGTAGATGCTAAGCCTTGCCACTCTACTATTCCTTGTGGGTTGAGCAACACTTTATCGGCCACACTCGATAAATAATACAATCCTTGTGTATACATATCCGAATAAGCCACTACAAACTTTCCGCTCTCTTTAAAATCAATTAATGCGTTTCTGATGGCTTGCAATGAGGCGTACGAAGTATGAAGATAGCGAGCTTTGATATAGATACCTTTTATATTCTCGTTGTCTTTTGCTTTTTGGATAGAAGCCAGAATGTCGTCCAAGCCATAAATATCGTTAGAGTCACCTGTCAGTTGAGATAAAATGCTGTTTAAATCTTCTTGCGAACGCTCTACGAGGGTTCCGTTGAGGTCGAGCATCATTATCGAATTTTTCTTAACTATCGTTTCAGTATCGGCAGATGCTACCAAACTAAAGATGCTAATCATACCGATGACGAACAGCACAATGAATGTCAGTACAAGACCAGTGACAGTAGCAAGCGTAAATTTCAAGAAATCTTTCATCGTTCAATTTTTTGTTTAATAGTAGGCTGCGTCTTTTGCAGCTAACAAAGATAAATAATATGGTTGATATTTGATTTATATGTCGGGTGAATTTTAAAATAGTCACATCTTGTATCAGAAAAAAAAGGTAGAATAATCTTTATACCATCTTATTTGTATCAATATTGGGCGGAATCAATAATTTATAGCCCGAATATTATATCGTAAATTCATCGTCTGCATAACTACTTCATTCAGACACCGTACTTTTGCATCGAGAAATGAAGGCTGATAAATAATGGACGACAAATGAAAATTCGTACTAAAAGGGATTTTATCCAATAAGAAAGAAGATTAGATGCTTTTTCCTAAAACCTCTGCTACGATATGGCATAGCTCCACAATATCTTTGCGCTATCAATAGTGATAAAACAATGTTTTAATTTTGACATTATGCCTATAATAATTAACCGTGGGAAAGAGATGCTTCGTATCTCACCCAAAGACAGCAAGAAAATTGAGTATTCAACCAATCAAGGTCGTTCGTGGATGGTTCGTTATAGTGGATCATCTACAACAGGTTCATTCAGCGACCTGATGGATTCAGGTAAGGAAATTATTGGAACGACCGATAAAGGTTTGTTCTACTCTACCAGCGATGGAAGAAGTTGGCTTCTCCGCAAGCGTGCATAGCACTATGGACAATCGGTTTATTATCAATCCAACGAATGAAGTTGTGATTGACGCTGTTGAAATATACAGCGTCGGGCGTAGCATCCTTAGAGTAGACATAGTAGATGTTAAAACAGTCATAAATGACGCAGATAACGTTATTCTGCTTAGTGGAAACGCCACTAACAAGATGTCTACTGCTGATGCAATTGGAGATGCTGTACTTCATACTTGTTCTATCGCTAAGGGTTACGACTTGTTCACGGCAGAAAAACTCCTTGTGCTCATTTCTTATAGCAAAGCACATCCTATGCTTGTAACTGAAATTGCAGCTGCGGTGCAGCAATTCTTCGAAATGTTTCCATCCCCCACTACTTACATTTGGGGTATAGCCGAGAATGATTGTGACAATGGTGTAATAACGGCCCAAATTATCGCTTCCAATTTAAAAAAGAGAATAATCAAGTGAAAAAAGAAAAAATATGGCAACAAAGAAACTTGCAGGTTGATGGGGTTTGGCGTGGATGTTTTTGTATAAATTGTGGAAGGAAGCAGTTTTGTAAGAGGAGGTAAACACATAAAATATCAAGATATAAAGCAAGCTTTTTGTTCTATGCAACAATTTTTCATAGGATGTTATATATCTTTGTTAGCAAACAACACAAAAAACGTATGGCAGCAAATATCTTTGGTCGTTACGTATGGCTGATAGAACAGTTTAGACGTTATGGACATCTGACTTATGAAGAAGTTAACGAACTTTGGCATAGAAGTGGGCTAAACTATGGGGGCGATGATAATCTTGCCCTTCGAACCTTTCATAACCATCGTAAAGCCATCTTTGATATTTTCGATGTGGAAATAGTTTGTGACATCAAGGGTAGGTACAAATACTACATAGACCATCCCGAAGAGTTGGAGCGTGACAATCTGCGCATTTGGCTCATTGACTCTTATGCCGCAATGAATCAGATACAGGCGGATAGGAAGTTGAAAGGACGCGTCATTTTTGAGAACGTCCCTTCCGGTCACAAGTGGCTAAACGTCATTATTGACGCTATGCGCAACAATCAGACGCTACATATCACTCATCACGGTTTTGGTAAGCCTGAAGCTTGGCACTTCGACATTGAGCCCTACTACCTCAAAGTGGTGAATCGTCGTTGGTACGTGTTGGCACGCAATCCTTACTACTCTGAGCGCAACCGTCAAAAGAATAAAACCGATGGCGGTAATCGTCCCGAAGATGTGTATATGGTCTATGCGCTCGACCGCATTTTAGATTGTCATCCTACTGCGACTGCATTCTATATGAGAGAAGATTTCGATATAGATGAATACTTCCGTGGATGTTGTGGTATCATTCGCTTAAATGAGGAACCTATCAAAATAGTGCTTAAAGCCTACTATGGGGGGGCTGACTATTTCCGTACACTTCCTTTGCATAAGTCGCAACGTGAACTTGATATGAAGGATGAAGAGGCCACTTACTTCGAGTTGAATGTCTGCCCAACATACGATTTATATCAAGCACTGTTGGCACAAGCAGATCAGGTCGAAGTGGTTGAACCAGAATCGGTGCGCAAACAGATGCGTAATTTTGCCAAAATACTTATGTCGTACTATAAAGAAAAAGAACAATGATTGACGGATTGAATTTTATAGCCATTGATTTTGAGACGGCTACGGGTAAACGCTCCTCTATATGCGAGGTGGGCATCTGTGTGGTTCGCAATGGGGAAGTGATAGAAACACGCTCTTGGTTGGTGCAACCAGAAGAGAATCTATATAGTTACTGGAATATTCGATGCCACGGCATTCACTCTGAAGATACAGAGAATAGTCCTTCTTTTCCTGAGGTTTGGGAGGAAATAGAACGCTTGTATCTTGACGAGTTCGATACCGTTGTTGCACACAATGCACCATTCGACCGTAGCTGTTTGGAACACTCGGCCAAGCTCTACCGCCTACATCTGCCCGAACTTAAATGGGAATGCTCACTGAAAACAGCTCGACAGGTGTACGACTTCGGTTGTAACACCCTCGGCTATCTTTGTGAGCAACTCGGCATTCCCGAAGGAACACACCACCGTGCCGGGGATGATGCGGAAATGTGTGCGAGACTGTATTTGAGAGAGTTTGAAGATAGGTAGAAAGATTAATTTATTTTTAATAGAATGAATGCGACAATTACTTTGAGAGAATATCTCGAAAAAGAGAAATGCTTTGTTGTCCCCAATTACCAAAGAGGATACGTTTGGGGAAAAGCAAAGCAGGGAAAAGGCAAAGATGCTGTTACGTATATATTAGATTCGTTGATACAAGGATTTAATGACAATGTGGAAGTATTTATCCAAGGAGTTACTGTATCTGAAACCGATAAAGATATTATTTTAATCGATGGTCAGCAGCGTACTACATTTTTTTATTTGCTTCTGAAATATATAGGTTATACAGAAACCTTTCATATCAAGTATGACATACGTAACGAATCCAACAACTTTCTTACAGATGAAACCTTATTGGTGAACATACAAGAGGATATTAATGAGAAGTATCAGGATATTTATTTCTTTAAAAAGACGTTGCGTATCATAGAAGGTAAGCTCCGTGATGTATCAGACATCGGTTCTTTTCGTAGCTATGTTCTTAATAATGTGAAATTCTTATACATCGTCATTCCTATTGAAAAAGCGACAAGAGTATTCTCTATGATGAATGGCAACAAGGCAGAAATGAAATCGGAAGAGCTTATTAAAGCAGAATTGCTCAGGTTAGCCTCACTTACTGATAAATCAACATCGGATATAGGAGAAAAAGAGTTTTATGCAATCGAATGGGATAACAATATGCTGCGTAGTCGCTATGCTCGCGAGTGGGACAAATGGTTGCAATGGTGGAATAAGCCTAACGTGAAGTCTTTTTATAAGGTGAATAGCATAATGGGACTTCTTACCTCAACCCATTATCAACTATCTCAATCAGCTCAATTTACATTTGAAAGCTTTAAAAATGCGTTTTTGTCTAAGCAACAATCGATTGAGGCTAAAATTACATTTGACCATTTACGTAGGCTTCAAAAACGATTTGAGGACGCATTCAACAACCCACAAATATACACTAGGATAGGTTCAATCATAAGGATCTCTAATAAAGAAGCTTTTGTTAAATGGTATTTTATAGAACAAAAACCGTCCTTTGAAGATTTAGACAGATATTATAAATTGACCTTCTTGGGGTTGTCTCACAAAGATATACTTGCTGACGATAATGAAGATATTATAAAACAGCAATACGGAAATCTTTTGCAAAAGTTGGGAAGCAATGATCTTTATAATCAGAATCCAGAAGAGGCATTTCGCTTGCTCCTAAGAATGAACATCGACGAAGACAATAAGCAAGAGGATGGCAGAGGGCGAAAATTTGATTTCTCGATTTGGGATAGAAACGATAGTAGAGGTCGTTCTTTAGAGCATATTTATCCGAAATCAAAAGTGTGGCACATCGAACAAATTGATGAAAGAGAGGTCGTTAAAAATGGCAAGGGAGATGAAGTCTCACCTTCTGTTAAAGAAGATCCCTCATACATAGCAAGGAATAGTTGTTGCTGTGATAATGACGATTATAAAGCGAGTGAGCATTCTATTGGCAATTTAGTTTTGCTATACAAAGACGATAACTCTTCGTTTAACAATAGCAGCTTTCAGGAGAAAAAGGTTCTATTCTTTAAAACACCAACCGATAAGAAGGATAAGAAAACCAAGGCTATTTTTAAAAGCCGCCATTTGCTACACACCATCTATAAATTTGCCAATTCCGAGTGGAAGGGCAAAAATATAGCAGAAAACAAACGCTTAACCCTTAATCAATTCAAAGAATATTATGGAAAAAGATAATATCAAATTCATTACAGGTGGCACCTATACTTTAGCAGAGTTATTCTCTGGTAACCGACGCATTATAATACCTGATTTGCAGCGCGATTATTGTTGGGGTGATCCTATCAATAAGAAAAGTTCAGGCGAAGTTGGCGAACTTGTCACGGATTTTGTCAACAATCTTATCGAGCAATATAACCCTGAAGAACAAAGTACGCTCAACATAGGATTGTTTTACGGCTACGAGATACCTGCTAATCATATTCAATTGTGCGATGGTCAGCAACGATTGACTACGTTATTTCTTTTGTTGGGTATGATTAATAAAAGAGCAGGAAAATTTCGTCAATACCTTATCTCTGACTTTGAATACAATCACGATGATAAAGAGCCATACTTGAATTATGCTATTCGAGAGTCTTCGCTGTACTTCCTAAGTGATTTGGTTTGTAGATTCTTTATTGAAAATGATGATAACGTGGACTGTATCAAAGAAACCGAATGGTATTTTAGCGACTATGATTTAGACCCAAGTATTTGCAGTATGATTAATGCTCTGAATAAGATAGAAGCAATACTTAAAGAAAAAGAAACCAAATGGGTTGAGGCTTTTGGGGAATGGCTGCTTTATAGTCTTACATTCTTGTATATTGATATGAAGAATCGTAAGAATGGTGAAGAGACCTTTGTTGTTATCAACACCACAGGTGAGCCTTTGTCTGTAACTCAGAATCTAAAACCATTTATAATTAATGCAGACATTAATAAAAATGAAACGTCTGTTGATAGTAAGTGGGAAGAGATTGAAACTTGGTTTTGGAGGAACAGGCAGGGTGACAATGATACAGCAGATGCTGGTTTTGCAGAGTTCTTGCGTTGGGTGTATATCATCGAAATGAAAGACGTTCCTTCTCAGTCTAATGAATCTGAATACCTTATGCAATCAATACTTCAAGGTAAAGGAAAATGTGATTTTCCATACAAAGAAATTGCTTTTGAAAAAATACTCAAATATTGGGAAGCACTTGTGTGGGTGATGGATGATAATAAATTGTTTTCATTTAATAGAAGCTACTTATCTCCTAAAACCAATAAATATGTCAATAACAGAAAAGCAATCAACCAGAGTGATTGTTTTGTGCTGCTTCCCATCTTGAAATATGTATATAGCCATTTAGAGTCTATTGAAACGAGCGAAGATGTCCAATTAAACACCAAGCGACTCTATGAGTTTTTTGTAAATCTGATACGTACAAATGATGTTTCAAAAAATGTCAATCAGTTAGTGCGTGAAGCTCTGCGTGTCGTTGATGTATTGCCAACCGATGACATTGTTTCTGTGTTGCAATGCCGTGATGTTGTCTCACTAAAAATTCTTACAGAGGAAGAAGAGTGTAAGTTGCATATATTTAGAAGTTCTAATTGTAGAGATGAGGTCGAACGATTGTTTTGGAAGATACAAAAGCATCGTATTTGGTCAGGCGAAATTTCTCCAATAATAAAATGGGCAACTGACGAAAACGGAACATTTCTTTTTGAAAAGTTCTCTCAATATGTTGCGCTGTTGGGTGAACTTTTTCCAGCCGATGCACGACATGATAAGATTACGGATCTTTTACGTCGTTGTATGATTGTAAATCAAGAACACTACAAGCCTGTTTATAGAGGTGCTTATGCTACTTTTGGGTGGGAATGGGAAGATTGGCGCAAACTATTATGTCGTGAAAATGGACGCATAGTATTGCTCTTTGAATACATCCTGAATAAACAAAAGGATGACAAGTCTTTAGAGGATACTCTTTCTGACTATATTAATGAATACGCTACTGATAAAGATTATGTGGAGTTTGCTATAAGTTCGTATTTATTGTCATTTACCCATCTCTCTGAGGCTTGCGATATGTTTCGGGCGCAGAATGATTGGCAGATTTCAGTAGCTGGAGGAACTGGAAGACATACATCTTTCTTTTCAAGAAGAAATGCGTATATTTTGCAGGCTTTTGGAGGCAAGCATAAGAACACCTATGACAACAAACGAACTCTGCAATCAAATGGATGGTCTATTTGGTATTGGCCTGAGTCACATCGAAATAATTGTGTGGTTTTTGAAAGCCCGAATGGAGTTAAGTTGGATACAAGGTTCTTTTCAAGTGAAAACGGTGGTGGAAAACTTGAAATTACTCTTAAAGCAACAAGCAACAAGCAGAACTTATCCGCTTATCCACGTGTGTTAAATGCCTTTCAGCTTCAAATGAACGAAAAACAGGAGGTTGTTATTTCAGAAATGTTAGACGCTTTTGATGTTGAACAAATTAAATCAAAAGTAGAAAAGTTGATTGCTACGATTGATTTGTCATTCTCTTAAATTGTAATTATAGATACTCTGTTAGATAAAGAAAGGGTATTGATGTAAACTAGAAACTTATTTTTTCTTCTTGCTACGAAGCAATTACACTCCCAATACGAGACCGTTGCAAATCATAATCAAATACATATAATTATGCTTTGCAGCGGTCTCGGCTTATACTTCGCCCCCCTTGCACGCATCCGACAATTGCCTTAAAAAGTAAGCATCCGATAATTCCCCCGTTTTATAGTTAACTAGGTCTACTTATTTTTGTGCGTATCTAATAAATATGC
>CAMTPA010000095.1 GCA_947074275.1 uncultured Bacteroides sp.
CAACAACTCCACATTCGCTTTGGCAGGCACCTTCCCAAAAGAGATAAAAAACGTTTCGCAGCTCGATGTGGATATGGATGTTGTTTTCAACCTCTCGTTCACCAGCAACGCAACAGTCTCTAAAGTCAAGATTGAAAGTCTGAAAATTGTCTTTCCCGATTTCATCGTGGGCACTTCTCTTACAGACAATGCAATCGTAATCCAAAACCAAGAACTGACAGTAGGCGATGCAATGCCAGTGCAAGTACACGTGAGCGCCCTCAAGATAGGCACAAATGACACCAGCCTGAACAGCGAAGGCAAACTGGCATTCAACCTAAATGGCTCGCTTGTATTGGATGCCACCATCCAGATGATGGAGTCGAGCGCACCCGACGAAACCAACACGATCGACTTTCAGACAAATATCTCGTTCAGCAGCATCGACCCTGTTGGTGTGACGGGAACGGTGGTGCCCGATATAAATATAGACATATCACCCATCGACTTGGGCAATTTGCCATCATACCTTTCGAACGAAGAGGTGAAGCTCGACATCAAAAACCCAATGATATTTTTTGAGGTAGACAATCAAGCCCCTGTGACCACGGCCATAAACGGCCGCTTCACATCGGAATACGAAAACAGCAGCAGAGATGTGACGGTTCCATTCCGAATCCCTTATGTGGTGAAGAACACACAACAAGCCTATTGCCTATCACCATCCAACCCCGACATGAAAGATACCGAATGGATTCAAGTGAGCGATTTGCCTTCACTCATCACTCACATCCCACAAGAGATAGCCATTGATGCAGTGGCCGATGTACACGAAGACCCTTCGGATTATGTGGAGTTCGACCGACTCTACAAGATAGAAACTCAATATGGCGCAGTAGTTCCTTTTGTATTTGGCAACAAAATGACCATTGTCTACACCGATACCATCAGTGGTTGGCACGAAGACATTAAAAAGTACGCCATTGAGCAAATTATCGCCACTGGGAAGGCTGTTAATAAAATTCCGCTGAACCTAAAAGTATCTGCCACTGCCGTACAGAAAAACGGCCAAGGCGTACTTGTAGCCTTACCCGAAGTGACCGCCACCGTATTTATAGAAGGGGTAAAAGATGGAACAGTAGGTTCAGGAGATACCTCAACAGGCAATACCATCCCTATCACCATTGAGATAAAAGACACCAATCCAAACTCCATCAAATACCTCGACGGCCTTATCTTGCAAGCAGTGTGCGACTCGGAAGGCATCAATGAAGGTGTGCTGAACGAAAACCAAACGTTCCAGCTGATTGACGTGAGACTAAAAGTGCCCGGAGGACTTACCATCGACCTGAACTAACAACGACAAAAACGTAAAAACAATGAAATACAATAGAATAAAAATAATAATAGGTGTACTTGCATTGGCTGTCACCACCATTGCATCGGCACAAACGATGCGTTCGAGCTACTTTATGGAAGGGATGAATTATCGTCATCAGCTAAACCCTGCTTTTGTAGGAGAAAATAGCTACATCAACCTTCCGTTTTTTGTGCTGGGCAACTTCAATGTGGGTACGCAAGGCAATGTAGGGGTAAACAACTTTTTGTATAAATACAATCAGAACGGCTATACCCTAACAACCTTTATGAACGAAGCGATAAACAGCCAAGAGTTCTTGAGCGGACTAAAAGATATGAATCACCTGAACGCTAACATCAGTTTGCCTATCGTGGCATTCGGATTTAAAAAATGGGGCGGATTCAACACGTTCGATTTAGGCATTCGATCCAACAATTCCATCAATCTGCCATATAGCCTGTTCGACTTTATGAAAAACGGGATGACCCAGTATGGAGGCACTTACTATAATTTGAAAAACCTAAGAGTGCGCACCAATACCTATGTAGAAGTGGCTTTTGGCCACGCACGAGACATTGACGACAAGCTTTCGGTAGGTGCAAAGTTTAAGTTTTTGGTAGGAGCAGCCAATATGGATGCCCACATCAAGAATATGGATATTTATATGTCGGAAGATAAATGGGACATTGTAGCAGATGGTAGACTGGATGGGTCGATGAAGGGAGCCTCTTTCAAAACCAAAGAGGCAAACGAAGCGGGACAAGAACAAATAGACGGCATCAAAGTGAAAAACCCGGGCGTAGGTGGATATGGCGCAGCCATCGACCTCGGTGCAGTGTATCGGATGGATGATTTTGTAGAAGGGCTAACATTATCAGCATCGCTTCTCGATTTAGGGTTTATCTATTGGAGCAATGCCTTGAAAGGCTCGATGATACACAGTTACACCTTCGAGGGTTTTGAGCACCCCGTGGCTGTGAACCCCGAGCCAGATAACCCGAACGATATAGATACACAGATTGATAAAATAAAAGATGAGCTGGAGGGTTTTTGGAAATTTTACGAAGATGAACCAGCTAAAAGCCGCACCACAATGCTTGGCGCAACATTCAATGCAGGTGCCGAATATGCACTTCCCTGCTACGAGAAACTTCGTTTCGGGCTATTATCATCTACCTACATCAACCGCCCTTTTACTTGGACCGAAGCGCGTTTGTCGGCCAATGTAGCCCCTGTGGAGTGGTTTGAAGCATCGATTAATTATGGCATCAGTAAGTTTGGCTCTTCATTGGGGTGGGTCATCAACTTTCGCCCACGTGGTTTCAACTTCTTCATCGGAACCGATCATCAGTTTTTCAGAATCACACCCCAATTTGTGCCAGTGGGCAGAGCCAATATGAGTGTGAATATGGGATTCAACATCACTTGGAATCATAAAAAGAAATATAAAGTAACAAAACCCGATTTCATATTAGAATACTAACGACAACTGACTATCACCACCCAATAGGTTGAACGTCAGTCGATGATAAGGAGTGACACCGTGCAGTGCAATAGCTGCGCGGTGTTTTTTTGTGGGATACCCTTTGTTGCTATCCCATCCATACAATGGATATTGGCTATGCAAGCCGTTCATATAGTCGTCTCGGTAAGTTTTGGCCAAGATGGATGCCGCTGCTATCGACAAATATTTGCCATCGCCTTTCACCACGGTGGTGTGAGGTGTGTCGCCATACTTCTTAAACCGATTGCCATCTATCAACAAATGTTCGGGTTTCACCTGCAATTGGTCTATCGCCCGGTGCATTGCCAAGAAAGAGGCATTCAAGATATTTATTTCATCCACCTCTTGCGGAGTAACAACGCCCACAGCCCAAGCCAACGCTTCTCGCTCTATCACCTCGCGCAAGGCATAACGTTGCTTCTCGGTGAGCTGTTTCGAATCGTTCAACAGTTCGTTTTCAAAATCTACGGGCAACACCACTGCCGCTGCATACACCGCACCGGCCAAACATCCTCTTCCCGCTTCATCACAACCAGCCTCCACCAGCTCTTTGTTCATATAAGGTAATAGCATAATCTACTTTTTGCATTAAGATTTGTGCAAAGATAAATAACTTTATCAATCGCTTTCCTTTTCTTCGTTTACAAACCGCTCCATGTATTCGGTAGGCAACATTCCAAACTCTTTCTTGAAACACAAGCTAAAATATTTTGGATCGTTGAACCCCACTGCATAAGCCAACTCCGACACGCGCACAACACTCCCTTTGTCTTCCATCAACCCACAAGCAGCTTTCAAGCGTATGTTTCGGATAAACGCCGATGTATTTAGCCCCGTGAGTGATTTCAGTTTCTTGTAGAGAGTCGATTTGCTGGTTCCCATCTCATCAACAAACTGCCCCTGATCAAATTCACAATCATCCAAATGCCGATTGACACAATCGATAGCTCTTTGCAAAAATTCCTCATCAATGCTGGTATAATTCAACTCTTTTGCTTCAAAAACCAACTGATTCTTGAAATCTTTCGCCATTCGCTCTTTGTAACGAAGCAGGTTTCGTATGCGAGCGTGAAGCACCGACAAGTTGAATGGTTTGCCAATAAACGCTTCTGCGCCCACCTCGTAAGCCTCGGCACGATCTTCTTCTTTGTTTTTTGCTGTAAGCAGAATAATTGGAATGTGGCTGAACTCAAGTTTGTTTTTTACATGTTTGCATAGTTCTATACCATCCATCACCGGCATCATCACATCCGAAACAATTAAATCAATCTCCTCTTTTTCCAACACTTCAATTGCTTCTTGTCCATTTTGGGCAGTAAAAAGATCATATTCACGTCGAAGCAAACGTTTCATAAGCTCTAATAGCTCCGTATTATCTTCCACCAACAGCAAAGTGCCCTGCTTGACTATATCTGATTGAACATCATCTTTTATATCATCTACCTTTTCTACTATCACCGTTTCCGAAGCAGATATTTGCACAGTATCCTCTACCTGCTCCTCTTTATAATAGGAACGCACAATGGGAATATTAACAATAAATTCAGTGCCTTTTCCAGCTTCGCTATAAACTTGTATATTGCCTTGATGCAACTCCACTAAATCTTTAGTCAGCGAAAGCCCAATTCCCGTGCCAATGGTATTGAATTTACGATAATCACCCTCATAAAAGCGTTTGAACAAGTCTTTCTGTCTCTCTTTAGAAATACCAGCTCCATTATCTCGAATGTGAATACTCACGAAATCAATATCATCGGCCAAAGAAATAGAAACGTGAATATCGCCTCCCTCTTTGTTGTATTTCGCAGCATTAGAAATTAGATTATAGAGTATTTTATCCAATTTATCGGTGTCAAAATACCCATAAATAGATTGTGGATTACAGGTGACCGACAGGTTCATCTTGCTTTTCTTTATCAACGGAATAAAACACTCAGCCTCCTTTCGCACAAAATCGGCAATGTCGGCTTTAGACACACTCAGTTTCAAATTTCCCGATTCGGCTTTGCGAAACTCCAATATTTGTTGAAGCAAACGAATCAAACGGCTGATGTTGCTACCCATCACAGTGTAAAGGTTGGTGTAAGCAGGTGCTTGCATTTTAAGTTCATCCACCGTAGCAGATATAATTGTCAGAGGTGTAAGCAGTTCGTGAGTAATATTAGTGAAAAATTGCAGTTTCGTGTGATTCAATTCTTCCATTTTAGCTTTTTCAACCTCACGCATTCTTAGCTCATTACGTAGTAAAATACGGTTTCGTATAGAGCGATAAGCAAAATATAAAACCGTGCATAGCAGCAAAGCATAAATTACATATGCCCACCAAGTAGCCCAAAAAGGAGGTAGCACCTCTACTGTCAACTCGCGGATGTATCCACTCCAGATTCCATTCTCAGCAGTTGCCTTTAGTCTAAACTTATAGATTCCAGGTTTGAGGTTGTTGTAATAAGCAAAACGACGAGTAGCATCGGTGTATTGCCACTCTTTATCAAACCCTTCGAGCTGATAGGCATAACGGTTCAGCTCGGGATTTTTGTAAGTAAGCGAAGCAAACTCAATATTGAAGTTATTATATCCGTATGGAATCTGTATGCGCTCTGCATAAGCCGGGCTCAATGGAGAGATTCGATTTCGTAGTTTTTTATCGATGTTATTGATTGACTGATTGAATATTTTTATATCGGTGATAGCAAAAGGCGTATCCTTATACTGCTCTTCCATATTGAGTGGCGAAAAACTATTAAATCCTTTGTAGCTACCAAATAGCATCTTATCACCCCATTTGCAAGCAGCGTGAGTGATAAAAAAATTATCTAACAACCCATCTACCGAAGTGTAGACACGAATATTCGGTTGTTTATCTTCCGAATATAAGCTTACTCGCACCATTCCTGCATTAGTGCCAAGCCATAAGTCTCCTCTTTTATCTTCTTGTATCGAGCCTACAATATCACCTGGTATGTTGTATTCCAAGTTTTTCTCTACAAAAGAGTGTTTGTCACGATTATACAAATACAATCCTCCTCCCTCAGTACCAACCCACAAACGCTTTTTCGTATCAATATGAATACATAGCGATGAGTTTGTTTTGAGATACCTATTATTGTAATTGTAGGTATCGCAATGAACCGTTTCGGGCTTCATCAAATTGCCTTTAAGGTGCACCACCCCATTGTTGGAAGTAGCCAACCAAAACGTTCCATCTGTGTCTTCTGCAATGTGTTTTACATAATAATTATCGAGCAAAACACTGTCTGATAAAGGTATTTTATCGAACCAATGCGAACGTCCATCCGCATAGCTGACACCCAGTCCTTCACGAGTTCCTATCCAACAATTTCCTTTGGAGTCTTCGTATAAAGAGGTTATCACATCCGAACCTAAAAAGGAAGAGTTTTCTTGTGTAAGCCTTTTCACAGGTTCGCCTTTTTTATAGATAAAAATGCCCCCTGCATAGGTTCCAAACCAAATATCATCCGTTGATTTTCGTTGAATAATAGAGTAAACAGAAGGCAGAGTTAATCCACCAAATTCAGGAAGTTCTGTGTTTAAGGCAAATTTATCGGAACCGGCAGCTTTGTAAGCAAGTCCATACGTTCCAATCCCTACCCAAAGATTGTTTGCACTATCTACAAAAAGAGAGCGTGCTGATGTTATGGGAATTTCATTGTCGAAAAGATTGATTTGATGCTGTACGAAAAGTGATTGTTTTGTATCAGCCATCAACACGCCACCACCGATTGACCCGATCCACATATTACCAGTAGCATCACAAAAAATGGAGTTTATTTCATCGCAATTGATGCGATGCTTCTCACCCTGTGATTTGTAATTTATGAACTCACCTGGAGTGGCATTATTCATAATGCTCAAACCGCTACGAGTTCCTATCCACAGCGTGTTGGTGTTGGTGTCTTCCGCAATAGCATACACCACATCGTCCGAAAGGCTGCTGTCATTGCGCACACTATGCCGATAATTAGTAAAAGACAGCAAATCCATATTCTTTGGATTGTTGAGTTTGTAAATACCATCTGCCCAAGCACCTACCCAAATGTTTTTGTACGAATCTTCGTATATTACGTGAGCCGAATGACGTTTATTGAATTTAGGATAGGCATAGAATTGATTGTTGGCAATATCGTATCTAAACAATCCATCAGACCAAGTTCCAATCCATAAATCGCCATCGCTATCTTGGCACAATGATTTTATAGAAGCACGTTTTAACACACCGTTGGTCATTGGCTCGTCATAAACCACAAAAGAATCTGCTGTGGCTACATATCGACACAAACCTTGGTCGGTACCTACCCAAATAGAGTTATCGATCGTTTTCAATATACACGAAACTGTATTATGCGGTATTTCGGGGGTTTTGTAGTGATAAAAACTTCCGTCTCTTTTATTGAGTTTGTTCAATCCATCTGTTGTCCCAATCCAAAGGTTATGATTGTCGTCATCGGCAAGGCAAGTAGTGCTATTGCTTGTAAGCAAGCCCGGAGTATAAAGATTGGACTTAAAAGTGGTAACATTGTAGCCATCGAAGTGACACAACCCCGAACGTGTGGCAAACCACATAAATCCTTCTTGGTCTTGATGCACTTTTTGTACCTCATCGGTAGGGAGATTATTGGAAGCTGTTATCTGTTTAAACTTCAGCCGTTCGATTATGTCACTGTTTGCTTTGAGTGTATTGTAAGGCGTAAACAGAGTGCATAGCAATGTAAAAACAAAAAATAAGGAACTTATTATATTCTTCATAGCAGTCGATTTTGTGTCACACTGCAAATATAATAAGTTCCTTATAAATAAGCTATTAGTTTGAGAAGAAACCGTTATCCTCCCATTGAGTATCGGTTTGCGGCAAAGCCATCAATGCTCCTACCTCCATAGGTAGCCACACACGCATATCGCCTTCGCCACGATGCGCCCAAGCATAATAGGGAATCAGAGTTAGCTTCACGTCATTTACCACCAATTTACCCTCTTTATCGTAGCTCAAACTTTGCGCATCTGTCACTATCTGATAAATACCATTTAACAGATTGGGGTTTTCTACCACAGTAAATTGCGGATTGCGATTGAGTAGAGAAGTGTGTACATTAAATGTATTATCTGGCCATTCGGCGCAGTAGACTATCGGGCCACGCTCCACGGCAACTTGCCCTTTGTCGTCAGTCACCTTATCGTTGGCTTTCACTAAGCGAGGCTGCATATCAAAGTGAGCCTTTACTTCATCGTTCTTCTTCCATCTACGGTTAATGCTTAGATAACCGTTGTTTAACTCACCTTTTACCTCTTCACCATTCACCCACACTTGATAAGAGGGATTCACACTATCAGCATAAGCATAAAGATCGCTCGGCAGCACGCTATTTTGTGCCCATCCGGGGATGCGTACATTCAGCGTAAATGGTTGATTCCCTTTTGCCACCTTAATGCTTACGTCGCCATTCCACGGATAAGAAGTTTGCTGTTCTAAAACCACCTTCTTTTTATCCACATCCAGTTCTGCTTTATTGGCCATAAAGAGATTTACATAAACGCTATCACCTTTTACCGCATAGATATATCCGGGCAACGAAGGGATAAAACGACTTAAATTGGATGGACAGCAAGCGCATCCAAACCACGGCTTACGGCTGTATCCGCCCGTAGAGCTAAGTGGATTAGGGTAGAAAAATGAACCACCATCGAGCGATACACCCGAAATCAAACCATTGTAAAGAGTACGCTCCAACACATCGTAATATTTAGCATCGCCATGAAGCAGAAACAAGCGATGATTCAAATATACATTGCCAATTGCCGCACAAGTTTCATTGTATGCCGTAGCATTGGGTAGCTCGTAGTTTTCACCAAAAGCTTCTCCGTGATGACGAGCACCTATTCCACCTGTTATGTAGGTTTTCTTAGTCACTATATTATCCCAAATAGCATCAATCGCTTTAAGATATGCGCTGTCTCCTGTAAGAGCTGCCACATCGGCCATACCCGAATACATATAAACAGCACGCACAGCGTGTCCCACCGCTTCATCCTGTTCCACCACGGGTTTATGAGCCTGACTATAAGCATCCTTACGACTGGTGTATCCACGTTCATCCAAGAAAAACTTAGCTTGATCGAGATACTTCCGGTCGCCCGTCACCAAGTAGAGTTTAGCCAAGGCCATTTCGGCTATTTGATGACCAGGTACCACACACATCTGTCCAGGGTTCTTGCCTATCTCACGATTGATACAATCGGCATATTTTATGGCTATATCAAGAAAATTACGTTTTCCTGTGGCCTGATAATGCGCTACCGCACCTTCTACCATATGCCCTAAGTTATAAAACTCGTGGCTCAACTCTTCTACTTTCTCCCAGCGTTTTTCGCCCGCCCATTCGTGTGGATGTTTAGGATTCATAGTGCGTGGAGTATAAAGGTAACCATCGGGTTCTTGAGCTGCCGCCACAATAATGAGCAAGCTGTCAATGTAGCGTTCAAGTTGTGTGTCAGGATAAGTTTGAAGTGAGAAGCTGGCGCCTTCGATTGTTTTATAAATGTCGGTATCATCGAAAGAGTAACCTGCCACTTTCGTGGTGTCATTGGGCATTGCTGCCAACTCAAAATTACGAACACGTCCAGTCTCTTCACATTTACTAAAAGCAAGTGGGATAGTCACTTCTCTACTGGCTTTCAGGCGTTGTCCCCAAAAGCTATCATTCATCTTTACCGAAGTAAATGGAGTGGGTGTTATAGGATAGCCTCCATTGTCTACCTGCGCATTTGTTCCCAATACCGATGGTAAAAGCAGTAAACTCAAAATAGCCTTTTTCATTTTAACAAATATCTGTTTACAGTTATTATATTTATTTTATTAGTACGGTTCCCCCTTGTGGTTTCACCACCAAACTCACCTTTCCGTTGGCTTTCACCTTCAAAGGTTTCTGTTGCGGTTGCATCGCTTTGTCGTCACTATAACAGCTTATGACACTATCGGCAAACATTGGCAAATCGAGATTTAACTTCAAGTCTTCTTGAGTGGCATTGATAGCCACCACATACCATTGATTTCCCGATCGACGTGCCAGCACCACGTATTTGCCTGGGTATCCCTCTATAAGACGAGTTTCATCCCACGTGGTGGGCACTTCTTTCAAGAAGTCGAGGCATACTTGAGGAGCGTCAGTGAGATTGTTGGGAGCGATGGCAAAGTTCTGAATAGGATTTTGAAAGAGTATCGCCGTAGCCAGTTGAAACACATCCGAAGTGCGACGAGTAGTTCCACCATCATTCCCCCTGTTTAGCCTTTTATTCAAAAAAGTTCCACCAAACTCCATTGTAGCCACCGCATTGCGGATAAATGGATGTAGCGTGGCATTGAAAGCCTCCTCATCACAGTAATGTTGGTTGAATATTAGATTCTCGGAAGCAAGCACCGCTTCGCTACCCACAAAGTTAGGATACATACGTTCCCAGCCACGTGGAAGAGTGCAACCGTGAAATATCACCATCAATCCGTGGTCGTCGGCATCACTCAATATCTCTTCGTAAAGACGCATCGTCTCTTGTTTATCACCCCCAAAGAAATCTACCTTAATACCTTTCACGCCTTGGCTTTGCAACCAGTCCATTTCACGTTTACGAATAATGGAGTTGTCCATCATATTGATAGGCCCTTGCACAATATCGTTCCAGTAGCCACTTGAACTATACCACAAAAACACATCTACGCCTTGGCTTTGAGCATATTTTATCAATTCAGCCATTCGTTCCTTACCTATGTTCAAATCCCACCAGTTGTCTATCAGCACATATTCAAAACCCATAGCAGCAGCAAGGTTTATGTATTTCACTTGGTCGTCGTAATTGATGCTTTCATCCTGCCACAATATCCAGCTCCACGTGCCTTTCCCCATTTTATAATCGTGCTTGGTGTCGTATAGTGGTTCTACTACATCCCACGGAATCGTTGTTTCTACGATAGGGTGCAAGGTTTCACCTACGGTAATGGTGCGCCACGGAGTAGAACCTGGCAATGAGAATGCTGGTGCTGAAGTTCCGTTGCCGTTATTTTCTTCAGCCATTGGGAAAGCAATGGTATATACACCATCCTCATAGTCACTCAACCGAGAGCCACAATAACGACTGCTCACTTCTGTTTCACTTAGCAACACCCAACCATCGTCACCAACTTTAAAAAGAGCTGGAAAAGTATATCCGTGTCCATATTGTGAAGGTGAGTTCATTGGAGCATCTGCCTTGTATTCCTCTTCGTAGCTGGGTTTAGTGCGCTTCCACCCAATCATAGCATCACTTTGTGGAGTAAGGAACGTGGTGGTATGCAAGGGAAAACGATAACCTGTCTCTTCTTCGTTGATGGTGACACTACCTTGTTCGCCATCGCGTGGCAGAGTGTAACAAAACGCCACATCGTTGTTGCTCACTCTAAAGATAACATCCATCTTTTGTCCGTTGGCATTTACAAAACTCACCACCTCTTCATTGGCAACATAAGTTATATCCGAAGCTTTAATACGAGATTGCTGATAAGATTTATCTATCTGTTTGCCCACATTGCTTGTAAGCTTCATCGATTTGGAGTAATCACCGTTGTTGGTTTGCATTCCCAAAGGAGATTGTTCCAACATCGCTTTACCATTGTAGTCTACCGAATAGTGAGGTTTGCCATCAACATCACAAGTTATTGCTACATTTAGCAAAGAGTCGGGGCTATATACCACAACTGTTTGCGCCGCAGCAGGCAGAGTAAGTGCCGCAAGAATAACTGCGGTCAAAAATTTGTTTTTCATAATCACATCTATTTAAAGTATATCAATTCAAGGGAGTGTATTCAACGACATCACGTTGCAAATAGTGCAACCAAATGCTGTCATTATCAGGTCGATGCAAATATAGCAAAATAAGTATATAAATTACACTTATAATATTCAATTGTTATACAAAACATTGCTTATATAAACAAAATGACTACTTACACTTCAAAAAAAATGAACAGTTAAATAACTTATTTATCCATTTTTTCGTTTCTTTGCAAATAAGCGAATTACAAACAAAATAAACTGTGAGAAGCGTATGAGCAGATTTATCAATCCGTTTACCGACTACGGGTTTAAAAAAAATATTCGGCCAAGAGGTGACAAAGGAG
>CAMTPA010000096.1 GCA_947074275.1 uncultured Bacteroides sp.
AGATTTAAGGTTAACAAAGGTTGGAGTCAGGCGTGACTCCTTTTTTTTGCCCTTATATTTCCTATCAAAAAAAAGAGCCACCTATCTATTCCGATAAGCAGCTCCTTTTCTATTTATTCTTTTCAAAACAGCATTGGTTATTTATCCACACTATTTTTATTACAGTCTTATTTTCTCGACTTCCATAATTTGCTCATATCTTCCAGCGTCTTACCCTTCGTTTCGGGAACCCAACGCCATACAAATATTGCTGCTATTACGCATATTATGCCGTATAAGCTATAAGCAAACATCGGACTGAAATCGTAAAGTGGTGGAAATGTAGACGACACAATGTAATTGAATATCCATTGGAATGCCACAGCGATTGCCACCGCTTTACCACGGATTGTATTCGGAAATATTTCGGCAATGAGCACCCAGCAGATAGGCCCCCAAGACATCATAAAAAACGCCGCATACACGATAACCGACACCACTGGGAAAAGACCCATAATAGCCATTTTGTCGCACAATGCCACAGCAAATGCGCCAAACGCCATACCCACAGATCCTATGATAAGCAAAGGCTTGCGGCCAAAACGGTCTACGGTGAAAATAGCTACCAAAGTAAAGAGAATATTGACAATACCCATAATTACAGTTTGCATCATACCACCTCCTTCGGCACCAGCATTTTCAAATATACGAGGCGCATAGTAGAGCACTGCATTAATACCAATAGCTTGTTGAAATACTGAAAGTAATATACCGATCACAATAACTGCTACGCCATATGAAAGAAGTTTTTCAGTTTTTTCGCTCGATGTAGCTTTAATTTCCGCAAGTATCTCTTGTGCTTTCACCTTACCGTTGATTTTCTCTAAGATAGAGAAAGCTTTCTCTTCTTGCTGCACCAACATCAAATAGCGTGGAGTTTTGGGCACAAAGAACAGCAACATTCCGAAAAACGCCGCAGGCACCGCTTCCGAAAGGAACATATATCGCCATCCTTCTTTCACCATCCACCAATCAGATTCACTACTTACCGAAAGTACACCTATCTCATCGCGCAAGATAATTGGGTTTTCGTGGCCGCCCATAATCATATAGTTGACGAAATAAACCACCAACATACCAAATATTATGGCAAACTGATTGCAAGAAACCAGCGTACCACGAATATTAGACGGAGCAATTTCGGCAATATACATTGGGCAGACGGCAGAAGCAAGTCCCACACCTATACCGCCAATCATACGATAAATATTGAACGTGATAAGCAAGTTCAAGTTGGCCTCACCGTATTCAAAAAAAAGAGCTTCGGGACGAAAAGAACCCAAAGCAGACAAGAAAAACAGCAAAGCAGCCAGACGCAAAGAGTTGCGACGCCCTAAGCGAGAAGCAAATATTCCGGAGATAGCTCCCCCAAGCACACACCCAATGAGCGCACTCGAAGAGGTGATGCCGTGCATTATCTTATTGTATTGAAAATCGGAGGCAGTCAGAAAAAAGGCTTCTAAACCTTTTTCAGCTCCCGATATTACAGCCGTGTCGTATCCAAAAAGCAAACCACCCAAGATTGCGACACTTGTAATGGAATAGAGGTAGAGTTTACTACCTTGGTCTGTATTATTCATAGTTTTTTATGGTATGTGTAGATAAAAAATAGGCTGATAAACGAAGCGATATTATATTACACTCGTTTATCAGCCTTATCAGTTTATTAGCAATACATATTGACGATTGCTTCGTACAATTCTTGCTTGCCGCTTATTACCTTAGGTTCACCGTTGGCTTTAGAGTAAGCTACAAGATCTTCCAATTTCAACTTGCCTTCTTCAAACTCTTTACCTTTACCTGCATCGAATGAAGCATAACGTTCTTCCAACATTTTTTTGTATGGAGATTCCTCAAGAATAGCTGCTGCACTTTCCAAAGCACGAGCCATAGCATCCATACCTGCAATGTGAGCGATAAAAATATCTTCCATATCAGTAGAATTACGGCGAGTTTTAGCATCAAAGTTGCAACCACCATTACCCAAACCACCATTGCGGATAACTTGCATCATCGCTTGAGTCAATTCATAGTTATCAATTGGGAATTGGTCTGTGTCCCATCCGTTTTGATAATCACCACGGTTGGCATCGATAGAACCCAACATACCGTTGTCTACCGCAACAGCCAATTCGTGTTCGAATGTATGACCTGCCAATGTAGCGTGATTCACTTCAATGTTTACTTTGAAATCTTTTTCTAAGCCGTGAGCTTTCAAGAAACCAATTACTGTTTCAGTATCAACATCGTATTGATGCTTAGATGGTTCCATTGGTTTAGGTTCGATTAAGAAAGTTCCAGTAAAGCCTTTAGAACGAGCATAATCGCGAGCCAAAGTAAGCATACGAGCTAAATGCTCTTTTTCGCGTTTTTGATCAGTGTTCAACAAAGACATATAACCTTCACGACCACCCCAGAACACATAGTTTGCACCACCTAATTCGATAGTTGCGTCAATAGCATTCTTAATTTGAACAGCAGCACGAGCCACTACATCAAAATCAGGATTTGTAGCTGCACCGTTCATATAGCGTCCATTGCTGAATACATTTGCAGTACCCCACAACAATTTAATGCCAGTTTCTGCTTGTTTTTCTTTAGCATAAGCTACAATCGCTTTCAAATTAGCCTCATATTCTTCGATGCTCGAACCTTCATTTACCAAGTCAATATCGTGGAAGCAATAATATTCGATACCAACTTTTTGCATAAACTCAAAGCCAGCGTCCATTTTATCTTTAGCAGCTTGTACTGCATCTGTACTGCAATTCCAAGGATATTCTTTTGTACCACCACCAAATTGGTCGCCACCTTCAGCGCACAATGTATGCCACCAAGCCATAGCAAACTTCAACCAATCTTTCATTGGTTTGCCTAATACTACTTTGTTTGCATCGTAATAGCGAAATGCCATTGGATTTTTGCTTGTTGTTCCTTCAAATGCGATTTTACCAATTCCTGGGAAAAATTCTTTAGTTGCCATAATTTTCTTGTTTAATTTTAAAATGGTTAGTATATCTTATTTATTAATTCATAGCCTTTTCTAAATGTTGCTTCCATCTACCATACGCATCGGCAAAAGCTTGTTGTTCGGATGCAACAGGATCAATCACTTCGAGTTTTTCGAGCGTGGCGAAAGCTTCGTTATTGTCTTTGTAAATGCCAGCACCCATACCAGCACCTTTAGCAGCACCTACCGAGCCGTCCGTATCGTAAAGTTCGATAGTAGCTCCTGTCACTCCTGCCAAAGTGTTTCGGAAAACAGGACTCAAAAACATATTAGCGTGGCCTGCGTGTATCTTTTGGACAGGGATACCCATTTGCTCCATAATATCAATGCCATATTTAAAAGAGAATACAATCCCCTCTTGTGCGGCACGAATAATATGCCCTTTGCCGTGAGTATTAAAATCGATGCCGTGCATACTGCAACCAATTTCTTTGTTACAAAGCATACGTTCTGCGCCGTTGCCAAACGGAAGAACACTGATTCCATCACTTCCAATAGGCACTTTGGCTGCTAATTCATTCATACCACCATACGATATACCCTCTGGAGCTACATTGCGCTTAATCCAAGAGTTGAGAATACCCGTTCCGTTGATACAAAGCAACACGCCCAAACGCGTTTGCTGTGGTGTATAATTGACGTGAGCAAACGTGTTAACACGTGATTTTGGATCGTAGTTGACCTCACCGTTCACACCATATACAACACCCGATGTACCCGCAGTAGACGCTATTTCGCCTGGATTGAACACATTGAGCGAAAGTGCATTGTTAGGTTGATCACCTGCACGATAAGTGATTGGCGTGCCGATAGCCAATCCCAATTCTGCTGCTGCAGAAGCATTTACTCTACCCTGTTCTGCAAATGTTGGTTTTATTTCGGGAAGAATAGACATATCAAAGCCATAATACTCCATCAGTTCCTTAGAAACACAGCCATTTTTGAAATCCCAAAACATACCTTCCGAAAGCCCCTCTACCGTGGTGCATATTTCACCACTTAAGCGCATAGCGATGTAGTCGCCCGGAAGCATTATCTTATAGATTTTAGCAAACAACTCTGGTTCGTTTTCTTTAATCCACGCCAACTTGGATGCCGTAAAGTTGCCTGGTGAATTGAGCAGGTGTGAAAGACAATATGTCTCACCCAACGATTCAAAAGCTTTTTGTCCATAGGGCACAGCGCGCGAATCGCACCATATAATCGAAGGTCGAAGCACTTTTTGCTCTTTATCTACACACACAAGCCCGTGCATCTGATATGAGATTCCGATAGCCTTAATGTCGGCTGCGTCTACTCCAGACTCTAATAATACGGCTTGTGTGGCAAGCTTTAGGTTTTCCCACCAATTTTCGGGTTCTTGTTCTGCCCATCCGGGACGAACGGCTATAATTTTAGCCTCAGACTTTGGGAAGAAAGATGAAGCTACACACTTACCGGTTTCGGCTTTTACCAAACTTGCCTTTACCGACGAACTACCTATATCGTAACCTAATAGATACATAATACTGCTGTGTTTTTTAAAGTTTTTATTCTATATGTGATTCAAATTTTATCTCTCAACTTATTGTATATCTTCCGATCGAATTTGTAATAGCGAGCCGCACGATGCGCTACTCCTTTCTGCCGCTCTTCCAAAGGAATGATAAAACTCCACGTGGCTATCTTTTTATGAAAGTTGCGTACATCAATCACCTTATCATATATTAGCTCGAATAATACTCGTAGTTGCGAAGCGGTAAATTTGCGTGGCAACAGATTGAAAAGTACCGAGGGATTAAATTCAATCACTTGACGAATGTATTGCATAGCCTCCTGAATAATCTGATTATGGTCGAACGCCAACATTTTCACATCTTGCAAAGAAATCCAACGAGCCTGATGAGCTTCCAAGCTCTTATCCATACTACGATCAATCTTGACCATCGACAAATAGGCTATGGTTACAATACGCTCCACTCTTGATTGCATAGCACGCTCCAGCCAACGCACATCTTTGGGATTACTGGTTCGGTTTTTAGAGCCAAAAGCCTTGAATTGCATCAGATTGATATTTTTCACACCAGTCAGTTCACACAACACACGTTCTGCAGCTTCATCCAAATCTTCATCTGTATAGATAAGACTACCTGGTAGCTTCATATCGTGATAGATTGTTCCGCCTTCTTCGCCAGTACGATTTATCAATAAAACCTTCAATTGTTCGCCATCAAAACCGATGACTACACAGTCCACAGATATATGATTATTTGCTAATGATTGTTGGTCTTGCATATTTTATCTCTTTAGATACAATGCAAATATAGGGATGTTTACCAATAGGGTAACAGAAATAAAATATGCTATAAAACATTGTTTTTCATATAAATAGTTATCGTAACTATTACACTAACACTCAAAAACCATATTGTATAGGATACAATATGTATTTAGAAGAATAAAAGCATCTTCTAATTGTAGATTATACAATAAGCGTATATCTATTTATTTTCAGACTATTAACCAACCATTAACATCTATAAGCAAGCTTATACTTATTGTCAGTTATCGTTTCAAGTGTGAACATTTGAGGCGCAAACTGTTCACATTCCTCACCTCAAATGTTAATAATCAATAATCACCCAAACAATTCATCATTTTGCAAAATCGACATGACAAAACCAGCCCTTTTCAATCACACAATCGTTGCACAAAGTAGTAGAACTTGTGCGGCGATATAGCAAATTTACATACCTTTGCACCGCAATTAACAAATAAGTAAAACATATTAAATTATGAAAGCATTTGTATTTCCCGGTCAAGGTGCTCAATTCGTAGGAATGGGCAAAGACTTGTATGAGAGTTCTGCTTTAGCAAAAGAATTGTTTGAAAAAGCAAACGATATTTTAGGATATCGCATCACAGATATTATGTTCGAAGGAACAGACGAAGACCTTCGTCAAACTAAAGTAACGCAGCCTGCTGTTTTTCTTCACTCTGTAATATCAGCTTTGTGTATGGGTGATGATTTTCAGCCAGAGATGACAGCCGGTCATTCATTGGGCGAGTTCTCGGCACTTGTTGCAGCAGGCGCACTGAGCTTTGAAGACGGATTAAGATTGGTTTACGCGCGTGCTATGGCTATGCAAAAAGCTTGCGAAGCTACTCCGTCTACAATGGCCGCTATCCTTGCACTGCCCGACAATAAAGTAGAAGAGATTTGCGCTCAAATATCAAGCGAAGGCGAAGTTTGTGTACCCGCTAATTTCAACTGTCCAGGACAGATTGTTATCTCAGGCTCGGTTCCCGGCATCGAAAAGGCTTGTGTATTGATGAAAGAGGCAGGCGCAAAACGTGCATTGCCATTAAAGGTAGGTGGCGCATTTCACTCTCCGTTGATGAATCCTGCCAAAGTAGAATTGGCAGAGGCTATCAATGCCACTGAGTTCCACACCCCCAAATGCCCCGTGTATCAAAATGTAGATGCGCGTCCTTATACTAATCCAGAGGAGATTAAGAAAAACTTGGTGGCGCAACTCACTGCTTCTGTAAGATGGACACAAACCGTAGAGAATATGGTTGCCGATGGTGCTATCGAATTTACAGAATGTGGCCCAGGTGCTGTGTTGCAAGGATTGATTAAAAAAATTAGTCCCAGTGCAAATGCGCACGGTGTGGCATAAAGCCAGCTTATAAAACATTAAAAACGGGATTCACTGCATACAAGGCAATGAATCCCGTTTTTGTCTTTAGCAACATCAAACTGCATCTCGTTTTTTCTTACTCCGCAACTGCTCGGCATAATAATACACTATCAGCACACACGTAATAGCTATCAGCGCACCCGCCAACACATCACTAAGCCAATGTCTATTGTTCAGCATTCGAGTGATCCCCGTAGCCACTGCTGGCAGGTAGATAAAAATAGCAGTCCATTTTACCTTATATCCATACTCCTTATATAATAAGGTAGAGGCTGTAAACGCAGCTGCTGTATGCCCCGAAGGGAAAGAGAGATAGTCTGATCCATCGGGACGAAGAACACCCATAAAATTCTTTAGACAGTTGACTATGATTAGCATCAACGCATACGAAAAGATAGCACGAATCAGCATTCTTTTCCAACCGCTATAACATTTGACACCTGCCAATGCCATACCAAACATCACTACCAATGGTATGTAGATTATATAATCGTCGTAGTGATAATGAAAATCAGGGAAATAGGTGTTTCTCAACTCACGAACCTGTAAGCTTGCTTCATCCAATACCCCACACGCTAACGCCGCAACAATACCGGCACATATCACCACCCAAATCAAAAGTTCATAACCTTGTTTCATACTATATTTTTAAACTAAAAAATCACATACCTTTTTTAATGCCCAGTTTTATCAGCAAAGCATTCATTGGATAAGCACAAAAGAAACCAAATAGCATCGCTATCTGCATCATAAACCAAAACACCCAACGACTATCTTGCAACGGATAAACACGGAATATCACAAAATAGACAATCGCCATCCAGCCATACATTCCCACCTGCCACGAAGTCAACGAAAAGAAATCCGCCTTGAAAGCCTTAGCCAGCCCTTTTCCAATCGAAATCTTCTCCATTTCGCGAATGGCATAAAACTGGAAATATACACCTATCATCAAAGCCAAAATAAAATCGATTATCCAATTGCTAAGTAAAGTACTCCCTGCTATTTCAAAATGAATATAATGCGACAACCATTCACCAATAATATCTGCCAACGTACATCCTGCCCCACAGTGTAAAGCCGACAAAGCTACCGACTGCCAATGAGGTCTTTTTGCACCCATATTCATATCACCCATTGGCATATCCATCTTCATACCTTTGTCCATATTCATATCATCCATTGGCATATTCATCTTCATGCCCTTGTCCATATTCATATCATCCATTGGCATATTCATCTTCATATCACCTTTTTTTGCTCTACCAAACTTGTAATAGGCCCAAAGAGCAAGATAGCTTCCCCATAAAGCGGTGAAAATCCACACCACATTCATTATTTTCATAGACTGCTTGCGCTTCGTAAGATCGTAAGCTATGTGAGCAGCAAGACCAATACCAGAACAAACAAAAAATACGGATATTAAAGTAAGCATAAATAAATAGAATTAATGTTTTATGCCATAAAAACATATGCCTAAACCAAATAGTTCACCTCCGTAAAATAAGAACAAAAAAATAACCCTATTCATCGCTATCAAGCGACAAACAGGGTTCATTCTGTAATATTCAAAAACGTCCTTCAAAATACTTTCAGCATCATTACAAACTTAAAAACTATCCAAGTTCTTGTAAATATGCAGAAAGTTCATCAGCAGAGATGTTCTTGGCAATGATAATACCATTTTCATCCAATAGATAGTTGCTAAATCCGCTTTTCAAACTGTATCTATCATACAATTTAGACTTCTCACCTTTTGTTTCCACGAAACAGCTTGGTGTAACTATCTGGTCTTTCTTAATTGTTTCGTCAAAAATCGATTTATACTGATCGAATGAGACAGAAACCATTTTAATCTTCGAGTCTTCCAAACGCAACGCATTGCTAAGACTCACATTTTGCATTCGAGATTGAGCGTCGTAACTCGCCCAAAAGCTCAATAACACATACCGACCTTTCAATTCGGTCAAATCAATTGTTGAATCTTGTTCGGACAAAATTTTAATCTCAAAATTCGGTGCCGAATCACCCACGTTCAACCCTTTTGTTGGTTTATCTTTATCGACAAAGGAAACCAACGCACACATAAAAAATGCAATAAGAATCCACTTTGCATAAGATTTCATATAGCATGGTTTTAGTTAATACTATTCGGGACTGCAAAGACAGTAGTTTCCCCCGAAACATTGCTTTTCAACAGTCTTCAATCAACAAATATGTTGATTATCAACCATTTCATTATTGAAACTTGATGCAAAGTTAACGCATAATATTCCGAACTTCCAAATATTAACATAAAAAAATAAGAAAATGAACTGTTTTTCTATGTTATTGAGCATAAAAAGTATTTTTTTACTTACTTTTGTCCTGTTAATAAAAGCTTATATGCAATCATCAAATACCGAACTTATTCTAATCCGCATTACGGGCGAAGACCGTCCTGGATTAACTGCCTCAGTAACAGAAATATTAGCCAAATACGATGCCAACATCTTGGATATAGGGCAAGCCGATATTCACAATACGTTATCACTTGGCATACTTTGCAAAACCGAAGAAAAGCGATCGGGCTTCATTATGAAAGAGCTTTTATTTAAAGCATCCGATTTAGGTGTCACCATCCGCTTTTATCCCGTCACAGTAGATGAGTATCAAGACTGGGTGACAATGCAAGGAAAAAACAGATACATCCTCACACTCCTTGGACGAAAACTCTCTGCTCGACAAATATCAGCTACCACACGCATATTGGCCGACCAAGGAATGAACATCGATGCCATCAAACGCTTGACTGGTCGTATTCCTTTGGAAGAATGTGCTACCAACACACGGGCCTGCATCGAATTCTCGGTAAGAGGCACACCCAAAAATCGCATCAAGATGCAAGAACAACTGATGCAACTGGCAAGAGAGCTGGAAATGGATTTCTCTTTTCAACTCGACAATATGTATCGACGTATGCGTCGATTAATTTGTTTCGATATGGACTCTACCCTCATCGAAACCGAAGTAATAGACGAGCTGGCTATTAAAGCTGGTGTAGGCGAACAGGTAAAAGAGATTACCGAAAGAGCGATGCGCGGCGAAATAGACTTTACCGAAAGCTTCAGAGAAAGAGTTGCTCTACTGAAAGGACTCGATGTAAATGTGATGCAAGAAATAGCCGAAAACCTACCAATTACCGAAGGAGTAGAAAGATTAATGTACGTACTCAAGAAATATGGCTATAAAATTGCGATATTAAGCGGAGGATTTACTTACTTTGGGAAATATTTGCAACAGAAGTTTGGCATCGACTATGTTTATGCCAACGAACTTGAAATTGCAGATGGGAAATTGACAGGAAACTACATAGGCGATGTAGTGGATGGTAAGAGAAAAGCAGAGCTGTTGCAGCTCATTGCCCAAGTAGAAAAAGTAGATATTGCACAAACCATTGCGGTAGGCGATGGAGCCAACGATTTGCCAATGCTTGGCATCGCAGGTTTAGGCATAGCTTTTCACGCAAAACCTAAAGTAGTAGAAAATGCAAAGCAATCAATCAATACCATTGGATTGGATGGTGTGCTCTATTTCTTAGGATTCAAAGATTCTTATTTGAATATTTAAACCGCCTATTTTTTTAAAATAATACTCATAGACCAATAGAATGAAGTTTTCGGAACTTAAATTAAATGAGTGTGTACTCGATGCACTCGACTCAATGCGATTTGAAGAGTGTACACCCATTCAAGAGCAGGCTATTCCTCTTATTTTAGAAGGGAAAGACCTAATCGCTGTCGCCCAAACTGGAACAGGTAAGACTGCAGCTTTCTTGCTTCCTGTTCTCAACAAATTATCTGAGGGTGATCATCCGGAAGATTTTATTAACTGCGTAGTGATGTCGCCTACTCGTGAGTTGGCTCAACAGATTGACCAACAAATGGAAGGTTTCTCTTATTTTATGCCCGCATCAAGTGTTGCGGTGTATGGCGGAAATGATGGTGCTTTGTTTGAGCAACAGAAAAAAGGATTGACTTTGGGTGCAGATGTTGTGATTGCTACTCCCGGTCGCCTATTAGCTCATTTAAGTCTTGGCTATGTCGACCTTTCAAAGGTTTCTTATTTTATTTTAGACGAGGCTGATCGGATGCTCGATATGGGATTTTACGAAGATATTATGCAAATTGTGAAGTACCTTCCCAAAGAGCGACAAACTATTATGTTTTCGGCAACAATGCCTGCCAAGATACAGCAAATGGCCAACACCATTCTAAACAATCCTGCAGAAATCAAATTAGCGGTTTCGCGTCCAGCCGACAAAATTATCCAAGCAGCCTATGTGTGTTACGAAAATCAAAAGTTGGGCATCGTGAAGTCACTATTTGAAGAGAAAGTACCCGAGCGTGTTATCATTTTTGCATCTTCTAAAATAAAAGTAAAAGAAGTGGCCAAATCGCTAAAGCTGATGAAACTAAATGTAGGCGAAATGCACTCCGACTTGGAGCAACCGCAGCGCGAAGCTATTATGCGCGAATTTAAGGCTGGCAAAATTAATATTCTGGTAGCTACCGATATTGTATCGCGTGGGATTGATATAGACGACATTCGTTTAGTCATCAATTATGATGTGCCACACGATAGCGAAGATTATGTTCACCGCATCGGACGCACTGCCCGAGCCAACAACGACGGTGTAGCTCTTACTTTTGTGAGTGAAAAAGAACAAAGCAATTTTAAGTGCATCGAGAACTTTCTCGACAAAGACATTTATAAAATCCCCGTACCTGCCGAATTGGGTGACTCACCTGTTTATGCGCCTAAAAATGGAAGCAGACCCAAAAAAGGTGGTGGGAATAACAAAAAAAAGTTTTTTAATAAAAAAAAGAAAAGTGGTAATTGAACGTTGTACGATGTGCATCTCGAATAATTAGACGTTTTCTTTACATATCTATAAATGAGGGTGTATCAAAATGATGCACCCTCATTATTTGTGAAAAAGTTACACTTTCGTTTGGACTTGCCAAATAATTTTGGACAATAAGTTAAGCTACCTTTAATAATTTCTCATTTTTACTATATAG
>CAMTPA010000097.1 GCA_947074275.1 uncultured Bacteroides sp.
TGCAACTAAATATCAATTATATACATATTATTTTGCTTTGCAACGGTCTCAGTTTGTAAGTGTACTGATTTTGATCGGCTGCCAAAAAGCTTAATGACACAAACGATATGCGAAACGATGAGTGGTTGTAGGGTAGCTCAATGATGCCACGCTTGTTTATTCCATAAAGTAAAGTAGAGTCGGCAATGCTGGTAGAGCGGTTCAATAGGTTGAAATCGGTAATGCTGATGTTGGGTATAAAGATATTTGTGCTAAGACGTTCGGGGTAAAACGAATTAAAGCCATTGACACCACCAAAATAGAATTTACCAGTAGAACTTTTAAAGGTTGATTTGAAGTTGAACTCATTGCTTTGTAATCCATCTGTTTTGGTATATTGCTTTATACCTTCCTGCAAAGTTGGGTTGAAGCTGATTAGGCCATTATTTGTACTTATCCAATAATTATGCAAGGGGTCTTCAAGCATTCCATACACCACATCTATCGAGTGCTCACCGATGCTGTTGATGTTTTCAAACCAATCGTTTATTGTGTCATACTTGAATATACCATTGCCTTGTGAGGTAAACCATATTTGTTTTTTTGAGTCAATGAATACGCTGATTAATTTGGCTTCGTGCATATTGCTATTAGTACGATTGGCATAGCATATCCATTTCTTAGAGCTTGCATCATACCGGAAGGCACCATTGTTGTATGATGCTACCCAAAGATTCTCTTGTTCATCTTCTAAAATGTCATAAATAAAGTTTCCGCTAAGTTCTTTAATATCGTGAAAGGTTCCGCTGTCGGGATTGAATGTTTGAAGTCCTATTGGAGTACCTATATAGATAATTCCTGAAGAGGTTCGATAAAGTGAGAAGATACAGTTGTCATTTAACGACTGAGGATTTCCAGCGATACGTTGATAATTGATTCGTTGTTTAGACTTGCGGTCGAATACATCTAATCCACGAGAAAAAGTACCTACCAAAAAACGGTTGTCGGCAATGAGTAAGGCGTGTAGATTGTGGTAGCTCGTATCAAAATCTTTATTCATTTGTGTAAACTGCCTACTTTTAGGATCGAAACTATTTAAGCCACCATCTTCTGTGGCTATTAATATTTGTCCATTTTCATCTTCACAAAACTGACTTACGGCTTTTCCACTAAGAGAGTGAGGCAAGGGAGTTGGAGAGTATGATTCCATAGAAAGATGATTTGGGTGTAGATAGTTGACACCCCCGAAGTATGTTCCAATCCATATTCCTTTTTCACGATCTTGCAAGATGCTGTATACATTTTGATCGCTTAAACTTCCTGCCAAGTTGGGAGTGTCTATGCGCTTTATTGATTCATCCGATTGGTTAAATAAATACAGCCCATCGTCTGAACCAATAAATATCTCATTCATAGAATACTCAAATAAGGCACGGATGTGAGAGATGAATGGCTGAGGATGTTCAATAAAAAAAGAGCGTACGTATTGTTTCAATTGCGAATTGTATAATTGTAATCCACCAGACCACGTACCTGCCCATATAAAACCAAATTCATCTTGCATTAAAGACATTATTTCATTGTGTCCTACTTCTTTATTTGGTAATGA
Source organism: uncultured Bacteroides sp. (assembly GCA_947074275.1). Lineage (GTDB taxonomy): Bacteria > Bacteroidota > Bacteroidia > Bacteroidales > Bacteroidaceae > Bacteroides. The sequence continues at coordinate 1,589 of CAMTPA010000097.1, forward strand.
GAGCATTTTTAGTTCATTGTTTTTCTTTTCAAATATAAATAGTCCTTCGCGCGAGCCAATCCAGATATTTCCTGATTTATCAGATAATAGCGTCCATACTGTAATAGATGAATGAAATCCTTGCTCTATGTTGTTTACCTGAGTGAGAATACCCGTTTCGAGGTGGTATACAAATAGACCTTGCGACATTGTGCCAATCCATAAATGATTATTGTCGCTTTTGAGTAGTGTGTTTACTGCGGTTGTTATTTTTTCACCAGTAGAAGTCGTAGCATTTAGCTGTGTCGTTTTTTCAGTGATTAAATCCATTATATACACTCCATTGTCTGTGCCTATCCAGAGTGTATTTGCATTGGGCTGACAAAGTGATCGTATGAAGTTATTTTGAATCGTATATGGTTTGGTTTTGTCTTTACGGAATATTTTGATTTGTCGTCCATCGTATCGGTTTAAACCATCTTTTGTACCCAGCCACATATAACCAGTACTGTCTTGCAATATCGAGTAAACGGAGTTTTCTGACAATCCCTCATCTACACGAATTGTTCTAAAATTAAAGTTGTGTGCATCTGCTGATAATGCAAATAAAAAAGAGAGTAGTAATAGCAGTACGATTTTCCTATCCATTTGTAAGTCGATAATGTGTTTTTGTAGCAATGATAAAAGCGACGAAAGGTATTAAGAATATATTAGAAGGACAAAAAAGAAACTTGTTTTTTAAATAACTTATTGAACTTTTGCAATCGAATGTTCTAAAATTAAGATGTACTGATATATAGGGAGTTACTTAATATAGGACGTGTTGCAAGATAATCTACAAACACAAACACGGGATGAAACCAACGATAAGTTTCATCCCGTGTTTGTGTTTCTATACTGATTGCTGTATGGTTCGAAAAAAGAAGATAGCCATTCCTATGAGCAATACACCACAAAATCCATAGAGCCAGCGTGCTCGTTTTCGTCCCAGTCGGCGAACTACGGCCTGTGAATTGCCTGCTGTGAAAAACCAATTCCAATTGAGTACGGCAGCAAGTAAGGCAACGCAACCCGCTATCACAAATAACGCAAGTATAAAATAGTGGCCTGCCATAGTGTCGTCAGATACTAATGCGGCGGCTACCGTCTTCTAACTCTTCAATTGTCACTTTTACGGCATCGCCTGGTAGTAATTCCTCTACCAATTCGGGCCACTCGATGAAGCACAATGCGCCGCTATAAAAATAATCTTCATAGCCCATATCGTATACTTCGCTTAGCTTTTTGATGCGGTAAAAATCGAAGTGATAGATTAGCTCACCTGTTTCGTCCGAACGATATTCGTTGACAATGGCAAAAGTGGGTGAGGTAATCATATCGCTTACTCCAAGCTCTTCACAAAGAGCTTTTACAAAAGTGGTTTTACCTGCTCCCATTTTACCGTATAAGGCAAATACTGTACTTTCGCCCATTGCTTCGATAAATTGGCGTGCGGCTTCGTGAATCTGGTCTAATGATTGAATCTTGATTTCCATTTATTCTTTATTTTATTGTTTCTTATTTATCTAATGGGTTGATATTTAAACATCTGAGTCTGGTTGATAGTTGTTAACAAGTGAAGAGTTACTTGTTAATAACTATCGTGTCACTTGTTAATAACTCAGTTGATAACTGTTCATAACTACCAACTATATACTATTTGCCCTTTAGGGTGATAAGTGGGATAATCATCTCTTGCATCGAGATACCACCGTGTTGAAACGTGTCGGTATAATAAGATACGTAATAGTTGAAGTTGTTGGGATAAGCCAAAAAATCTCGGTTGGTGGCAAATATATACTTTGTGCTCACATTGGGTGATGGAAGCAAAGCCTCGGCAGGACGGTTTATTTCGTACACCTGTTTAGGGTTGTAAGTCATATTGCGCGACAACTTGTATCGTAGGTTCGAGTTTATTTCCCCGTTGTTTGCTTGCACCCGTATGGGATTATCTACTCGGATACTGCCGTGGTCGGTGGTGATTACCACACGTACTTTGCGTGCGGCAAGCTCCTTGAGCAAGTCGCGTAGTGGTGAGTGTCTGAACCACGATAGTGTGAGACTGCGATAAGCCGCTTCGGATGAGGCTAACTCGCGAATCATCTTGCTTTCGGTACGTGTGTGGCTCAGCATATCGATGAAATTGAACACCACTACATTCAGGTCGTTCTGCACTAAGTTTTTGAGCTGCCCCACCAAGCGTTCACCTCCTGCCACGTCGTTTATTTTATGATACGAAAAAGAGTGGTTGCGACGGAAGCGGTCGATGCACGTTTGTATCAAAGGAGCTTCGTTGAGATTTTTATTCTCCTCTTCGTCCTCGTCTACCCAAAGGTCGGGAAACATACTGGCAATTTGGACAGGCATCAATCCCGAGAAGATAGCATTGCGGGCATATTGCGTAGCCGTGGGCAAAATGCTGAAATAAAGTTGTTCGTCGAAGCTGAATAAATCGGCAAGCTCACTTGCTACGATGCGCCATTGGTCGTATCGAAAATTGTCGAGCACTAAGAAAAATACCTTTTCGCCTTGGTCTAAAAGGGGGAATATGGTACGTTTCATTATATCGGGGCTCATCATCGGCCGTTCGTTGTCTTTGGGCGATTTGGGGTTCATTGCTGCCATCCAGTCGAGGTAGTTGCGTTTCACATATTTGCAGAAAGCGATGTTGGCCTCGTTCTTTTGCATTGATAACATTTCGCTCATTGCACCGTCACTTGCCTCCAGCTCCAGTTCCCAAAACACCAAACGTCTGTATAGTTCAATCCAATCGTCGGTGGTGAGCGAATCGTTTATCTGCATACCAATCTTGCTAAAGTTTTGCTGATAAGCCGATTGTGCTACCTCCGACACAATGTCTTTGCGGTGCAAGTTCTTTTTGAGCGAAAGTAGTATCTGGTTAGGGTTGACAGGTTTTATCAAATAATCGGCTATCTTGCTTCCGATAGCCATATCCATAATATTTTCCTCTTCACTTTTGGTTATCATAACTACGGGCACATTGGGCGATATGTTTTTGATTTGAGCCAATGTCTCCAACCCACTGATGCCGGGCATATTTTCGTCCAAAAATATCAGGTCGTAACCTGTATCGCGACACTTGTCGAGTGCGTCCATACCATTGGTTACAGTTTCTACGTCATAGCCTTTGGCCTGTAGAAACAAGATGTGTGGGCGCAAGAGATCTATCTCATCATCTACCCATAGCAGTCGGTCTTTTCTCATATTCGCTTCGTTGTTAGTAGTAATAATAAGTTCCATTGCCACCTTCTTCAATCTCTTCTCCGTCATCGTCTTCTTCGGAGTTTTCTTCATCTATCGTGGGTAGATTCTGAATAGGATCATCGAATGCACTTTCGTCAAATGGTATCACTTCATCGTCTGGTATCGTTTCGGATGATTCCATAAACGTATTGTTGTAGAAGGTGTCATATTCATCAAAACTATAATATCGATTCAATAGTTCATAATTATCTTCCGAAATAAGGATGGAGCGGATACCACTTAGTTTTTCATTCATATAAGGGTCGGCATAGAGCTGGCGTTGGTAATAAAGAGCCTCATCCATATTCGAAAACTCTTTTATTATCAATCGACCGATGCCATAATCGTGAGCAAATGATAAATCGAAATTTTTCACCATAAACGATGAGAAGTTGTATCTTGCCACTTCGTAGAGTAGCTGGTTTTCGTTTACTTTCCCCTCTTCGTAGGCCAGTATAAAGAGGAACGGAACGTTGCGTTCTTGGCTAAACGACTGGATGCTGTCGGTGCTTGCGCCACGCCCGTCTGTGCCTGGAAGCTCGGCATTGCGTCGTCCCCAAATGTTGCCAAACGATACAGCTCCATCGGCAAGCAATCGTCCTTCCTGCACACCTTTCAAGATGTGTGCAGCAATATCGGTTATCTCGTTTTCGGGATATTGTTGCACCAGCTCCTTCAATTGGTCTAAAAACAACTGTTGGTTTCCGCTTTGCAAATGAGTCACCGCTTGCAAGAAGAGGAACTTGGGTCGATGTTTTCCCATCGGATATTTATTGTTCGAAACAATGGTATTGCTCGTCACCCGTTTGAAATCGGCAGCCATATAAGCCTTGTAGGTAGCTGCATAGAGAGAGTCTTCTATTTGTTTTCCATACATAGCATTGTAAGCAAAATCAGGGTCGGCCAGTGTTTTTGCATATTTGCTATCGGGCATAATGGCTATTAATTGTTGCTTTACTATATTGGCATCCGCTATCCGGTTCATACGTCCCAGCATCAAATAGTAGTTGTAGTATGCTTCGTCCAATGCAGCAAAATCGGGAAATTGACGCACCAATCGAGCAAAGGCTTTTTCTGCTCGTGTAAAGTCTTCCAATTTATCTTTGTAAATCATTCCCATATTGAATAAACCATCTGAAAGTATTTCGTTGGAAATTGCCATCGCCTCTTCGGTTAGTGGAATTTGTTGCAGGTAAAACAGTGGGTGCTTCTCGTCAATAACCTCTTCATTCTCTTTCAATTGGTCGGTTGCCGATGCCTCGTTGTTGCTGGTGTTTCTATCATTTGTCAACGAACTTTCTGCGCTTTGTTCCTTTTCATCCTCCTCCTCATCGTAGTTTACTGCTTCAAACTCATCGAGCGACACTACCGTTTTGTTTCTTCTACGCCAATTATCTTCTGATTTTCGCTTGCCCCACAATCGTTGAAACTCAGCTTTACCTTGATTTACGGTCTGTGAGTTGTAGAAATACCACGCATTGTTTCCCGTAGGCATTGTAGGTGCTACCACATTGCCTTGTTGTGAGTTTGCTGCATTCTCTGCCATCATCTCGTCTCTATACTGTTGGCGTTCCAATTCTTTTTGTGCTGCTTTTTCAGCTTCTTCCTTTTGTACAACACGTGCTATAAGAGTATCTATCACCACCATTCGAGCTGCACTATCAAGTGATGCAAGATGTTGTAAACTATCTTGTAGTTCTACTGCGTTGGCATAGGGCACTAATTCGTCCAATATTTCCGAACGCTTATTCATCTCTTTGTATTGTTGGTGTGTCTTTTCCACCAGACCAATTGCATCCGAGTAGGCCGTTTGTGCTTTGGTGTAGTTGCCCATCTCCCAAAATAAGTTGCCCAATGTAAGTTGAAGCACTCCTTTTTCGATGCCGCTACGGGTGCTTTTTTCTACCCCCAGCTCGTATTGTCTTATAGCTTGGGCCGTATCTCGGTTGGTCAAATATACGTTTCCTAAAGCATAATAGATTTGGTCGAGATAATCTCTGTTTTTATCACTGCGCGCCATCTTCTCAAGTCTGTTTGTCACTTTTTTAAGGTTGGCAGGATTCTGTTGTGAAGTCACTTCGGTTTGTCTGATGCGTGCGTTTAGTTCCAATTCATAGGGTGGGCTTTGACTGATGACTCTCCCGTAGGCTTGATAAGCGTTTTGTGGTTCGTTCAGCATCTGATATACCTGCCCTAATAAGAAATATTGGCGCGCGCGTTGCCTTTTACTCTTTTCGTTTTTGATGGTAGTGAGCAGATAGGGGATGGCTTCTCGATAACGTTGGCTGCCGAGTAGATAATGGCCGTAAGCGGTAGAATATTGTGGGGCAAGCCGATAGTGCAAACTATCGTTATTTACTTTTTGAAGCACATCCTCTGCATCGTAATACCATCCTTGTTGGGTATAGCATCTTGCCAACCAAATGCGAGCTTCGGCAGTAATTTTAGGTTGTCCGTCATACAAGCGGGCAATGTATGAAAATGTTGCGGCAGCAGCAGGGAAATCTCCTTTCTGAAATTGTGCTTTGCCCATCAGCATCCATGCATTGTGCAAAAATGGATTGAACTCTTTGCGTGCCAGCCATTTTTTGTATTCATCGGTATATTTCTTGCCAGGTTTGCGTGCGGGCTTTCGCTTGATGGAGTGCAGAGCTATTGATTTTTGTGCTTTCTCAATTGCCCGGTTGAAATCTCCGCTACCAGTTCCTATCGTAGATGTGTTGCCCACAGGGTAGAGTGGGATGGTTTCCATATAATTATCTTTGTTGCCTTGCTCAATAGCCTTGTTGCCACTCTTGAACGCTTCATTACCATTGAAGTAGACATTGTAGCGTGTGGTCAATGCGTGATAAAATCGGCTGGCTTTGGTATTGTTTTTGGTGGAGCACCCTGCTAAGAGTATAGTAATAGCTATCATTGCTACGAGGTAAAGCGTAGCAGTCAGTCGGTGTACCGACTTGCTCCATTGTTGTATTATACCAATGATTTTATCAATTTGCATATTGCGTATATCAAAATGGAAAAGAAGATAATAGAAGCTCCCGATGGAACTTGTAGGAAATAAGAAATCATAAGCCCACCGATGCAGCCCACGAAACCGATAGCGATAGAAAGCCAAATGATACGCTTAAAGTTGTAGGTGAATAAGTTGGCGGTCATTTGTGGAATGGTGAGCAAAGAAATGGCCAGCACAATGCCAATCATTCGTAAGCTTGCCACAATGGTGAGTGCAATAAACATCATCAACAGATATTCGAATAGCTGCACGGGGATACCTTGCGAGCGAGCAAACTCACGATCGAATGCAATGTATAGAATGGGATGAATGAATAGACTAAAAAAGACGATGAGCAAGATAGATACAATGGAAAGAAACCACAAATCGGCAGTAGAGATAGTAAGAATATTGCCAAATAGATATGCCGAGAGGTCGGGTGCAAAACCTGGTGACAAGAAGCTGAACATAATGCCGAGTGCCATACCCAATGCCCAAAACACGGCGATGGCTGAATCTTCACGCATATCTTTTCGTTTGCTCAACCATTCTACGCCAAAGGCTGATAAGACCGAAAATACAGCTGCCGATAGGATGGGAGAGATGCCTGCAAACATACCCAAGCCTATTCCCCCAAACGATGCGTGAGTGATGCCCCCACTGATAAACACCAAACGGCGTGTGACAATGTAGGTGCCGATGATGCCGCAAGCAATGCTTGCCAGCAAACTGCCTAATAGGGCACGTTGGAAAAAGGTATATTGCAGCAAGTCCACTCTGTATACTGTTTTTTATGGGATTATTGACACGTGTCTTTAAAATATATAACGGAAAATAAGGCTTGTTTATTGCGACTATGAATGTATCCTGCGTTCGCCTATTATCAGAAACACTTCGTCCTTCAGTTCATCGGGCAGATTGATTCCTCTTAGTTGCAAGCTGCGCACCCATCCTGCCACCTCTATCTCTTGTGTGGTGTAGAGCACATCTCTAAATATTTCTACCTCTTCGGGAGTGTAGCTGTTGGCATCGCGTCCGATAAACTGATCCAGTTCTTCATCATCGTAGTATTCTATTTGCTTGCTCACAGCTGCTAACAGACTGTCTTTTTCGCAAGTGGAGTGCTGACCGCAACACTCTTCGTCTACCACTTTTACTTCGGGGTATTTCTCCAACTCACCTTTTTCTATTTTCTTTTGTATGTTGGCATTGCGGATTAGCGTAGCCACTATGGCTATCACCACAATACCCACAAGGGCTATTATCAGTATCCACATCGGTTATTCTATTTTAAATCCTACTTGCTGCAAATGTGCCCAAAACGACGGGTACGACTTGGTAACTACCTGCGGGTGCTCTATTCGCATATTGGGGAACAGGTAGGAGGCAGGTGCAAAAGCCATCGCCATACGATGATCCTCGTAAGTGCTGATGACGGGTGTCGAATCGGGATGGCAGCGTTCACCATCCCACCACAATATGCTGTTGGCTTCGTCGTGAAGCACATATCCCAGTTTGCGCATTTCGGTGATGAGTGCTGTGATGCGGTCAGTCTCTTTTATTTTCAAAGTTTGCAATCCTGTAAATCGAAATGGAATGCCAAGCACAGCACAAGTCACTACAAAGGTTTGTGCCAAGTCGGGTATGTCTACAAAATTCTCGTCCAGTCGTTTGATGGTGGGGACTGTCTTGCTAATTCTTACTCCAGCCTCGTTGAACGAAGTTGTCACGCCCAGTTTTCTCATAATTTCTGCACCACGGCTATCGCCTTGATAGCTCTTTTCAAACAATCCGTTTAACTGGATATTAGCATCTTTCGCCAGAGCCGCTATCTGATACCAATAAGAAGCTGCACTCCAGTCACTTTCTACAAAATAATCTACCGATGGATTATAGGATGTGGGCCGCACTTCGATGGTGTCGTCCGAAATCCAATCGACCGTTGCGCCGAAGTCTTTCATCAGTTGCATTGTCAGGCGGATGTAAGGGCGTGATATAATTTCGCCTGTTAGCTGCAATTGCAATCCCTGCTTTAATGTTGCGCCAATCATCAGTAGGGCCGAAATGTATTGCGAGCTGACATTGCCTTTGAGGATGATGCGGTGTCCCGAAAGTGAACCTCCGTTGATGCGAAGTGGAGGAAAACCTTCATTTGCCTCGTAGTTGATTTCTGCCCCCAATTTGCGCAAAGCATCTACCAAAATGGATATGGGGCGTTGTTGCATACGCTCGGTGCCTGTGATGATGTGTGTTTCGGCGCGTGTACACAAGTAGGCGGTAAGAAATCGCATTGCTGTGCCAGCTGCCATAATATCTATGATTTCGCTGTTTTCGGTCAATGCCTTTATCATTACCTGAGTGTCGTCGCAGTCGGATAGGTTGCGTGGTTGATGCTCACCACCCGAAAGTGCGTGAAGTATGAGCGCACGATTGCTGATGCTTTTCGATGCAGGAAGTTGGATGCACCCCTCTACCAGCGAGGGGGCTGTCAGTTTATATTGCATAGTGATAAAAAGTCTGTAATGAATACGCGTACAAAAATAGCCAAATTATCCCTCTTCATCTGTATTCTCAGCCTCTTTTTTCTTTCTTTGCATAGCGTCCATAAAGGCAGAACTCATAATACCTGTTGGTAGGGCTATCATGGCGATACCCACTAAGCTGATAATGCTGCTCAATATTCTTCCCAATGGAGTGATGGGATAGAGGTCGCCATAGCCCACGGTGGTAAATGCCACGATAGACCACCAAAGCCCATCACCAATGTTGCCAAAGGCTTCGGGTTGTGCATTTCGCTCTATGTAATACATCAATATGGCAGAGAAACAAATCATTATACCACACGCTGTATAGGCAGTCAGTAGTTCGGCTTTTACCTCGTGCAGCACCTGCCCAATCATTCGGAATGATTTGGAGTAACGAATCAGCTTGAACACGATGAATATATAAGGAAGCACTATGAGGTGTGCTATTTCGGTGTTCCAGTACATATATACCAGTACGAAAGGCAGTACGGCAACAAAATCGACAAACCCATAAAATGAAAAAAGATAGCGTAACCTTGCTTTCCACGGTGGCATCTCTGTGTGGTTGGCGGGTGCGGCAATGATGCGGAGTGCATATTCGATAGTAAATACGATTGCCGCAAGATAGATGATTCCAAATAGGTAAGCACGATAAGATTCGGACCACTTGAACGATGAAGCAATGATGGAGGCTATCGAGATAACGATGAAAAAGAGCACGGTATATAAAAAGAGCTTCGATTTTAGACAACGCTGTATATACTGATAAATGCGGATGCGTCCGATTAGCCTCTTTAAATTCTCGTGAGCCGATTGGATGGGTTTATTTGCCATTGTTAATTGCGATTAGTTACGAAACATTATCACAAAGATAAGAATCAATTTCTGTTTTATTAAAACAATGTGTGCAAAGAATTGGTTCGAGTAGGTAAATATAGACTGTTTACAGTTATAAAATCAACTGTAAACAGTTTGCGAATCAGTAGTTAACAGCTATTTTGTTAGCTGTTAATAATCAGCGAGGCAAATCGTTGTATACATTGTGACCCTCTTCAAACCGTTCCGTTTCGGCAGGTGTGGCATAGCGAATGTAGTCGCCCTCTATTAAAATGTAAATAGTATCTTCATTTTCTTTGTCTTTGGGATAGGCGGTGTACACGTCGTATCTATGCCATTTTTTGTAAAAATGCACATCGGTTAGTCCCTCGTTTGCTGCAAACTCTTTCATTTTCATTAATAATGTTCCCATTTCCGTAAATAGATTTAACTCAAGCTTCACTTCTCTTTTGGCGGATATACTTATTCCGGTTGTGGGCTTGATAGGAGATCGGAAGAGCGTCGTGTAGGGAAAGAGTGTTAAGATTAGTGTAGA
>CAMTPA010000098.1 GCA_947074275.1 uncultured Bacteroides sp.
AGGTGAGTGCGCTTGTGCAGATAGGCGACTTGGCGGTGCTCACGCCACGCTTTAGCCCAATGGGGGATAAGGTGTTATGTGCCACAGCCATCGACAACCACATTGGAGTATTTGCGATAAGCGAATGTTTACGCTGGTTTGCCAGCAAAGGCAGCCCCGTATGTCTACACGCCATAGGCAGCGTGCAGGAAGAGATTGCTTTGCGCGGAGCAGAGTTAGTGCCCTTTTGTCAACCACTGGATGCCTGCTTTGTGGTGGATGTGGACTATGCCACCGACACCCCCACACCACACAACAACCAAATGGGCGAACTGACAATGGGATGCGGAGCTGGACTACATCGCAAGGCGGACAACAACCCCGTGCTACAACGCATCGCCCGCGAAGCAGCGGCGGCACACAACATCCACTACCAAACATCGGTGGGACGATATGTACACGGCGGAACCGATGCTACCGTGCTGCAACGTCAATTGTGTGGTGTGGCCACGCTCAACATCAACATCCCGTGTCGCTATATGCACTCGCCCGTGGAGATGTGCCACAAGGAGGATGTAGAGAGTGTAATCAATCTGCTGATAGCCACCATAGAGCGCATTGCACAACAGCAACAGCGCAGCTTTATACCCGGAATAGACTAAACGATGCCTACGCCTCACCACCAGATTGTAATAGCCACCAGCAGTTCAGGAGCCGTGTTGCAGCACCTCTGCCACGAGCAGTTTGCAAAGGTGAGTGGCGTGGCGTGGTTTGGCCCAATAGATGATGCACTTATCGACCATTTGCAGCAACAAGCCATATCTTCCCATCGATTCAGCAGCTTTGCATCACTGCACGCGTGGTTTCGCACGCTGCAAGCAGACTTGCTCATTGTCTACAAAGTACCTCGCTTGCTACCTCCCTTCATCTACCAAAGCTTTCCGTTGGGTGCTATCAACATTCATCCTTCCCTGCTACCATTACATCGAGGGTCGAACCCGTGGTTTTGGGTCTATTACAATATGGAGATGTACACGGGTGTTACCATCCATCGCATCGACCCCATAGCCGACCACGGCGACCTATTGCTGCAACGCCGCATTCCCATCGAGATAGGCACACCACTAAACCAGCTTCGGGCAATGGCCGAAGAACGAATTGTAGAGATGCTAACCGACCTACTGAGCAACTGGACAAGCATCAACCCTACACCGCAAGAAACATTTGCCACTCCATCTGCCGACCCACACAAAATCGACCTACACCAGCTCATCGACCTAAAGCGTATGGAGGTTATCCGCGTGTGGCACTTGCTGCGTGGCTTTCCGCAACTGCTGCCAGCACTATGCCAAGAGGTAAAACCGACAGATGAGTACAGCATTGGAAACTTGCACCACAATTGCACCTCACAAGCCAACAGCGCAATAGGTACTCTACTGCACACCCCACATCGTCATTACCTGATTTGCTTGGATGGACTTATCGAGATTGTTAGTTTATGAATCCATATAGCATTTAAAACGCTACGCAGTTATTATTTATTAATATTTGATTTATAAACCATTAACAGTTGATGCGATAGCTATTCACAGTTATCACGTCAACTGTTCACAAGCATTAGCATCCTATTCACAGTTATTTAAAACAAGGAAATCGAACCACACAATCCACACAATACAAAACGTTTACAACAAGAGAGCAAAACAACACACAGAAAGGATAAAAAAGAGGCGAATCACAATATTTTATATAAATTATGCCTTGTTTTAATTATTTTTTAATATATCTTTGTAACATCGTAAAAACGATTGTTAAACACCCCAATAAGACACCCCGATGAACGTTAGAAAACTCTATGAGAAAAAAAACGACAACGACACTTGCACACCTGCCATACGAGGCTGGTTGAAGCTGTTTTTGGTGGTGCTGGGAATAGGTGGAATCACCACGTTGATTATTCCAATCATCTATTTTGATATAAACCACTACGGTAATCACTATTTTCTTGCCACGCTCGATTTGTCGCTGGCAGCCGCATTGTGTACACTTTCATTTTATGCCATTTATCTGTTTATAAAGCGCAGGCCAAACGCTCTATATATCGCCACGCTCTATTTGGTGGTGTGCGTGTTGGTAAACATCCTGTTTATGCTACTCTCTACCGATAGCCAAACGCAGACCAGCAATATATGGCGTTTCATCACCTCGTTTGTGTGGGCAGCAGGATGGACTATCTTCCTTGCATACTCCAAGCAGGCCAACTATCTGATTCCACCAATGGAACGGCGAATTTTCCGAAGCGATTATTTTATCACGCTCATTGTCATTGTGCTGCCCGTCACCCTTTTTTCAATCGGATTTGTCAATGTAACCATCTCAAAAGAAGATACCCCACCAGTCATCTACCAATCACCCCATCTTCTCACAGATATTGGCAAAGAATTTCAGATAGAAGAGTTTGAATACAAAGACAACACGATTAGACTATCGTTACCACAACATTACACCATACATTATCAGAAAGAAGAAAACACCTATGTCTTGTTCGATAGTAGGGCAGGGGTGTCGGCCTTTGTGACCCCAAACAGCAAAGCCCCCAACAACGGCATCTATTTCGACCTTATTTGGCAGGTAAACAAAGAGTTGTTTTTTCAAGATTTAGAGCATCAAGTATTTCAAGAGCAAGAACAAGAGCTACCCAGCACCACCTACCGCATCCGCAAGAGCTATTTTGACAAGCGGTATGCCCTTTGGCAGTTTGTGCATCTGCACGACGTTTCCACAGGCAAATCGTGCTACATCAACGTGATACAAAGCATTCACCCATCCACCACCGATTTTGAAAGAGTGGCCTACGACCCATCGCCCATCATCGAAGGAGTGGTATTTTAAAGCATCAGCCTATTTTTTCCGACCACTTATCCACTATTTTCGACCGCTTGTAGGCGAATGGTGACGGATGAACACAAAACTCATTTTTCGTGTTTTTCCATACACTATTTTCAGAGTATATTTGTAGTAAATAAATGTTTGTTTTTCAAAACATACCAACAATGAATGAGCTGTTTTTTCCGTTTATTCAAGTTATTACAACAGTCTATATCTCTTTGAAAAAAACAGAGTTTCTTTTATATCGTGTTTTTACATTAAAAAAACGTGGCTTGCAGATTACTCTGCAAGCCACGTTTGTAAAATACCCACAAAGCAACGCTTTATTGTACTCCTAAAAGCCGCTCCAACTCAGCCATTCCTTCGGAAGCACCTTTTTGGATGACGTGAATAGGACGACGACTGGGCACCGCCACCGTATGAGGATCGATGAGATAGACATCGGCAGTAGGTGGCACATAGCCAAGCAGACCAGCCGCTGGATACACATTCATCGAAGTGCCGATGATAACAAAAATATCAGCTTTCTCTACAGCTTGCATCGCTTCTTCTATTTTGGGCACCGCCTCGCCAAACCACACAATGAAAGGACGAAGCTGTGTGCCGTCGGCAGCCAAATCACCAATCTTCACTTCGTATTCGCCCGATTTCAGCTCGCGCACAAAAGCGGGGTTGTAGGGGTCGCGGCTTGACGTGACTTTGGTAAGTTCACCGTGCAGGTGAATCACCTTGGTGCTACCACCCCTCTCGTGCAGGTTGTCCACATTCTGAGTAATCACAGTCACATTAAAGCTTTTCTCCAGCTCACCTAATATTTTATGCCCGTTATTGGGTTCTACAACATTCAACTGCTGGCGACGTTCGTTGTAAAACCTCGTCACTAAAGCTGGATCTTTGGCATATCCTTCGGGAGTAGCCACCTTTTCTACTGGGTGGTCTTCCCACAGGCCATTCGTATCACGAAAAGTACGAATCCCACTTTCGGCACTCATACCTGCACCCGACAAAATCACTAAGTTCTTCATATCTTAAACGACAATTATATTTGATTAACTAACAAATGAGCACAAAAAAAGACGATAAACGTTTCTATAAATAAGAAAAATTAAATACTAAAATCTATTTGGTTACAAATAAACAAGTACATTTGCAATTTATGAATTTTACACAATCTAAACTAAAAGGGGGTTCTTTTTTTAGTTTTCGATTGACAAATAAACAATAATATGGATAAATTCAGTTACGCTATTGGCTTAGGGATAGGTCAAAACTTATTGAGTATGGGTGCGAAGGGCATCGTGGTAGAAGACTTTGCACAAGCAATAAAAGATGTGCTCGAAGGTAACGAAACAGCAATCAGCCACCAAGAGGCTCGCGAAATCGTGAACAAATATTTTGAAGAGCTGCAAGCTAAGATGTCTGCCGCAAGCATCGAGCAAGGCAAAGCCTTTTTGGACGAAAATGCAAAAAAAGAGGGCGTGGTGACACTGCCAAGCGGATTGCAATACGAAATCATCACCGAAGGAACTGGCGCTAAAGCATCGGCTACCGACCAAGTGCAATGCCACTACGAGGGCAAATTGCTCGACGGAACTCTGTTCGACAGCTCGTATAAACGTGGCGAACCCGCTACATTTGGCGTGAACCAAGTGATACCAGGATGGGTAGAAGCACTTCAGTTGATGCCCGCAGGCTCGAAATGGAGACTTTACATTCCTTCGGACTTGGCTTATGGCGAACGTGGTGCAGGCGAGATGATTCCTCCGCACAGCACATTGATTTTCGACGTAGAATTACTTGATGTTTTAAATAAATAACAAATTCAGAAAAGCAAAATGAAAAAAGTAGCATTACTTGCAGTAGCAGCTGCAACAATCGGGCTTGCTTCTTGCGAAGCTCAATCACCAAAACCTAATTTAAGAACTGAAATCGACTCGTTGTCATACTCTATCGGTATGGCTCAAACACAAGGTTTGAAAGGTTATCTTATCGGTCGTTTGGATGTAGATACTGCATATATGGCAGATTTCATCAGAGGTTTGAACGAAGGAGCGAACAAGACCTCAAAACAAGATGTGGCTTACTTGGCAGGTCTTCGAATTGGTCAGCAAGTGAGCAACCAAATGATGAAAGGCATCAACCAAGAATTGTTTGGCAATGACTCTACCCAAACCATCAGCAAATCGAACTTCCTTGCTGGATTCATCGCTGGTACTTTGGAGAAATACAACCTAATGACTCCCGAATTTGCGCAAATGTTCACTCAATCGACAATGGAAGCGGTGAAAGCAAAAGCGATGGAAGAGAAATTCTTGACCAACAAGCAAGAAGGCGAACTTTTCTTGTCGGAAAACAAAATGAAAGAAGGCGTAGTAACATTGCCAAGCGGATTGCAATATAAAATTATCACAGAAGGTAAAGGCGAAGTTCCACAAGCCTCTTCACGTGTATCTATGCTATACAAAGGTACATTGCTCGACGGCACTGTATTCGATAGCTCATTGGACGCTGCTAAACCTGCAAAATTTGGTGTAGGACAAGTGATCAAAGGCTGGACAGAAGCATTGCTTTTGATGCCCGTAGGCTCTAAATGGGAACTTTATATCCCTGCCGACCTTGCTTATGGTTCGAGAGACACAGGTAAAATACAACCTTTCTCAACCCTTATTTTTGAAGTTGAACTTATAGGCATCGACCAATAATCGGCCCAAGTTTCACATACAATTCTACAAGAAGGCGCAATTTAATTTGCGCCTTCTTTTTTATCCTTTTCCTATTTTATGTATAGTTTTAGTAGATATTTTAAAATAAACTCGTATATTTGCTTACTTTTTGATTACAAATAGTAACTATACTCTTAAATTATGGAAAAGATAGACAATCTCGACAAACAGATTCTTGAGATTATATCGCAAAATGCACGCATCCCGTTCAAGGATGTAGCAGCAGAATGCGGTGTGTCGCGCGCAGCTATTCACCAGCGTGTGCAACGCCTTATCGACCTGGGTGTTATCATCGGTTCGGGCTATCACGTCAACCCCAAGTCACTGGGTTATCGCACTTGCACTTATGTAGGTATCAAGCTCGAAAAAGGTTCGATGTACAAACCCGTGGTAGACGAACTTCAAAAAATCCCCGAAATAGTAGAATGTCACTTCACAACAGGATCGTATACAATGATGACCAAGCTATATGCTTGCGACAATGAACACCTGATGGATTTGCTAAATAACAAAATACAAGAGATTCCGGGAGTGGTATCGACTGAAACACTGATTTCGCTCGATCAAAGCATCAAAAAAGAGATTCCAATCCGCTTAGAAAAATAAGAGGAATGAGTGAGGTTCTTCACGATTATCACTTATCGGGTTTATTCATTGGCATTTGCACCTTCTTAATCATCGGTTTGTTTCACCCTGTTGTGGTAAAGGCCGAATATTATTGGGGAACCAAGTGCTGGTGGATATTTTTAGTGTTGGGCATTGTGGGTGTAGCTGCGTCGATATGCGTAGAAAACATTCTATTATCCTCGTTATTAGGCGTTTTTGCATTCTCATCATTTTGGACTATCAAAGAGGTATTTGAACAAGAAGAGCGCGTAAAAAAAGGATGGTTCCCTAAAAATCCCAATCGCACTTATAAATTTTGAGTGCGACACCGATAGTTTTTAACGCAAAAATTTGGATATTTCAATTGAATATCCTACTTTTGCATCCGCATTCGAGACACGAAGCACGGACTTGTAGCTCAGTTGGTTAGAGCAACAGACTCATAATCTGGAGGTCATAGGTTCAAGCCCTATCTGGTCCACAACTTTTAGAAAAAAGAAATCAAGCCGTTACAAGTCACATTGTAACGGCTTTTTCAATTGAATACGACAAGCTTTGGAATCCGTTCTATTATCATCAATAATCAAGCCGATGCACCGGAAGTGATTGGTGGTTTCAATAATGTCATCCACATTGATACTTTCACTGGTAATGCCAATTGTATTTGTTTCAAAGATATAGCGAGTTTAATCATAACTTAGGCGACTACCTTCTATGTGATTAGAATTATAGGTCAGAGCGACTTGTGTTTTATGATAGATACCACCTTTTAGTTTCATAGCTTTCTGTTCACGTAAAACAGCAAGTAGTGGCATAATAGGAAGAGTAGACTTTTTACGTGCTGGCAATCCTGCGTCCTTTGGTATATTCTATGTTTTTCCAGTCAAGAAAACACCTTCTATCTTTCCTGTGGCACAATAGTTACGAGTTGTTCGCTCTGATATACCATACTTGTTTGCGTATTCGCTGACTGAGATATATTTCATTATCGGCAAGTTTTTAGTGGAATTATATAGTCAAAGATAGTGCATTTTGCCGGTATCGGCAAAAAATCATACTATTTACTCTAACATCACCGCATTCATATCTTTCATATAACGTGCAACCGTAGTACGCGAAATCTAATGATTATTTTGTTTTAATTCGACAGCAATTCTGGAGCTTCCGTACAAATTCTTTTACAACACCACTCAGGTTGTCGCATTCGTTGCTAAATTTCACCGCATACGTCTTGAAACCTACTTCATAATGATTACGTTGTCTCTTCATTTTGCAAAGTTAAGTTATTCGCTTAACTTATTGTCCAGGCAAAGTTAGCAATTCCAATCCGGGTTTACTCCTGTTCAAGATTTGCTTGCTTCAGACCTGGTATGGATTGTAAAAGCGACTTTTGTACGTTGTTTTTTCTGAAAAAACGTACAAAAGATAAATCATTTAAAAGTTGAATGGCTTTGCAACGGTCTCGCTTTGTATTGTATAGCTTTTACAAAAAAACATTTCTATTTTTCGCCTATTCAAATAATAATATCTATTTTTAAACCATTAACAAGTTTCTCGTGGAATGTTAATGAATGACGGCTGAGTTGTTCACAATCTGTGCGATATTTGTTAATGGTTATTTTTATCTTTATACGTTTCTAACAATCAGGTGTTTATGAAGA
This sequence comes from uncultured Bacteroides sp., assembly GCA_947074275.1. Taxonomy (GTDB): domain Bacteria; phylum Bacteroidota; class Bacteroidia; order Bacteroidales; family Bacteroidaceae; genus Bacteroides. The sequence continues at coordinate 7,859 of CAMTPA010000098.1, forward strand.
AAAATATCAGTTGCTTTATCCCCTACATTAATGGCAGCCAAGCCGAGCAAACAATCCGGAATTTAAAAGAGTCGCCGTTGGTAGACCGAATCTATCTACTCACCACCACGCTGCACGGACAGTTGCCCGATGGATGTGAAGCAATACAAGTGGCTCACCTGAACGCTTCGGAAACGATGCGACAGATAGCTATTCACTCGGCTGCTTCGTACACACTGCTCTACACACGCTACACCACGCTGCAGATAGGAATGTTTGCTTTGGAGAGAATGGTGCAGATAGCCGAAGATGCTTCGGCAGGAATGGTCTACGCCGACTCTTACCAAATGGCCGATGGTGTGCAACGACAAGCTCCCACCATCGATTATCAATCGGGTAGCCTTCGAGATGATTTCAACTTCGGATCGGTGTTGTTGTTCGATACCACGGCACTCAAGGAGTCGGCTGCACGAATGATGGGCAATTACGCCCAAGCGGGGTTGTACGATTTGCGCTTGAAGCTTTCGCAAAGTTATCCCATCACTCACATCAACGAGTATCTGTATACTGAGATTGAAAATGATACGCGCAAGAGCGGCGAAAAACAATTTGACTACGTAGACCCCAAAAACCGCAGCGTGCAGATAGAGATGGAGCACGCCTGTACCGAGCACTTGAAAGAGGTGGGCGGTTATCTCGCTCCTGAATTTCAGCCCGTGGCGTTCGATGCGGTGCCGTTTGAGTGTGAGGCTTCGGTCATCATCCCTGTGCGAAATCGCATCCGAACCATACGCGATGCCATTCGCTCGGTATTGATGCAGAAAACCGATTTTAAGTTCAACCTCATTGTGATAGACAATCACTCTACCGATGGCACCACCGAGGCGATAGACGAGTTTACCACCGATGGCAGAGTGATTCACCTGATTCCCACTCGCAATGATTTGGGTATTGGCGGATGCTGGAATGTGGGTGTGCATCATCCGCAATGTGGCAAATTTGCCGTTCAGCTCGATAGCGACGATGTGTATAGCGGCGAAAATACCCTGCAAACAATGGTGAATGCGTTTTACCAACAAAATTGTGCAATGGTGGTGGGCACTTATCAGATGACCGACTTTGATATGAACGAGATTCCACCGGGTATCATCGACCACCGTGAGTGGACACCCGACAATGGGCGGAATAATGCCCTGCGCATCAACGGACTGGGTGCACCACGTGCTTTCTACACGCCCGTGCTTAGGCAAATCAATGTGCCCAACACCAGTTACGGCGAAGACTACGCACTTGGTTTGCGCTTCTCACGTACCTATCAGATAGGGCGTGTATACGATGTAGTCTACCTTTGTCGTCGCTGGGAGGGCAATTCGGACGCTGCGCTCGATGTAGTGAAGATGAACGGACACAACCTGTATAAAGACCGCATTCGCACGTGGGAGTTGGAGGCGCGCATCAAGTTGAACCGAAACAAATAGACACTATCCGATGAAAGAGATGATAGATAAGCTCTTCGACGAGCAGCTTGCGACGTGGGAGTTAGCTCGCAACAACTATGCGGCTTTAGAAAACGTACTTTTCAAAGAGTTCTGCATTGGCGGAAACACCTACAAAGTGCAGTTCAACCCCGACCGCTTGATTTCGTCTACTGCCAAGGTAGACAACGGCGAGGTGGTGCAACGGAAGTGTTTTCTTTGTGCCCCCAATCTGCCTTCGCAGCAGTCGGGAATCCCCTTTGGTAGCGATTATCACATATTAGTCAATCCTTACCCTATTTTTCCAAAACACCTCACCATCCCCGACTTGTCGCATATTCCTCAGCACATCCTCTACCGATTCGACGTGCTGCTCAATCTGATAGACTCGCTCACCGATTATGTGGTGTTCTACAACGGCCCTAAGTGTGGAGCCTCCGCCCCCGACCATCACCACTTTCAGGCTGGCAGCCGTGGCTTTCTGCCCATAGAGGGCGAGGTAGACCAGCGAAAAGAGGTGCTTGCGGCACATCAAGGCAAAGCTTCATTGCATTTCAGTGGCAACAATCTGCATCCTACTTTCGTCATCGAGTCGACTGATGCGGCCGACGCTACTGCTTTGTTTGGCAAGCTATACAATGCAATGGAAACCACCGACAACGATGAACCAATGATGAACATCATCGGGTGGAAAGATGATGAAAAATGGACGGTGTGTATATTTCCACGACAAGCGCACCGCCCAGCTTGCTACTTCGCACAAGGCGATGAGAATATGCTTATCAGTCCTGGAGCAGCCGATATGGGAGGAGTAGTCATCACGCCTCAACGAAAAGACTTTGATAGAATTACAGCAGAAGACATTGCCACCATTGCACAAGAGGTGTGCTTGGGGCGCAGTAAATGCGAACAATTAATAAAACGAATAAAACAAGAATTATGAAAGAACCGTATATATCAGTCGGCATTCTCAGCGAAACAGAGATTAATTTTCAATTCTTATCACCCTATCAGTGGCAAGAAAACACGGTGACAGGCAAGCAAACGGCCTGTTGCGTAGACGGGCGCATCGCTTGGCAAGGGAACACTTACGAAGAGCTGCTTTTTGCACCTATGCACCCCTCCACCGATGGTTTCGAGTTAAACGACGTGACCATTGGCATCAACTTTCATTGGCAGCGCAAAGAAGACCAACGATTTGAAGGCAAGCTGAAGTTAATGGTAGACAACAATCGTTTGGTAGCCATCAACCTGATACCAATAGAAGCTTATCTGACCAGTGTCATCTCTTCGGAGATGAGCGCTACGGCTTCTATTGAACTGCTCAAAGCCCACGCCGTGATTTCGCGCAGCTGGCTCTTGGCGCAGATTCGGAAAGAGCGACGCAACGAGAAACAACCGATGGCTACCCTGCAATGTGCCCCCGATACAACCGAGTTTATCAAATGGTATGACCACGAAGACCACACCCTGTTTGATGTGTGTGCCGACGACCACTGCCAACGCTATCAGGGCATCACCAAAGCCTCTACAAAAGTGGTGCGCCAAGCCATAGCCGAAACACGAGGCGAAGTGTTGACCTACGGTGGAGCAATATGCGACGCTCGCTATTCGAAGTGCTGCGGTGGCGTGCTCGAAGAGTTCTCGTATTGCTGGGAAGAGAAACAACATCCCTATCTGGTAGCTCGTAGAGACACAGCGAAGACCTTACCTACACCTCATTTACACAAGAAGGTTGAAGCCGAAGCGTGGATACGTACTTCGCCCGAGGCCTTCTGCAACACCACCGACAAGCAGATACTTGGACAAGTGCTCAACAATTACGACCAAGAGACCGTAGATTTCTATCGCTGGCAGGTATGCTACGAGCAGCAAGAGTTGGCGCAGCTCATTCATCGGCGTTCGGGCATCGACTTTGGCGAAATTGTAGACTTAGTACCGGTAGCACGAGGTGCATCGGGACGGTTGTGGAAGCTGAAAATAGTGGGCACCAAGCGCACGCTCACCATCGGCAAAGAGTTGGAGATAC
>CAMTPA010000099.1 GCA_947074275.1 uncultured Bacteroides sp.
GAGATGGAATCTCGTGACTGGAGTTCAGACGTGTGCTCTTCCGATCTTATTCAGTTGTGATAAAATATAATATTTTGTTGGATATAGACAAATGATATGTAATTCTATGATTTGTTATTGTTTTGTCATATAAAGTATCATTATTGTTATATATTTATGAATCTTTTAGCCTGTAAATAGGTTTTTTCGATTTATGTTGCTGATTTTCTTGTAAAATTCTTTGGCATTATAAAAAATGTGTTTATTTTTGCACCAATTAATGACGAATACGTTCAATGCTATAATATGGTCAATAGCTTTATTTGTATGTTCAAAAGCTTGAGTTGCGGATGTTTTTTGATGTTTTCTTTTGTTTTTTGTTTTGCTTCGCAAGCGACATTTGGGCAATCAGCGGCTGAGACCGTTAAAACATTGGTGAGTTTGGGATATGAGAATGTTTCCTGGGATGAATCGCCTAAAGAGCGTATTTATGTTATGGAAAATAGTACATATCGATTAAATGGAGTGGGTGTAGGTAAAGCGGTAGATCTAATTCAGCGAATGGGACTTCCTGCGGATAAACCTTGCCGCTTGATTTTTTTGAATAATAACGTTCCTGAAATATCTCTTTATTATCAACCCGTTGATGGTGATACTATTCAGGTTGCAGATAGAGCTGATTGGGATGTTAGTTATGATTTGGGCGAAAACTGGCGCAAGTATGTGCGTGGTAAAAAGCTAAATAGTTCTTTGTTTAAGGTTGATATATTGGTGTATCCAGAATTGTCGTTGAAAAACTTGATAATAACTCAGATCTATCAAGTGCTTTTCAATCTTTCACCTGCTATTGAAGTTTCACTTTGGCAGGGGATGAAATTGACGGCGCAAATGGTGATTCCTGTTTATAATGATGGTTATGGTTCACGTGCGAGTAAAGTTCATCCTGGTTTTTTGACTTTGCAACAGACGGTTCGCTTGCCTTACAATATATGGGGCACTTTGACTGTTGGGGCTTTTAATGCAGGTAGGTACGGTGTAGATTTAAGGGCTTTTCATCCGTTTAAAGATGAGCGTTTTAGTGTGGAAGGACGAATAGGGGTGACTGGTACTTACTACTGGGATCAATTTGAACTTGTATACGGCACGAAGAAGCGATTGACTTGGGCTTTGGGAGGTAACTTCTATTGGCCAAGATATAATATACAATTTAGCGGAAAGTTAGAGCAGTATTTATTAGGAGAGATTGGTGCTCGTTTGGATATTATTCGCCATTTTCGTTATGCGTCTATTGGCTTTTATGCAATGAAAGCCCAAGGTGCAAGGGCGAATGGAGGGTTTCGTTTTCAAGTAGCATTGCCTCCATATAAATATAAACGCAGGGGGTATATTCCTCGTGTAATGCCTTCTAATAATATGGGTATTGCTTATAATGCTGGTAATGATCAATATAACTATAAAGGATATAGAGCGAATCCAAGTGATAATATAATGCAAATGAATAGTTTTAATCCATATTTTATAAAATCAGAATTACTAAATTATTAATTTTATTGAGATGAAAAAGAAAAGTTTATTTAATGGTATTAGTGCTAAAATGGCACTTGCCGTAGTGGCCTTATCTGGGGCTTTATTAACCGGATGTTATAAGGATGACGGTTTGGATGCAAGCAAGCCGCTTGAGAACATTACCCTTCCTGATGCAACTTATACTGTGGTTGTTTCTGTAGCTAATCCTGAAGGAGATCTTGTAAGTGGTGCTACGGTTACTGTTGGTGGTCAAACTGCAACAGGTAGTGGCGTTTATACTGCTATTACTAAAACTCCAGGTGCAACTACAATTACTGTAACTCCTCCTTCTGGAGATAAATATGTCCAAACACCTGTTACAAGAACGCTTAATATTCAACAAGTAAATGCTGGTCAAGCTGTTGTTTACAATCAAGTGATAATGTTGCCATTCGTAGAAGTTACTCCAACTCCTCAGGTGGAACTTAAATTTGATTTGTCTTTCGATGTATATGGTGCAGATGATTTAAGTGTAATACTTCCTGCTACAGAATATACAGCTACTTTAGTACCTGGTGGTAGTAACTTTGAAAATCTTACTTTTGGTGCTTATACATTGGTTGTAACACCAGCTGATACTGATAAATATGAAACTTATACTAGTCAGTTTGGTCTTGAAAGATTTTTAGTTGATGAAGGAACTGCAAATTTGACCCTTGAATTACCTATTGTGTTGTCACTTGTTGAGCCAGGTTATGTTTACAATTCTTACTCAGCATGTTTTGCTACAATCAATGGTGCAACTATTAGTGATATTGCATTATTGAAAGATGGTGTTGAGATACCTTCAATGTTTGCAGGCAACAATATGTATGGTGTAGATAAAGTTTTAGAAGGTCAAACTTACACTTATAGCGTATCTGTAAACTGGACAAACTCGTTTGGTCAAGCTCTTACAGAAGTGTTTGAGTACGCTGAAGGTGAAAATGTTTACGTGGCTACTTTAGATGGTGGTTCTACTTCAATGAAAGATGGTCTACATATCTATGATGACGAAGGTGATGGTGATATCGTATTGAATCCTAATAATGCTTCTGCTTATTTGAATGGTAAAGAAATCGATATTGTTACTATTTCTCGTAGCAAAGAAATTGAAGCAACTGACTTGACAATTTTGAGAGCTTATAAAGGTGCTCCTAAAGGAACAGTGTTTACAGTTGATGGCCAAGATAATTATATTGCTATTGAATTCTTATCGTTTGCTGCCGACTTTGGTGATAATGTGAAATTTGTTTATGCTGATGGCTCTGAAGGTGGTAAAGTCGTTCCTGTGGCTAATGCTTATCAAATGCAAATACCTCACTTCTCAAGATTCTATGCTCAAATAGAATTTAAAGGTGAGAAAATGATGGATAGTGGTTCTTCTATTTCATCTAAAGTTACTGAAGTAAATAAGAGCAATAATAACGATAGTTCTATCGATATTACTATTAACTATAAGTATCCAGTAGGAACATCTGTTGATATTGAAGGTAGTGTAAAAGAAGCATTCCCTGCTGCTACTGATGCGACTATTACTCGTGTTGTTAAGTTGATTCAAAAGTATTTTACTGATAACCAAATCGGTTTCACTAATACTGGAATTTCTTACGAAGACGCTTCAATGCCTTATGTTGTAGCTCCTTATACTTGTGTAGAAAGTGTGACTGTAACTACAGAATTAGCTGTTGAATTGTATGCTTTTGACGTTGCAGGTACTACTGTTGTAGTTGAAATTGAACGCGGTGATAAAGCTACTGTAAGTGTTGGTGAGTATTATTTCGGTCATGGTCACAGCCACGGTCACGGTCACGGTCACGGAGGCGATTTGTCTGGTGGTGGTATCATTGATGCTGAGTAAAAATACAAACGTGCAGAAAGCATAATAGTCTTTATTCATTAAGAATGAAAATCAAACACATTCTAACGACATTATTCTTATTAATGTTGCCTGTTATGCTTTCGGCACAAATTACTTATGGCTTGACTGGTTTGCTTAATGCACCTTCTGCGGAGATGCAAAAAGATAAAACAGTGATGCTGGGAGCAAATTTCTTAAATCGGGAGCTAACTCCTCCCACGTGGTATTACCATACCTATAATTATTTCTTGAATGTAACTATTCTTCCTTTTCTTGAAGTAGCGTATACGTGTACTTTATTTAAAGCAGAAGCATTGGGCTTAGGTCCTTATGGATATTCAGGATTTACGAATCAAGATCGCTATTTTTCATTGCGATTGCGTCTTTTGAAAGAAGGACAATTTTGGAAATATATGCCTGCTGTGGTTGTAGGAACATCCGATCCTTTTACATCAAGTGGGAGTGTAATTGCTCCAACTTCAGGAAATGGATATTATAATCGTTTCTTTATTGCAACTACAAAGCATATACAAATTGGAAGTGAAGAATTGACCGTAAGTTTGTCTTATTTATATAATAAACGTAAAGAGTACAAATTGAATGGGATTTCTGCTGGGGTGGTTTATAGTCCATCTTTTCAGCCGCAACTTCGTTTGATAGCTGAGTATGATTCGAAGAATTTTTCTATGGGTGCCACTTACTTATTCTTTAATCACTTACAAGCGCAAATTCAGATGCAGAATATGAAATATTTTAATGCTGGTTTGGTTTTGAAATTTTGTTTGAAATAGTGCTTGTAGGAACATAGAATGAATAGTTTAATAAAAAAATAAAAAAATGAAAAATAAATTAGTAATATTATCTTTCCTATTGGCTGGGACTGCAATCTCTGCTTCTGCGCAAGATAAAGATCATTACTACAGTGAAAGCTGGAAAGATAATATCTTTATTAGCATAGGAGGCGGTGTTCAGGCTGGAACAAATCCAGATAGTAAGTTTGGTCAGTCTATTACGCCATTAGTTAATTTATCAGTTGGTAAATTAATCAATCCTGTGTGGGGAGTACGTGGACAAGTATATGGCTGGCAGTCAAAACAAAAAACAGCTTATCCATTTACCAATACTCCAACTTGGTCAAAGCAAAAACGTACTGAAAACTACGTAGGTTTAAACTTGGACGGTATGCTTAACTTGACGAATCTGTTTTGTGGATACAAGCCAGGTCGATTGTTTGAAGGTACGTTGTTTGTAGGTCCTTCAATGAATATTGTTAAAAACTACAGTGCTTGGCAAATGGGTGTAGCAAATCACGCTATAACTGATGCTAATGGCTTTATTACAGGTTACGAAACTGTAATTGATCCTGCAACAACAGTTCCTGTTGGTCATAAATTGCGTTGCCTTGTAGGTGCAAGTGTAGGATTAGGTGCAAAATTTAATATCAATCCAGAATGGGCTATTGACATTGAAGCACGCGGCCAAGTAACTCCATCTATCTTAGGTGCTTATAGTAGTGCTTCTACTGATGGTTATATTCACTTGACTGCTGGTGTAACTTATACAATAGGTGGTAAGAAATTTGTTAGTGGTGGTAAAGTTGATCAAAAAGCTATTAATGATGAGCTTAACAAATATCGCGATGAATTGGCATTGGCTCAAGCAGAACTGGCAGCAGCTATGAACGCTTTGGAAAATGTACAACCAGAAGTTGTGGAAGTTGTTAAGGAAATCGAAGTGGCTGGTCCTCGTGCTATATTCTTCAAGATTGGTAGTGCTAAGATTGATGACTATGGTATGGTTAACATTCAATTGGCTGCTAAGATTATAAAAGAAAACCCAAGTAAAGTATACAAAGTGGCTGGTTATTGTGACGAAGCTACCGGTACTTCAAGCTGGAATAAAACTCTCTCTGAAATGCGTGCTCAAGCTGTTTATGACGCTCTTATCAAAGATGGTGTAAGCAAAGATCAACTTGAATATGTTGGCTTTGGTGGCACAACTAATATGTTTGGCAAGAACTTCTTGAACCGTGTTGTAATTCTTGAATAAAATATGGACATTTGAGATTTAATCTTCTCAAAGAGAAAAGGGTGTCTTTGTAAGGCACCCTTTTTGTATTCATATAAGTTAAGAATCAAAGTAGGTTTATCAAAATTATTATTGTAATTTTGCAACTTATTTATGAGCAGAATTTTAGCGATAGATTACGGAAGGAAGCGTTCAGGAATTGCGGTTACTGATACGATGCAAATTATAGCCAATGGTTTGACAACTGTTGTTTCGCACACTTTGTTAGATTTCATAATTAAGTATTGTGATAATGAGCCTGTGGAGCGCATTGTAGTCGGTCTGCCTAAACAGATGAATAATCAAGTTTCGGAGAGTATGAAATACATCGAACCATTCGTGAATTCCTTGAGAAAGCGATTGCCTCATATTCCAATAGAGTTTTTCGATGAGCGTTTTACTTCAGTATTGGCACATCGTACAATGCTCGATGCAGGTTTGAAAAAAAAAGATAGACAGAATAAGGCTTTGGTTGATGAAATTAGTGCAACTATTATTCTTCAATCTTATTTGGAAAGCAAGCGATAATGTAAATAACAATAATATAATTAAAGAGATGATTCTACCAATTTATACCTATGGGCAGCCTGTCTTAAGAAAGGTTGCAGAAGATATTACCCCCGACTATCCAGGGTTAAAGGAATTATTAGCAGATATGTACGATACGATGGTGCGTGCAGAGGGAGTTGGATTGGCTGCGCCACAAATAGGTTTGCCTATTCGTGTAGTGTTAATCACTTTAGATCCTCTTTCAGAGGAGTACCCCGAATTTAAGGATTTCAATAAAGTTTATATTAATCCTCACATCCTTGAAGCCGATGGCGAAGAGGTAGCAATGGATGAAGGCTGTTTGAGCTTACCCGGTGTTCACGAAACAGTGAAAAGAGCCTCTCGTATTCGCGTGAAGTATCAAGATGAGAATTTTGTGGATCACGATGAGGTTGTCGAAGGTTATTTGGCGCGAGTGATGCAACACGAGTTCGATCATTTAGAAGGAAAGATGTTTATCGATCATATTTCGACGCTTAGAAAACAGATGATAAAAGGGAAATTGAACACTATGCTCAAAGGTAAAGCAAGAAGCTCATATAAAATGAAGCAGATAAAATAACTGTTGAATAACTCAAATATTAAAATGCGGTTTTATACTTAATAGGGTATAAAGCCGCATTTTCTTTTTCTATGAGTATTAAATATAATTCATTCGATACTTTTAATGCCCAAAAAATATAAAAACATTACTCACGAAATTATATAATAGGTAAAAAGCATTATTTTTGCTTCTCTTAAATTTAAGCAAATATTATTCGATGATAAAGAAATTTTTTGGACTACTATTGTTGCTACCCACACTCCTAAATGCACAGATAAATACCGACAGGGTGATGATGATTGCCCGCAATGCGCTCTATTTTGAAGACTATGTACTTTCCATTCAATATTTCAATCAAGTTATTAATGCTAAGCCCTATTTGTACGAACCTTATTTTTTTCGCGGTTTAGCCAAAATCAATTTGGACGATTACCAGGGTGCTGAGTTGGATTGTGATAAAGCTATTGAGCGGAATCCGTTTGTGGTAGGTGTATATCAAATTAGAGGATTGGCTCGAATCCGCCAAAATAAGTACGAGGGGGCTATCGACGATTATAAGATGGCTTTGAAATACGCTCCCGAAAATATTACGCTTTGGCATAATCTTGCTCTATGTCATCTTCAAAAAAAAGATTATGAAGCAGCCGAGAAAGATTTGGAAAGCTTACTTAAAATCTCACCACGTTATACTCGTGCCTACCTTATGAGGGGTGAGGTGCGTATGAAACAAAATGATACGATACAAGCATTGAGCGATTTTGATACTGCTATCGAATTGGATAAATACGATCCAGATGCGTGGTCGGCTCGCTCTTTGGTAAAGCTTCAGCAAGCTGAGTATGCTGACGCTGAGAAAGATCTTGATCAAGCTATTCGGTTGAGTGTGCGCAATGCTGGCAATTACATTAATCGTGCGTTAGCGCGTTTTCACCAAAATAATTTAAGAGGGGCGATGAATGATTACGATTTGGCTCTCGATATTGACCCCAACAACTTCATCGGACACTACAACCGAGGCCTGTTGCGAGCGCAAGTTGGTGATGATAATCGTGCAATTGAAGATTTTGATTTTGTGCTTGAGATGGAGCCAGATAATATGATGGCCACTTTCAACCGTGGTTTGTTACGTGCGCAGACGGGTGATTACAGAGGTGCGATTCAAGATTATAGTACCGTAATCAATCAATATCCAAACTTTTTGGCTGGATATTATCATCGAGGTGAGGCACGAAAAAAGGTTGGCGACAAAAAAGGAGCTGAGCAAGACGACTATGTGCTGATGAAAGCCCAGCTCGAACGGTATAATAACAATGTAACCAATAACTCTACTGCTCAAAATGCGAGCAAAGAGGTTGATGATTCGGAAGAAGACGAGGATAAAACTCGAAAAAAATCGGATAAGAATATGAATAACTACCGTAAAATAGTGATTGCTGATGATGGTGAGCAAACCAGACAATACAAAAGTGACTACCGGGGTAGGGTGCAAGATCGCAATGTTAATATTCGTCTCGAACCGATGTTTGCCATCAATTATTACGAAAAAGAAAACGCTGTCAGGAGCGGCGTGAATTATCATCTATTTATCGATGGGCTAAATCAATCGGGTGTTTATCCAAAGCGTCTGATGATTACCAATCGCGAAGCTCCATTGTCCGAGCAGCAGGTGAAATTTCATTTTGCCTTGATTGATTCTCACACATCGGCTATTGTGGCTGATGAAACCAATGCCTCAAAGCGTTTTGCACGTGGGCTCGATTTCTATTTGGTGCAAGACTTTGCCAGTTCGATGGACGACTTGACAAAGGCTATTTTGTTGGATGACACCTTTTTCCCTGCCTATTTTATGCGGGCATTGGTGCGATGCAAGCAGTTGGAGTATCAACGAGCCGAAGAGTTGGCGATGAAAAGCAAGAACGACGATTTGAACACCAAAGAGACAAGTGCTTTGGATTATGACGTGGTGAAATCTGACTTAAATAAAGTTGTAGATTTGGCTCCCGATTTTGTGTATGGCTATTACAATCGGGCCAATTTGTTGGCTATGCTCAAAGAGTATCGAGCTGCACTAATCGACTATAATAAAGCAATCGAACTGGAGCCTGCATTTGCCGATGCTTATTTTAACCGCGGCTTGACAAATATCTTTTTGGGCAACAATCGTCAGGGGATAGCCGATTTGAGTAAGGCAGGCGAATTGGGCATTGTTTCGGCTTACAACATCATCAAACGCTTTACAGAAGCTACCGACTAACTTTTTTAAATCAATAATAGCTTAGTCGAAAAGATTTAATTAATTTTGCAAGCTAATAATCAAAAAAAAGACTATTAATAATTCTCAGGTAGAATGTTAATAGTCAATGTGCAATCAGTGAATAGTTGAAACATCGAGTGTTGATAGTTGTCGATGAAGTCACTATTTGTGATGCAACCTATATTTAGTAGAACATAATAAAAAAGATATATGATAAAAATAACATTTCCCGATGGTTCTGTTCGTGAATACGAAAATGGAATTACTGGTTTACAAATTGCCGAAAGCATTAGTTCACGCTTGGCGCAGGAAGTTTTGGCTTGTGGCGTAAACGGCGAAACATACGATTTAAGTCGCCCTATCAACGAAGATGCCTCCGTGGTGCTTTATAAGTGGGATGATGAGCAAGGCAAACACGCATTTTGGCACACCAGTGCTCACTTGCTTGCCGAAGCATTGCAAGAACTCTATCCAGGTATCCAATTTGGTATTGGGCCAGCCATCGAAAATGGATTCTATTACGACGTAGATCCAGGCGAGGCAGTCATCAAGGAGTCCGATCTTCCAGCTATCGAAGCGAAAATGGCTGAATTAGCTTCTAAAAAAGAGGCTGTGGTGCGTGCCGATATAGCAAAAGAAGATGCTTTGGCTAAATTCGGAAATCGTGGCGAGACTTATAAGTGTGAGTTAATCTCAGAACTCGAAGACGGCCACATCACTACCTATAGCCAAGGAGCGTTTACCGATCTTTGTCGTGGTCCTCACCTGAGCACTACTGCACCTATCAAAGCTATAAAACTTACTACGGTAGCTGGTGCATACTGGCGTGGCCAAGAAGACCGCAAAATGTTGACACGTATTTATGGTATCTCTTTCCCAAAAAAGAAAATGCTCGATGAATATCTTGCAATGATGGAGGAAGCCAAAAAACGCGACCACCGTAAGATTGGCAAAGAAATGCAGCTGTTTATGTTTTCCGAAACAGTAGGCAAAGGTTTGCCTATGTGGTTGCCCAAAGGCACTGCTCTTCGTTTGCGTTTGCAAGATTTCCTTCGTAAAATTCAAAATAGATACGATTATCAAGAGGTTATCACTCCGCCTATTGGGAACAAATTACTTTATGTTACTTCTGGGCATTATGCCAAATACGGCAAGGACGCATTCCAGCCTATTCATACTCCTGAAGAGGGCGAAGAGTACTTCTTGAAACCAATGAACTGTCCTCACCATTGTGAAATCTACAAAAACTTCCCAAAATCATACAAAGATCTCCCTCTACGCATTGCAGAGTTTGGTACGGTATGCCGCTACGAGCAGAGTGGGGAGCTTCACGGATTGACACGTGTGCGTAGTTTTACACAAGATGATGCCCATATTTTCTGTCGTCCCGACCAAGTGAAAGATGAATTTTTGCGTGTGATGGATATTATATCTATCGTTTTCAAATCAATGAACTTCGCTAATTTCGAAGCTCAGATTTCTTTGCGCGACAAAGAAAATCGTACGAAGTACATCGGTAGCGACGAAAATTGGGACAAAGCAGAACAGGCCATTATCGAAGCTTGCGAAGAAAAAGGATTGAAAGCAAGAGTGGAATATGGTGAAGCTGCTTTCTACGGCCCTAAACTCGATTTTATGGTAAAAGATGCTATCGGTCGTCGCTGGCAGTTGGGCACCATTCAAGTCGATTACAACTTGCCCGAACGTTTTGAGCTCGAATATACAGGTGCCGACAACCAAAAACATCGCCCTGTGATGATTCATCGTGCTCCGTTTGGCTCGATGGAGCGTTTTGTGGCTGTGCTTATCGAGCATACAGCAGGCAAATTCCCTTTGTGGCTCACACCCGATCAGGTGGCCATTTTGCCTATCAGCGAAAAATTCAACGATTATGCCGAAAAGGTGAAAGAGTATCTTCGCGTACACGACGTGCGTGCTATCGTAGATGATCGCAACGAGAAAATCGGTCGTAAAATTCGTGACAATGAAATGAAGCGTATTCCTTATATGCTGGTAGTTGGCGAAAAAGAGGCTGAAAATGGTGAAGTAGCTGTGCGTAAACAAGGTGAAGGTGACAAAGGAACAATGAAATTTGAAGATTTTGCAAAAATTCTGAATGAAGAAGTGCGGAATATGATAAATAAATGGTAACTTTGCGCCCAATTAATGATAAGCTAAATTTTTAGTATACAATTAGAAAACAAATAGGAAAGTAAACGTTATTTAATGAAGAATGACAAATTAAAAGGGCAACATCGAATTAATGAACAAATTCGTGCCAAGGAAGTACGCATTGTAAGCGATGATGTAGAACCAAAAGTGTATCCGATAGCTCAAGCTTTGAAAATGGCAGAAGAGCAAGAGATGGATCTTGTAGAGATTTCACCAAATGCACAACCCCCTGTTTGTCGTATTATTGAATACTCTAAATTTCTTTATCAGCTGAAAAAACGTCAGAAAGAGCAAAAAGCGAAACAGGTTAAAGTAAATGTGAAAGA
>CAMTPA010000100.1 GCA_947074275.1 uncultured Bacteroides sp.
CTTTTTCGATAATAGCCCAACGATAATAATCAGATTTTACATATCCACTTATGTACTTATCGAGCAATTCTTTAACTTCTGATGTAGTTGTATATGTCGGTTCACTATATAGTGATTGTATCTGAGGATCGCTCACCCAATAAGTTAGCATATCATTGTTGTCCTCGTAAGTGAAAGGTCTTAAAGTCAGTCTTTCAGTGATAATCGTTTGTGTTCCAATATGACTTAGCATGTGATTTTTGTTAGAGAGTAAATAGAATAATAACAAAGTTATGAATAATTATTGGTAGTCTTTAAACTTAAAGAGATAAAAAATGGCGATTATACTTCTTGCAAATATAACCGCCATTTTATGTTCTATCTATAATCTAATTACTTTTTTTCTAATTCAGTAAGCGATTCCATCTTTTTAGATTCTAAGAATTCATAGATACCACAAAGATGTTCTTTTACCTTTTGATTGCCGAACTCATATACTTTGGTAACCAATCCATCTAAGAAATCACGATCGTGAGATACAACAATCAGTGTACCATCAAAATCCATTAATGCTTGTTTCAAGATGTCTTTGGTCTTTAAATCTAAATGATTGGTAGGCTCATCGAGAATCAACAAGTTAACCGGTTCAAGCAATAATTTAATCATTGCCAAACGAGTACGCTCACCACCCGAAAGAACTTTTACCTTCTTCATAGAAGCTTCTGGTCCACCAAACATAAATGCACCGAGTAAATCGCGTATCTTATTACGAATTTCACCTTTGGCAACATCGTCAATGGTTTGGAATACAGTTAAGTTTTCATCCAAAAGCGATGCTTGGTTTTGAGCGAAGTAACCAATTTGTACGTTATGACCAAGAGTCAACACACCATCGTGATCAATCTCTTTCATGATACATTTCACCAAAGTCGATTTACCTTCACCATTTTTGCCAACGAAAGCAACTTTATCGCCACGCTCAATAGTAAGCGATGCGTTTTGGAATACAGTCTTCTCACCATAAGTCTTACCAATCATCTCAGTTGCTACCGGATAGCTACCCGAACGTGGTGATGGTGGGAATTTCAAACGAAGAGCTGATGTATCTTCCTCATCAACTTCGAGTAGAACCAATTTCTCTAACATCTTCACGCGGCTTTGCACCTGAAGCGTTTTAGAATAAGTTCCTTTAAATCGTTCGATAAATTCGGTTGTTTCTGCAATGAACTTCTGTTGCTCATCGTATGCTTTTTGTTGTTGCACGCGACGTTCTCCACGGAGTTGCAGATATTGTGAGTAGTTTACTTTATAATCATAGATACGTCCCATAGTAACCTCGATAGTACGAGTTGTGATGCTATCAACGAACTTGCGGTCGTGGCTGATTACGATTACCGCTTTACCATTGCTAATCAAGAAATCTTCGAGCCATTGGATAGACTCAATATCTAAGTGATTGGTAGGCTCATCAAGAAGAAGAACATCCGGCTTTTTCAACAATAGTTTAGCAAGCTCGATACGCATACGCCATCCACCACTGAAATCACTTGTTTGGCGATGGAAGTCTTCACGTTTAAAACCTAAACCAAGCAATGCTTTTTCTACATCTTCTTCGTAATTGGTTGCATCAATGGCATAATATTTCTCGCTGATGGTCGAAACATTCTCAATCAATTCCATATAGCTATCACTCTCGTAATCGGTACGAGTTTCAAGTTCTTTGTTGAGGCGTTCAATCTCCGCTTCCATTTCGTGAAGATGCGAGAATGCTTGTGCTGTTTCTTCAAAAACAGTACGTCCATCTTCGGTCATCAAATGTTGAGGAAGATAAGCTACTACACGTTCTTTAGGTACAGAAACTTTTCCGCGAGTAGGTTGGCGAACGCCTGCCAAAATTTTGAGAAGAGTGCTTTTGCCTGCACCATTTTTGCCCATCAAAGCAATGCGGTCTTTTTCGTTGATGACAAATGAAATGTCGCTAAACAAGGTGGTTCCGCCAAATTCAACAGCGAGTCCGTCTACTGAAATCATACTTATTTTTTAAAATGAGGTGCAAAGATAGTTAATAATATTACTTTTTTTTATATATTGCGCTCTGTTTAATATTGATTACGTAATTCAAACAGACTGTAATAAAGTGATTAGCACTATGGAACAAGAACAACAGAATGAATACCGTCCTTTGATTTTAGTAGCGGAGGATGATGATAGTAATTTTAAATTGATAAAAGCTATCATTGGAAAAAAATGTGATATACTTTGGGCTAAAAATGGGCAAGAGATAATAGACTTGTTTCATCAGAACAGAGGGAAGGCAGAAGCGATATTGATGGATATAAAAATGCCTTTGATGACAGGTATCGAAGCCACTGTTGAAATTCGTAAAGAAGATACGGATATTCCAATTATAATGCAAACGGCTTATGCTTTTAATTCGGACAAAGAGCTTGCGATGCAGGCTGGAGCTACTCAAGTATTGGTGAAACCCATTACGCTGAGTGTGTTGCGCGAATGCTTGAGCGGATATTTGCCAAAACTTTCTTGGAAACCTTAATTAACGGTAAAGGTTACTTTCGTTTTAATAAAATCTTTCTATATAAAAGCCACGATGTCAATCATTGCAATTGCATCGTGGCTTTTTGATTATATAAATATACCTATTGATTACAAGTCATTTTCTATCTGAAACTTACGACTCACCTTCATTAAGTTAATTGTATAAGTCACTACATTTTGAGCCTCCTGAACCATTGTTAAATAAATCATACTTACTCGAATACTTCCTTTTTGGGTTTGAATGCGTTGCAACTCTTGGCGTTTTAAGTGAGATAACTGTGCGTTCAATTCATTGGCTCGTTTTACATCACTTGCCAATTGTGAGTAATCGTTTGCCTCAAGTTTAAGTCTACAATCGTGAATAAGGGATGTGATGGCCTCTGAAGCATCTCCATATTCTCCTTTTTGTATGGCATCAAGTGATGTGAAGTTATTGTCGATATGCTCTAAACAAGGCTCGCATAAACGGGATATACTATATACTAATTCACTTGCAAAGTCATTTCCTTGATAATAGTAGAGCCCTTTTTCGAGTACGGTTTTGTTGTTTAACCGTGACATAGCTACTGTACCGGCACGTTTCATTTGTTTGATAAGTTGCTTTTCAAATTTAGCAGACCCCATTGCTCTACGTAGCCCTCTCAGATTTTCGTGTAAGAAAGAGGTTACGGTTAAGTTGAAATTATTTTCAGCATATTCCAATACTTTTGTAAGCTCTTCGCGAGTATGTTGGCGCATCAATTGAAGGGTTTCATCGCTATCCGAACTTTGCATCAACTGTTTTAGTGTTTCGCTTTTCTCTTCTTGTTTCTTTTTTCTCTTATAAATAATTTGACTACGCACAAGGCTTAATACTGCCAAACCAATCATCACTACAATAGCAATTGTGCCACCAAAATGAATAATCATAGCAACAATAAAACAGATAGTAAAAGCTGCTCCTGCTGTAATAAACCAACCACCAATTACGCTTAATACTCCTGTGATACGATAAACGGCGGAGTCACGCCCCCAAGCTCGGTCGGCAAGTGATGTACCCATTGCTACCATAAAAGTGACATAAGTGGTAGAAAGTGGTAACTTCATAGAGGTTCCCAATGCTATCAATAACCCAGCAAGTACTAAATTAACCGAAGCACGTACTAAATCGAATGCTGCCCCATCTGCAATAATGGCCTCGTCCTTACGAAATCTCTTATTTAGCCAATCCTTCATTCCTTCGGGTACACCTTTGGTGATGCCTGTTGCTACATTCATACTGATGCGCACCAATGTGCGAGCTATTGGTGTACTACCAAAAGTTTCTTCTCCTTCGTCTTGACGTGATAGATTAACTGATGTTTTAATTACGTTGTGTGCCTTTTTGGATGTGGAAAGGGCGAACACCATTATTACGCCTGCTCCAAATAAGAAATACCAAGGTGTTTTGGCAGAACCCAATAATGATGTCATTAAGAATCCGTCGGGGCCTACTGCCTGGCCATTTGCTGTATAATCGACGAATGATGAGTAACCAGCCAAAGGGACACCAATAAAGTTTACCAAGTCATTACCAGCAAATGCCATAGCCAGCGAAAATGTACCCAACAAAACAATCACTTTGAACACATTTACTTTACACCAATGAAGCACTTGCATTAAAATGGTGAAGAATGCAAAAGATATGCCAACTAAGAGTAACGTGTTATCTTTAACCCATACTTTATTTTCTGGAGTCATAAAAGCTGTATCTTTGAATCCTTTGATAAGCATAAAGTAAATGATGGAAGTAACTGCGATGCCACCGAATAATCCGATGGCATATTTCATATGCTTTTTATAATTGAAAGTGAAGACTGTACGTGTAATCCATTGTACCAACATACCAAAAAAGAATGCAATGACAACCGACAGAAAAATACCCATAATAACCGATAGTGCTTTATCGGTATTTATCAAATCGCTCAGGTTGAGTGCATCGTTTTGATTTACTTTGATTAAAGCGAGTGCCAATGTTCCCCCTAATAACTCAAATACCAATGATACTGTGGTAGAGGTAGGCATACCCATTGAGTTGAACACGTCCAATAACACCACATCTGTGAGCATTACTGCTAACAATATGCACATAATCTCGGCGAAATAGAAGTGCTCGGGTTGATAAATACCGTGTCGTGCAATGTCCATCATACCGTTGGATAAAGATGCGCCTACAAAAACACCAATACCTGCAATGATAAGAACTGTACGGAAAGAGGCTGATTTTGCTCCGACGGCAGAGTTTAGAAAATTAACGGCATCATTGCTTACCCCTACTACCAAATCGAATATGGCAAGGGCAAATAGAAAGATGACGATACAAAGATAAATAGTCTCCATAAATATATATAATTAATGCTACAAAGGACGGATGAATGTATTGCAGCATAGTGTCATATATATTACAAAGATGTTTCATTTTTGTTTTTTAAGTAACTATAAAAGGTGTATTGCGCACGTACGCTCTCTTCTTTTGCTTTTGCTTTAAACTGATTGATGAGGTTTTCATCTACGAAACATGCTTTTTCGTTGTCTTTCAGCTGGATATGAAGCATATCTATAACTTCTTGCTTTATGTCTGAGTCTAATATGGGAGTAATGGCTTCAATGCGACGGTATAGATTGCGTCGCATCCAATCGGGAGACCCACAGAATAGTTTCGGCTGTCCATTATTTCCGAAATACCAGATGCGTGCGTGCTCTAAAAAGCTATCTACAATACGCGTGACACGAATATTGCGACTGTATGACTGGTTGGGCATCAAACAACAAATACCTCGTATGATGAGATCTATTTGAACGCCACTTTCTGATGCTTCATATAGCTTGTCAATCATTGTAGAGTCTTGCAGTGCGTTCATTTTTAAAATAATTCTTCCTTCTTTTCCCTTTTTTGCCAACTCTATCTCTTTATTGATGAGTTTGGTGAGTTCGGGGATGAGATTGAAACGTGCAACTAAGAGTGTATGAAACTTTGGATTTTCTTTTCCTTGCAACGTTCGGAAGAGTGTGTATAAATCGTGGGTAATCTTTGGATTGCAGGTAAATAAACCACAGTCAGCATAAATAGTTGCTGTTTTTTCATTAAAGTTGCCCGTGCTGATGTAGGCAATGTCGCAAGATGCGCCATTGTTTTCGTTCTTTCGTTTTATCAATGCCACTTTAGCGTGTACCTTTAACCCCGGTAAACTATATATGATTTTGATGCCCGATGCTTTCATCATTTCAGCCGTAGCCAAATTGTTTTCTTCGTCGAATCGTGCCTTTAATTCTACAAATACGGTAACCTTTTTGCCATTTTGAGCTGCCGATATAAGCGCATTGATAACTGCCGAATTTTCGGCTACGCGGTATTGAGTAACCATAATCTCGCGAGTCGAAGCGTCATGCACTGCTTCTACCAAAAAATGGATAAAATGATCGAAAGAATGATAGGGATAATGCAATAACAAATCTTTCTGCTGCACATAATTCAATATAGAACCACGTTCATCCAAATAGTTTAAACGCATTGGCTTAGGTCTTTCTATCTTTCGTAATGTTTTATTTGGATTTGGCAGATAACGCAAATCTTCTAAATTTAGATGTCTATCTCCCGCTACCAATTCATCTCTATTGATGTGAAAAGCATCTACCAAGAAGTCTAAAAAGTCTGTTGGCATAGCTCTATCGTACACAAAACGACAAACGGCTCCTATTTTTCTCTTTTTTACCTTTTTCTTCAATTGTTCTACAATCTCGGCAGTTGTTGTAGCATCATCAATCAAAATATCGGCATCTCTCGATATTTTGATACAATAACTGTTGTCCACTTCATAACCAGGGAATATCAATCCGATGTTGGCTTTGATAATCTCCTCGATATACATTATGTAATAATTACCATTGTATTGGGGTAACTCGATAAATCGTGGAACTTTACTATACGGTATTTTCATTACAAAATATTGCGTGTGATCTGGGTCTTTGGGAGTAGTGCCGTGGAGGTAGAGGCGCACTGCCAAATAAAGACGGTTGTCTCGTAAGAAAGAGACGACTCGGTCTTTGGATGCAGGAACAGGTTGTAGAAATGGAAATATCTCCTCTCGGAAGAATCTGCGTATAAACTCTCGTTGATGGGGTTCAATATTGTGGTCTTGATAAAAAATGATGTGATTCTTGCGAAGAGCAGGTAGTATTTTATTCTCGAAAATATCAATACGAGCTTGTCGTTGTTTATTGACCTCTTGATTAATTTCTTCTAATAGCTGAGCTGCCGATTGAACCGACTCCTCATCACTGCGTGTTGCTCCCGATGCTACTGCTTTGTGGTCGGCTACGCGAATTTTATAAAACTCCTCCAAATTGGATGAGTAGATAGAAATAAAATTAATTCGCTCGTATAAGGGCAACTTTTCATCATTGGCTTCGAGCAGTACACGGTAGTTGAACGACAGCCAACTAATGTCGCGTTTGAAGTATTGATATTTGTTTTCCATTGGATTTAAGATTACGCCCAAATATACTTACCTTTGTGCAGATAAACAACTAATTAACAATGAAAATTGGAATCTTATCGGATACTCACGCATGGTGGGATGAAAAATACCTGCAATATTTTGATTCGTGCGATGAAATTTGGCATGCTGGTGATGTGGGTTCTTTAGAGGTGGCTCAACGATTAAATGAGTTTCGACCCTTGAGAGCGGTTTACGGAAACATTGATGGACAAGATATTCGTCGTCTTTATCCTCAAATCAATCGTTTTCGGGTGGCTGGAACTGATATACTTATAAAGCACATCGGTGGTTATCCAGGTAATTACGACCCTTCCATACGTGGCAGTTTGATGGTTCGTCCACCAAAACTTTTTATAAGTGGACATTCGCATATCTTAAAAGTGAAATACGATAAAACACTTGATATGCTTCATATTAATCCGGGTGCAGCTGGAAAGCAAGGGTTTCATAAAGTTCGCACATTAGTTCGTTTGACTATTGACAACGGACAATTCAAAGATTTAGAAGTGATAGAACTTGCCGATTGATGCTTTTTATAACGATAAGTTGAGTGTATTGTAAAAGTTGTATATTTTGTAATCTTGAAATCCTTTTGTTTGTCGATATTACTCTTCTTGTTTGTTTCTTTGTTTTGATAAATGTTTATTGGGTATGTGTTAATATATTTGGCTATTAGAGTTTTAATAGAACTAAATCAGGACTTATTTGTTGTTTTATATAAACTTTTCTTTAAAAAGATAGTGTGTTGTGGAAAAGTTGATTAATTTTGCCAAATGATTGAATATCTTATTAATGTATATAAACACTCTCGACAATGAAACAAACGTTTTTATTCTTTTTTGCATTGATTCTATTGGGGTCGTGCATACACGATGATGTAGACTTGCACGTTGATGAAGACAGTAATCTTATGATTGATGAACGCTTCTTGATGGAAGAGCCTTACAATGTGCCTTTAGAGGCAGGCAAGGTGACTGTTGTCACACTAAATGGTGATACCATTGCGGTGACTGATATTCCTCTTACTATTTCTGTCCCAACAACTCTTAAAACTCGTTCGGCAACCAGTGAAGCTTCTGAAGGATTGAAAGTTTTTCATTTGAATTATGCCCAACTTCCATCATTTGAGCCTGGAAGCTATATCAATGAAGGCAATCGCGTGCTTTTCTTTGAGGATTCCTTTAAGGCAGATTACGATTACAATGATTTGATTGTTTATGTAAAAACCGCATTCTTAGGTAAGGCGGAAGACGGAAAACGTCGCAAGTGTACAGTGAAAGTGCGTGGCTTAGCATTGGGTAGCACCAAGCAGATCGGCTTTGGATTTACTGATATGAAGGGGCAAAGTCATTTGTTAACAGACAATGTGCGCCGTGATTATTTTGGTGGAAAGCAAGGTTTTGTTAATACTCTGCAAGGTGAGGTGTTTGTTCCCGGTATTGAGAATATCGATGGAAAAGCCGATGAACGTGGAAATAACTATACCATTGTTTATAGCGCAAAAGATAAAAACTCTGAAATGTCGGGTGGTGGCTACATCATTCACGATGAAATAATCACCGAGAACACGAATGAAGCCGATAATGGATGGAAAAATGTAAGTTTCTATATTAGCGTAGACAATGGCAAAAAGCTGTATATAGCATCGATTGATGCAACTTTGGGTGAGGCTTGTCCTTATGGTTTGAGCTTGGCTATTTCAGGCGATTTGATATATCCATTAGAGAAAACGTATATAGGTGATGCTTTCCCTGATTTTGATGATTGGGTGAGTGGAAAATTGGGAACAACTGGCACTTGGGTGAAAAATCCCGATAAAAGCAAATGTTATAGTGTTAGTGCTACTGCTTTATGGAGATGGTGACACCTCTATCCAAAAGCAATAACCAACGATAATAGAATACTTAGTAACAGCATATTACGCGAACTATCGCCTAATATGCTGTTTAATTTTTGTCCACGATGTATCTTTACCATTCTATGCCACGTGTTTATGTGAAGTATCACATAGATAAGTGCTACAAAAGCTGCAAATATACCTTTTTGCGGAATAAAAAAGCAGCAAAGTGTTGCGGCCACAATTCCCAACGATAAATACAAGTAGCGTCCGAATGGTTCGCCAAAACGCACGATGATGGTTCGTTTGCCACTTTGTGCGTCTGCTTCGCGATCACGATAGTTGTTTACTACCAGCAGCGTATCTACTGCCAACCCGCATATTATAGCAGCAATGGTTACATCGACCGACCAGCCTAAAGCCTGCACATAGTAAGTGCCACCTACGGGCACAAATCCAAAAAACAAAATCACCAACACATCTCCCCATCCATTGTACGAAAGTGGATATGGGCCTGTTGTATAAAAAAAAGCAAACAACACACACAATGAGCCTACTACAATCAACTCCCATCCTGCGTAAAACAACAGTCCACAACCCAGTGCGCAAGCAAATGTGATAATGGTAATAATACCCTTTTTCATTGCATTGGGCGATATCCAACCTTCTGAACAAGCACGTTTAGGTCCCAGTCTATCTTCACGATCGCTTCCTTTTAGATAATCGAAAAGGTCGTTGATAAAATTGGCTGCAATTTGCATCAACGAAGCAAAAAGCAAGCAAATAAGTGCTGGAATCCATTGAAAATATCCGGCTGCGTATGCAAGAGCCGTACCTATAAATACAGGAGTGGCTGCACCGGCCAATGTTTTGGGACGGGCTGCAAGTAGCCACGCTTGTATTGAGTTGGGCTTTATTTCTTTCATAGCCACAAAGATATATCTTTTTTTGATTTATCTTTGACCACATAAAACACTACTCACCAATAAATAGAAACTCATTATGAAGCTTCCTGTTTACATATTGTCTATTTTTACCATTTCTTTGCTATTTGCTTCGTGCGCTACTATTCGTGTTAAGACATACGATTTTATCAACTCCGATATTCCGCAAGCGTTCGATAGTTGTCGAGTGGCCTTCGTGTCCGATCTTCATTACAAGAGTCTATTGAAAGAGAAAGGATTAAATCGACTGGTGAAGATTCTCAAGAAAGAGTCTCCCGATTTACTGTTGCTTGGTGGTGATTATCAGATGGGATGCGAATATGTTGCTCCTTTGTTCGAGAAATTGGGAAGCGTTCATCCTCCTTTGGGCATTTATGGGGTACTGGGCAATCACGACTACAAACGCTGCTACAAAGAGGTGATGTTGCAGGCTGAAATCAATGATATTCATTTGCTCGAACATCAGACTGACACACTTTGGAGTAAGCAGCAGTTTATTTTGGTTTCGGGGGTAAGAAACCCCTTCGATTTGCGTCGCAACGGTGTTTCACCTACTTTGTCGCTTGCATCTTCCGATTTTGTGATACTTCTGACGCACACCCCTGACTATGCTGAGGATGTGATGGTGGATAATACCGACTTGGTGCTGGCAGGACATACTCACGGTGGACAAGTGCGTTTGTTGGGTTATGCTCCTATCACCAATTCACGTTATGGGAAACGCTTTTTGAGTGGACTTAAATACACTTCGAGTGGCGTGCCTATTATCATAACCAATGGCATTGGAACCTCGCGCCGAAATATTCGTATAGGTGCTCGTGCAGAGATAGTGATGATTACTTTGATTCGTGCGTATTGAATTTTATAGCCACGACAAAAAACTTTTGAGGCTATTAGCTGTTTTTATAATGACTAATTAATAAACAACGTGGTTATGGAAAATGAAGAAAAATTGGTGAGTATCACCGTAGTACACAATGGTCCTTACATTGTGGATGGAAAATTCAAGTTGATTGACAAAGACAATAGGGAAGTAGTGTTGAATGGGAAGAATGCTTTGTGCCGCTGTGGTCATTCACATCGCAAACCTTATTGTGATGGCACACACGCAAAGATTCATTTTGATGACACTGCACAGCTTTAAAATAAATGGTGTTTGAGAAACAAAAGACAGTGCTTTGGGTACATAAGGTGTTCAAAGCACTGTTTTTTGTTTTTATCATATGGTTCGTGTATCGCACTTTGAGACCGTTGCAAAGCAAAATAATATGTATATAATTGATATTTAGTTGCATA
>CAMTPA010000101.1 GCA_947074275.1 uncultured Bacteroides sp.
CGAGATCTACACAAATCTTAACACTCTTTCCCTACACGACGCTCTTCCGATCTATTTATTAGGTATAACTACTATTTTTGCTTAAGGGAAGACTTCTTGTATAAAATAAATGCAATATTGTACCCTTTTTTCAATTACCTTTGACTCGAAACTAATAAAAACATTATGGGTAAAACACAAATCACCATAAAAGACATTGCCCGCGAACTTGGTGTATCGCCGTCAACCGTGTCGAGAGCACTCAAGAACAACCCAGACATTAGCCAGGAAACGCGTGATTTAATTCATAAGTTTGCCGAAGAACACAACTACAAACCCAACGCACTTGCACTCAACCTGCGCACCAGCCGTTCCAACACCATTGGAGTGATTATTCCCCAGCTGGTTCATCACTTTTTTTCGTGTGTACTTAGTGGTATCGAAGAGATTGCCGCCAAAGCCGGATACAATATATTAATAGCCCAAAGCAACGAACGCTACGATCAAGAGGTGAAAATTATCCATTCATTTTTGGCAGCGCGTGTATGTGGAGTTATCACTTCGCTGGCCAAAGACACGTCGAAATACGAACACTACGAAGAACTTATCGAAAACAATATCCCCATTGTGTTTTACGACCGCATCTGCCCCAACATAAACACGGGTAGAGTTGTGGTAGACGACTACGCAGGGGCGTTTGCCGCCGTGGAGTATATGATACAAACTGGATGCAAACGTATCTTTTTTTACAGTGCCGACAGCCATCTCGAAATATCCAAAAACAGAAGAAATGGATACTTGGACGCTATGCGCAAATACAAAATACCAGTAGACGATAATATGATTAAGTATTGTGATACGCGCGAGCAGGCAATAGCCATCACACCCGATATACTGGAAAGAGAAGACCGCCCCGATGGTTTTTTCGCCATTAATGACGAAACTGCTTCGGGAATTTTATATGTTTGTAAACTGTTGGGGCTGAATGTGCCCAACGAAGTTTCTATCTGTGGGTTTACCGATGGAGCTATTGCGCAAAACACCGATCCCAAACTAACCACCGTGGAGCAGCACGGCGAGGAGGTAGGCAAATGCGCTATCACGCTTTTAATAGATAAGATAGAGAACGAAAAAGAGCCCAAAAGCATTAATAAGATAGTACGCACCAATTTAGTAGTGCGTGGCACTACCAAGTGAACTAACCGTATGCAACAAACTGAAGAGTATGCGTAAACGAATGAAGTATGCAAGGTCGATTATAAAAACACCCGGATGTTCTGCACCACAACACCCGGATGTTTTGCTACACAACACCCGGATGTTTTCATCAACAACATCCGGATGTTGTGACAGCTACTTCACACAATTTATTTATAACACATACACTATCAACCCATTGCACAACCCATACTGCACCAATAAAAAAGGTGTAGACACACGCTGTATTATCCACCCTAAAAATCAAACCATTTAATACCTATAATATGATGATGAATAAACCCGATTTAAGTTTTTGGAAGTTATGGAACATAAGCTTCGGTTTTTTTGGTGTACAAATTGCCTATGCGCTTCAGAGCGCAAATATCAGCCGCATTTTTGCCACATTGGGAGCCGACCCACATAGTTTGAGTTATTTTTGGATTCTTCCCCCATTGGCAGGAATCATTGTGCAGCCCATCATAGGATCGGCAAGCGACCGCACTTGGACTCGTTTTGGACGACGTATTCCCTATCTGTTTGTGGGTTCGCTGGTAGCGGTGCTTGTGATGTGCCTGCTGCCCAATGCTGGTAGTTTTGGAATGACCGTAGGCGCAGCGATGGTGTTTGGCCTCATTGCGTTGATGTTTCTCGACACCTCTATTAATATGGCGATGCAGCCTTTCAAAATGCTGGTGGGCGATATGGTAAACGAAAAGCAAAAAGGTCTTGCCTACTCCATTCAAAGTTTTTTGTGTAATGCCGGAAGTTTGGTAGGATACCTATTCCCATTCATTTTCACCTGGATTGGCATCAGCAATGTGGCCGATAAGGGAACCGTTCCAAACTCGGTAATCTACTCTTTCTACATCGGAGCCGCTATATTAATATTGTGCGTCATCTACACCGTAATAAAGGTAAAAGAGATGCCTCCAAAAGAGTTTGATGAGTTTCACGGCATCACCGCCGATGAGAAAAAAGAGAAAAGCGATATGTTTTCGCTATTGCGCCACGCCCCAAAGGTATTTTGGACAGTAGGTCTTGTGCAATTCTTTAGCTGGGCAGCCTTTATGTATATGTGGACTTATACCAATGGTGCAATTGCCGACACGGTGTGGAACACGGTAGACACACAAGATGCTGGTTATCAAGAGGCAGGCAACTGGGTGGGTATCTTGTTTGCCATTCAAGCCATCGGCTCGGTGGTATGGGCCATCATTCTGCCTATGTTCAAATCGCGCAAAGTGGGCTACTCATTAAGTTTGGTATTGGGAGGCATCGGCTTCATATCTACCTTCTTCTTTCACGATGAGTATATGTTATTTATCTCGTATGCTCTCATCGGCTGTGCGTGGGCAGCTATGCTTGCTATGCCATTTACCATATTGACAAACTCTATATCGGGTAAAAATATGGGAGCCTACTTAGGATTGTTCAATGGCACTATCTGTATTCCACAAATTGTAGCAGCATTGGTGGGTGGCTTGTTACTCCATTTAGTAGGAGGTCGCCAAATCAGTATGTTGGTACTTGCGGGCGTGTTGCTCCTTATTGGTGCCATTTGCGTTTGGTTTATCAAAGAGACTATCGCCCATCATCAAGAAGAAAAAGTGAAGTAACCAAACGATATATTTTCAAAATAATGCATTGCTCGTAGAGTGGTGCATTATTTTTTTGTAACTTTCAGCACAATAAACCCTTAAAGAGCAATATACAATGAATAAACATCTCAAAACCGACGAATGGAACATCATCGAAGAAGGATTTCACGCCACTCATCTCAGATCTTCCGAAAGCATATTTAGCTTAGGAAACGGACGATTCGGACAGCGAGGTTTTTTTGAAGAAAAGTATAGTAGCGATAGCCTTCCTGGGTCTTATGTGGCTGGAGTAAGTTTTTTAGATCGCACCAAAGTGGGTTGGTGGAAGAATGGCTACCCACACTACTTTTCGCGCATTCCCAATGCTCCCAATTGGAGTGGACTATACATTCGGTTGATAGACGAAGAAGTAGATTTAGCTATCTGGGACGTAAATCGGTTTGAGCGTCGACTGGATATGAAAAATGGGATTTCCTATCGCGATTTTGAAACGACATCACCCAAAGGACATACGTTAAACATACACGTAGAGCATATCAACAGCATAGCCTATCAAAACTTATGTTTGATAAAATACAGCGTGACCTCTGTAAATTACGAAGGAAAAATCTCAATCGTACCATATATAAATAGTGACGTAAAACACGAAAGTTCCAATTTCAATGATAAAATGTGGGACACTCTTCAGGCCGAAACAAATAACGAATATGCCTATATATGGGTACAAACCAAAAGAAGAGACACACAAGTATGTTGCGCACTGACTTACCAGTTTTTTAAAAACAGCAAAGAAGTAGCAACAAGTCCTATTAAAATAGAAAAAGAAAAACTCACAGGCTTTAGCACAGGAGCCGATGTAAAACCAGGCGATCGCATCACACTTTTGAAATACACATCGGTGGTATCGTCGCTATACGCCCACAGCCAAGTAATTGTAGAGCAAGCCATAGCCGAAAGCCAAAATGCAAAGAAGGAAGGTTGGGATGCCCACATTGAGAAACACAGTGCTATGTGGAACAAAATATGGGAAACTGAAGATGTAATCATAGAGGGTGACTTGGACGCACAACAAGGCATCCGGTTCAACATATTCCAACTAAATCAAAGCTACCGTGGGGATGATCCACGTCTTAACATCGGACCAAAAGGTTTTTCGGGTGAAAAATATGGTGGAAACACGCAATGGAATACAGAACTTTGCTGTGTGCCATTCTTCTTATTGTCTACCCCCAACGAGACTGCACGAAATCTGCTTCTCTACCGATACAACCAATTGCCAAAAGCCATAGAAAACGCTGCTAAACTTGGATTTAAAGACGGAGCAGCTCTCTACCCAATGGTGACTTTTTATGGAGAAGAATGCCACAACGAGTGGGAAATCACTTTTGAAGAGATACACCGCAACAACATCATCGTGTATGCCATATTGCAATACGTAGCAATGACTGGCGACACCGATTTCGTGATTACTTATGGCTTGGAAATGATGATAGCTATCTGCCGTTTCTGGAGCCAAAGAACCTCTTTCTCGCAACCCAAACAGCAATATGTGATTTTGGGAGTGACAGGACCCAACGAGTATGAAAACAATGTAGACAACAACTGGTACACCAATTACTCGTGCGTGCAAACCTTGAAAGCAACCATCAAAACACTCAACGAGCTATCAAGCAATCACATCGAAGATTACGAACGCATTTGTAGAACCACTCGGTTCTCATCCGATGAAACTGTACGGTGGCAGGAAATCATCGACAATATGTATCTACCATCCAACAACGATTTAGGAATATTCGTGCAAAATGATGGGTATTTAGACAAAGAGCTGAAAACAGTGGAAGATATACCCAAAGACGAACGCCCTATAAACCAACATTGGTCGTGGGATCGAATCCTGCGTTCTTGTTTCATCAAACAAAGCGATGTGCTATTGGGCATTTATCTATATTATCCACACTTCGATATAAAAACGATACAAAGCAACTTCAATTTTTACGAACCACGCACATTACACGAATCATCATTATCACCTTATGTACATTCTATTTTGGCTGCGCGCATTGGAGAAATTGAAAAGGCCTACAATCTTTTTCTTCACGCCACACGCTTAGATTTAGATGATTACAACAATGAACTTGCCGAAGGACTTCACATCACCAGTATGCCGGGAAGCTGGCTGGCTCTTGTGCAGGGATTTGCAGGAATGGAGATAGAAAACAGCACTTTATGTTTTAATCCTGTAATACCTAAAAAATGGAACAGCTATATCTTTAAAATAAACTATCGACAACGAGTTTTAAGAATAAAGATTAAAAAAAACGAAATAAACATTAAGCTATTAACTGGCAACGATTTGAACATTAGCGTTTATAGAACTGTTTATTTGCTAAGTAAAGGTAAAGAGTTGAGCATAAAAACCAAATGACTGTTAATTTACCTCAATATCCTTACATAAACTAATATTTGACTATTAGTTTTATACCTTTGCGCCCCATAAAATATTAACAAACGGCTCTTAATGAATAAAAAAGTATGAAGAAAAATTATGCAATTATTTTTATCGCTGCGCTGATGTTAGCAGCTTGCGGACAAAAAAAGACGGAGACCCCTACATTTGTCCGACCGGTAAAAACAGCTACAGTAGAATCGAGCTCGGAAATTAATAAAGATTTTTCGGGCATAGTAGAGGCAGTAGAATACGTTAAATTAGCATTTCGCGTAAGCGGACAAATTATTAACCTTCCCGTAATTGAAGGGCAAAGAGTAAAGAAGGGACAGCTGATTGCAGCCATCGACCCAAGAGACATCGCCCTACAATATGCAGCAGACAAATCGGCTTACGAAACCGCAGCAGCGCAACTTGAACGAAACAAACGCCTATTGGAAAGACAAGCTGTTTCGGTGCAAGATTATGAAATTAGTATGGCAAACTATCAAAAAGCAAAATCTGCTTTTGAATTGTCTACTAATAATATGAGTGACACACGTCTTTTAGCTCCATTTGATGGTTCGATTGAAACAAGAATCGCCGAAAATTACCAACGTGTAAATTCAGGAGAAGGTATCGTACAATTGGTAAACACCAATAAACTACGCATAAAATTTACCATCCCCGATGCTTATCTATACTTGCTCCACGCAAAAGATCAAAAATATATGGTAGAGTTTGATACTTACAAAGGACAAGCTTTCAATGCGGTACTGGAAGAGTTTTTGGATATGTCGGCCGATGGAACAGGTATCCCTGTTAGCATCATAATAGAAGACCCTGCTTTCGACCGTTTCAAATACGATGTAAAACCAGGATTTACTTGTAGCATCCATTTCTCGGCCAATGTAGGTTCTCTTTTAGAAGAATCGATGACCGTAGTGCCTCTTAGCGCAGTATTCAGCGAAAGTGAAGGATCGCAATTGTATGTTTGGGTGCTTAATGGCAACAAGGTGGAACGTCGCAAAATCAATGTAATGTCACCTACGGGCGACTCTAAAGCTTTTGTTACACACGGGCTAAAACCAGGTGAAAA
Source organism: uncultured Bacteroides sp. (assembly GCA_947074275.1). Taxonomy (GTDB): domain Bacteria; phylum Bacteroidota; class Bacteroidia; order Bacteroidales; family Bacteroidaceae; genus Bacteroides. Next base: position 6,302 of record CAMTPA010000101.1, read on the forward strand.
GGTTATCATTGCAGGAGTTTACCAAATCGTAGAAGGAGAAACAGTTAAAGAGCTTGACTAAAAATATGCACATAAAGTTGCGATTGGAGTCTTTTCAGTCACAACATAGCATATAGCTCTATCCATATATATTAAATTACAATTATGAATTTAGCCAAATATTCATTAGACAACACAAAGGTTATCTATTTCTTTCTTGCCGTACTACTTATTGGTGGAGTAGCCTCCTTCAATAAGTTAGGCAAAAAAGAAGACGCTCCTTTCGTTATCAAGACGGCCGTCATAATGACACGGTATCCAGGAGCAGAACCTGCTGAAGTAGAACGATTGATTACCGAACCCATCTCGCGCGAAATACAAAGTATGAGTGGGGTGTACAAAATCAAATCGGAGTCTATGTATGGTCTTTCGAAAATCACATTCGAATTACAACCCTCTTTGTCAGCTTCAATCATTCCACAGAAATGGGATGAGCTGAGACGTAAAGTACTTAATATACAACCACAGCTACCCAGTGGAGCATCCACGCCAACCGTATCCGATGATTTTGGAGACGTTTTTGGTATCTATTATGGGCTGACAGCAGATGATGGTTTTAGCTATGAAGAACTTAGAAACTGGGCCGAACGCATCAAAACCCAAATTGTAACTGCCGACGGAGTAATGAAAGTTGCAACCTTTGGCGCACAAACTGAGGTTATAAACATCTTTATATCGGTAAATAAATTAGTGGGTATGGGTATTGACCCTAAACAACTGGCCTCTTTGCTTCAATCGCAAAACCAAATTATCAATGCGGGCGAGGTAAGTGCTGGTGTGCAGCAACTTAGAATGCTTGCCAACGGTATGTACACCCACGTAGATGATATTCGCAATCAGATTATCACCACCGATGCTGGCCAAGTAAAACTGGGCGATATTGCAGTAATTGAAAGCGGATATTTAGAACCGGCTTCTACCATAATGAGGGTTAATGGCAAACGTGCCATCGGTATGGGTATCTCTACCGACCCACAACGAGACGTGGTGCAAACAGGAGAGAATGTTGATAAAAAATTGGCAGAAATACTTCCATTGATTCCTATCGGCATCGAACTACAACCACTGTATCTTGAGAATGTAATTGCAAGAGAAGCTAACAATGGTTTTATTTTGAATCTTATAGAATCACTCGTTATCGTAATTTTTATTATTATGCTGGTGATGGGCTTAAGAGCTGGATTTCTTATTGGTACTTCATTGATATTTTCAATCGCTGGTACACTACTGATTATGTCGATTGTGGGTGTAGGGCTAAACCGAACCTCATTGGCTGGTTTTATCATTGCAATGGGTATGCTTGTAGATAATGCCATTGTGGTGACCGATAATGCTCAAATTGCTATCGCACGCGGTGTAGACCGACGAAAAGCTTTGATAGATGGAGCAACGGGGCCTCAATGGGGACTATTGGGAGCTACATTTATAGCAGTCTGCTCTTTCTTGCCACTTTATTTAGCCCCATCGGCAGTAGCCGAAATTGTGAAGCCTCTGTTTGTGGTACTTGCTATTTCACTGGGATTGAGTTGGGTATTGGCTCTTTCACAAACCACTGTTTTTGGTAACTTTATCCTAAAAGCAAAAGTGAAAGATGCAGGAAAAGATCCTTATGACAAACCTTTCTATCACAAATTTGCTAATATTCTGCATACACTCATCAAGCGCAAAGTGCTTACTTTGGGAACGATGGTGATATTATTCATCGCTTCGTTAGTGGTTATGGGGTTGATGCCTCAAAACTTCTTTCCTTCAATGGATAAACCTTATTACAGAGCCGATGTTTTCTATCCCGATGGATATGGTATCAATCAAGTAGTAGACGAAATGAAGGCGGTGGAAGAGCATTTGCTAAAACAACCTGAGGTGGAAAAAGTATCTATCACATTCGGTAGCACTCCGCTACGCTATTATTTAGCATCTACCTCAGTTGGTCCTAAGCCAAACTTCTGTAACATATTGATAGAACTTAAAGATAGCAAGTACACCATCGAGCAAGAGGAGAAATTTGATGCTTATATGAAAGCGAACTATCCGAATGCAATTACGCGTACTACTCTTTTCAAATTATCTCCAGCGGTAGACGCAGCTATTGAGATTGGCTTTATTGGTAACAACGTAGACACCTTGGTGATGCTTACCGACAAAGCATTGGCTGTGATGCACCAAAACCCCAACTTAATAAACATTCGTAGCTCGTGGGGAAACAAAGTACCAGTTTGGAAGCCAATATACAGTCAAGAGCGTGCTCAACCATTGGGTATTTCTCGTCAAAGTATGGCACAGAGCATCCAAATTGGAACAACGGGTATGACGATAGGAGAATATCGTCAAGGAGATCAGGTGTTACCTATTTTATTAAAAGGAGCGAACACAGTCGATTCGTTTAGAATCAACGATTTACGCACACTACCCGTATTTGGACAAGGCACCGAAACCACATCATTGGAACAGATTGTGAGCAACTTCGATTTGTTGTATCAGTTTAGCAACGTGAAGAACTACAACCGTGAAATGTTGATGATGGCTCAATGCGATCCACGCCGCGGTATGAATGCAATCGCAGCTTTCAATGAAGTGTGGGATCAGTTGAAAGATATGGAAATCCCCGAAGGCTACGTGATGAAATATTTTGGTGAACAAGAAAGCCAAGATGAATCGAATGCGGCTCTTGCCGAAAATATGCCATTGACTTTCTTCTTGATATTCACCGTGTTGCTGTTTTTATTTAGAACCTATCGTAAGCCAACCGTCATTATTTTGATGCTCCCACTTATCTTCATCGGTGTGGTACTGGGATTGTTGCTATTGGGAAAATCATTCGACTTCTTCGCTACATTGGGGCTATTAGGGCTTATCGGTATGAATATCAAAAATGCCATTGTACTTGTAGACCAAATTGGCATCGAGCTTAATTCGGGCAAACAACCATTGGATGCTGTGATTAGTGCCACCATCAGCCGTATTGTCCCGGTTGCAATGGCTTCGGGAACTACGATTCTGGGTATGCTACCCCTGTTGTTCGATGCGATGTTTGGTGGTATGGCAGCTACAATTATGGGCGGTTTGCTCGTCGCATCTGTCTTGACATTGTTCGTTTTGCCAGTAGCTTACTGCGCAATTCACAGAATCAAAGGATAAAGGTTTATTTATTTAATCAAATTGAAAATGAAAATCAAAATAATATCATTCATTTTACTCGGATGCAGCGTAAATGTTACAGCACAAGAGGGATTTATGAGCCTTGATACCTACCGCGAGCGAGTAGAGGCTTATAGCCAAGTGCTGAAACAACAAAAATTGCAAGCCGTAGGAAGCAGCGAAGCTCGCAAAGTAGCCCACACAGGCTTCCTCCCACAAGTAGACCTTGTGGGCGATGGAACATTGAATCTTAGAGAATTGGATGCTTGGAATGGCCCAGTAGGCGATTATCGCAACTATACCTACAAGGGGCAAGTTATGGTAACTCAGCCTTTATATACAGGTGGGGCAACGAATACGAAATACAAAATCGCAAAATTCACCGAAGAACTGGATCAACTCAGTGTTGAAATGACGTTAGATCAAATCATCTACCAAAGCGATTCGTACTATTGGAATGCTTCTTCGGCACGCGCTTCACTCAAGTCGGCAGAGATGTATCAAGACATTGTGAGAAATCAATACAACATCATCAATGAACGTTTTACATTAGGCTCTATCAGTCGCACCGACTTATTGATGATTTCAACTCGTATGAAGGAAGCAGAGTTGCAATTAATCAAAGCACGTCAATCTTATACTCTTGCACTGCAAAAGCTCAACATATTGATGGGTATGACTCCAAACGCACCAGTCGACAGTCTTAGCTCCATCAATGCACCTTGTGAGCAAATGCAGATTTTAGATTTGGAAGAGGTATTGGAAAGAAGACCCGAATATGCCAGCACCATTATCGACATTAAAAAAAGCGAAACTCAACGTAAAGCGGCATTGAGCCAATACAACCCACAAGTAAGTATGTACGTGGCTGGTGGATGGGCTACCTTAACTCCTAATATGGGGTATGACGTAAAATTCACTCCAGTAGTAGGTTTAAACGTATCAATTCCAATCTTCCGTTGGGGAGCACGTTTCAAAACAAGTCGTGAACAGCAAGCCTATATAGGTATTCAGAAACTTCAACAGAGTTATGTAGTAGACAACATCAACGAAGAACTTTCGGCAGCTGTGACCAACTTGACTGAAACAGCTAAGCAGGTAGATGCAGCCGAAGAAACAATGACGATAGCAGAAGAAAATCTTGATTTGGTGACTTATTCGTACAACGAAGGAAATGCCACGATGGTAGATGTGCTTTCTGCACAATTATCGTGGATTCAGGCACAAACCAGCCTCATCAGTGCAATGCTTTCTGAAAAAATGGCTATTGCAGCCTACAAGAAGGCTATCAGCGAATAAGATTTTGTTTGCATAAAGCTTGCGTCTACGCAGCTATAAACAGAAACACCGTCTTGGTGGTTAGCTTCAAAATAGGAACTAACCGCCACGACGGTTTTTATTTTGCCCACCACTAAGCAACTGAACACAAGAAGTAAAGTAACTGAAGACTAAACTTTCTTTCAGTAGCTAAAAAAGTATAGACACAGAGATCGGAAGAGCACACGTCTGAACTCCAGTCACGAGATTCCATCTCG
>CAMTPA010000102.1 GCA_947074275.1 uncultured Bacteroides sp.
AATCAATCCTTATTTGCGTATCAGTTATTTCCTGATTGCGGGTGCAAAGGTAGTGACTTTTTTTATATCTGCAAGTTTTTGGAGTGTTATTTTTCTAATTATTTTTTGGTGTATTAGTCATTGTTTTGATTATCAGATTCTTGTGAATATTCTTCTATAATCTTTTCTTTTTGAATCACGAAGCGTTGATAGTACGAAAGCATTAGGGTAGTGAGCGGAAGTGCGATAATCATTCCTACCATTCCCATCAACGAACCCCAAATAGAGAGTGAAAGCAGAATGATAGCTGGATTTAATCCCGTGATTTTTCCCATAATCTTGGGCACGATAACGGTGTCTTGTATGATTTGCACTACCGCAAACACGGCGGTGGCCGAAGCGATGATTATCCAAAAGTTCTGACCCGTGTCGGCAGCTTTCAGTATGGCAAGCACGATGGTGGGGATGAAACCGATGATTTGCAGGTAGGGAACCAAATTGAGCGCGCCTATCAATAATCCTAAACCGATGGCAAGAGGAAAATCGATGATGAGAAAACCGATGCTAAACAAAATGCCTACGCAGAGTGCCACCAGTGCTTGTCCACGAAAATAGGTGTTCATACCATTTTGTAAGTCGGTAACCAAATTGGTCGAGAACTTGCGATATTTTATAGGAAGCAGTCGTATCCATCCGTCGGCTATGGCCTCGTAGTCGAGCAATATAAACACCACATACAATAATATAATAAAGGACGCGAAGATGCTGAATAGGATGTTGACCGACTCGGCAAGGATTGTCCACACTTTGGGCAGTACATTTTTCAAGGCATTGGCTATTGCTTCTTCGTTTAGCAGCCGGTTTATGGCCTCTAAATCAAGGTGCTCTTGAATGAACTCCGATAAGGTTTTCGGAATGTGGTCGGAACTTCCAAAACCGTCGGTGAGGTAGGTGAGTAGTAGTTGGTTTACTCTAACAAACTCTTCCACCATTGGTGGCACGATGAGAAGAAAAAACCCAATAGCCACTACGGTAATCATAAAGAGGGCGCACAGGGTGGATATTACTCGGTTTTTGATGCGAAGTTTGAATTGGAAGAATTTTACTAACGGGTAAATCATATAGGCGATGAGCCAAGCCACGAAAAAGGGGAGCAGCACACCACTTAGGCGGTCGATAAGTATCAGAGTGCCCACGACGAGCACCAGACAAATGATGCCTCGAATGAAACTGTCGAAGGTGATTTTCTTTTTCTCCATAGAATGTGTTTTTTAAATTGTTAATAGCTGTCGCGATAGCTGTTCACAGTTTGCGTGATACTTGTGAATATGTATCGTGTCATTTATTAATAGTTCTTTATTGAGTGTTAGAGGCTGTTTTGACAATAGCGTGCAGCCTCCTGATTGCTTGTTTGGTTATCGTTTCTTCTCAATAGCTTGAGAAACTTTTCTCAACGGCTTGGAAATTTTTTCTCACGCTATTGAGAAAAAGCAGAAAAGGCCTATTGCTCTTTGTCTGCTCGAATGGCTTGGTTGTAGCACACGCGGCATAGAGGCTCGTATTCGGCTGTTTCGCCCAGCATCACTTGTTTGTCGTTTTTTACTGTGCGATGCGAGAATGATGCCAGTTGTCCGCACTTCACACAGATGGCGTGTACTTTCGATACCTCGTCGGCGATGGCGCAGAGGGCGGGCATCGGACCAAAAGGGTTTCCACGAAAGTCCATATCCAACCCGGCCACAATCACACGTACTCCATTGTTGGCAAGCTCATTGCACACATCTACCAATCCACTGTCAAAAAACTGTGCTTCGTCGATGCCTACTACATCTATTTCGGAAGTGAAAAGCAAGATACTTGCCGACGTGTCGATGGGGGTAGAAGCTATCGAAGTGCTATCGTGCGATACCACTTCGGCGTCCGAGTAGCGAGTGTCGATAGCTGGTTTGAATATCTCTACCCGTTGGCGCGCAAACTTCGCACGCTTCAATCGGCGAATTAACTCTTCGGTCTTGCCCGAGAACATAGAGCCGCACACCACTTCAATTCTTCCTCTTCGGTGTGTTTCTCTTCCGTGGTCTTCTGAAAATAATACCATATTAATAATGTGTTCTGTTTTTGAATAATGATACAAAAATAAACTCTTTTAGGTACTTCCACGCATTTATTCCGTATTTATTTCTACATTTGTACATTGTTCATAAGGTATATAAGATGGATTTAAAGACATTATTGCGTAATGTGGAGTTGGATGTTCGCGAGTTGAAGTGTCTCGCTGATAGCTATTTGTCACAGCCAGCCGATGAAGAGTTGGTGGAGCTGTTTTCTCGTGCCATTTCTCAGGCACAAGAACGTTTAGCACAAATGGCGCAATTGGTGTCGGATACTCCTATCGTATCAACTACTTCTGAATTGATAGAGCCATCTGCGCCTGTGTCGGTAGAGCCAACAGTCACCGAGAACGATGTTGTTGGTGCAGCAATGGTCGATGCCGAAGAGGGTGGTGACGAGGCGGATGAAGAGACTTTTGAACCAAAGGAATTGGCGGAGGAAAATGATGAGGAGATAGCAGGCGATGAGATGGACGAAGATGATGTTGATGATGGCGAAAAAGAAACAGTGATTCCAATTGTTGGGGAACGTATTCTTGTGGCGAACAACTTGATAGAGAGTTTTACGCTGAATGATACATTTCGCTTTGCTCGAGATTTGTTTGAAGGCAATACCGATCAAATGAAAAAGATATTAAATCAAGTGTCACAAATGACCTCATACGATACGGCAGTGGCGTTTTTATCGGCCAAAATAAAAATAACGGAAGAGGATGAAACTTGTGTCGACTTCTTGGATTTGCTCAAAAGATATTTTAATTGATAGCGGTTATGGAAACTGGAAAGCTGTTTGTGGTGCCTACCCCTGTGGGCAATTTGGAGGATATGACTTTTCGAGCTATCCGTGTATTAAAAGAGGTGGATTTGATTCTTGCCGAGGATACACGCACGTCTGGCATATTGCTGAAACATTTTGAAATAAAAAACGCAATGCTATCGCATCATAAATTCAACGAACACAAGACGGTGGAAAGCGTGGTGAATAGAATAAAAGCAGGCGAAAACATAGCTTTAATTTCTGATGCGGGCACACCGGGTATTTCCGATCCGGGATTTTTGGTAGTTCGCCAATGCGTGCGCAATGGCATCGAAGTAGAATGTCTGCCAGGTGCTACCGCATTTGTCCCCGCTTTGGTCAGTTCGGGATTGCCCAACGACCGTTTTTGCTTTGAAGGCTTTTTGCCTCAGAAAAAAGGACGTATGACGCGTATGAAGCTGTTGACCGCCGAAACTCGCACAATGGTGTTTTATGAGTCGCCACATCGATTGGTGAAAAGCCTCACGCAATTTGCCGAATATTTTGGTGAAGAGCGTCAAGCGAGTGTGTCGCGCGAAATATCGAAAATGCACGAAGAAACCGTACGTGGCACTTTGGCAGAGCTTATCGCTCACTTCACGGCAAAAGAGCCAAGGGGAGAAATCGTAATTATAGTAGAAGGAATAGACGAATAAAATAAATTCATTAAAAAAGAACAACTGTAAAAACGTTATGTGTATGAAAAAGTTGGCATTAGTATTGGTAGGCGCAGCTACATTGGCTGCCTGCGGTGGTGGACAAAGCAAAAAAGAGTTGCAAATTCAAAACGACTCATTGATGATTGCCTTGCAAGAGCGCAACGCCGAATTGGATGAAATAATGGGTACCTTCAACGAAGTTCAAGAGGGTTTTCGTCAAATCAATGAGGCTGAAAACCGAGTAGACTTGCAACGTGGAACGATGGGAGAAAACTCGAAAAATGCAAGAGAGCAAATAACCTCCGACTTGGAGTTTATTATGAAGCAAATGGAAGAGAATAGAACTCAAATCGCTAAGTTGCAAAGCCAGTTAAAGAGTAGTCAGAACGGATCGGTGCAATTGAAAAAGGCGATAGAAAATCTAACTCAAGAACTCGCTGCAAAACAACAACGCATCGAAGAACTGCAAGCCGAACTGGAAGCTAAAAATATTCGCATCCAACAGTTGGATAGTGCAGTGAGTGGACTTACTGCCGAACGTGAAGCGTTGAACGCAGAAAACGAAGCGCAAGCACGCACCGTGGCAGCTCAAGAAAAGGCTATGAACACAGCGTGGTTTGTGTATGGCACTAAAAAAGAGTTGAAAGAGCAGAATATACTTCAAAAAGGAGACGTATTGACCAATGCTGACTTTAACAAGGATTATTTCACTCAGATAGATGTACGCACTACCAAGGAGATAGAGCTTTATGCCAAGCGTGCCGAATTGCTGACTACTCACCCAAAAGGCTCTTACGAATTGGTGAAAGATGGAAAGGGGCAATTGACTTTGAAAATTTTGAACCCAGCAGAATTTTGGAGTGTATCAAGATACTTGGTGGTTCAGGTGAGGTAATGAAATATAAAAATCTGTTTTTCGACTTAGATGATACCATCTGGGCGTTTTCAGTAAATGCACGTGATACATTTTGCGAGATGTATCACGTGTATCGTTTGGATAGGTATTTCGACTCTTTCGAGCACTTCTACACCATCTATCAAAAACGCAATGAAGAGCTGTGGGTAGAATATGGAAAAGGTGAAGTGACCAAAGAAGAACTCAACCGCCAACGCTTTTTCTATCCCTTGCAAGCGGTGGGGGTAAATGATGAACTGCTTGCCCAGCAGTACTCTGAAGACTTTTTTAAAGTGATTCATACCAAAAGCCTGTTGATGCCCCACGCAAAAGAGGTGCTTGAGTATTTATCGCCTAAATACAACCTGTATATCTTATCCAACGGTTTTCGTGAGCTGCAATCTCGAAAGATGAAATCGGGCGGTGTAGATAGTTATTTTAAGAAAGTCGTTCTTTCCGAGGATTTGGGCCTATTAAAACCCGCTTTGCAGCTGTTCCATTTTGCCTTGTCGGCCACGCAATCGGAGCTTCATCACTCTTTGATGATTGGTGATAGCTGGAAAGCCGATATTGAAGGTGCGAAAAACGCGGGGATGGATCAGGTTTACTATTCCGCTCAAGCCATTGCGGAGGAATTGCCTTTTCGGCCTACTTACCTCATACGCGACCTTAAAGAGCTGATTGATATTTTGTGATTACACTTTATTATATATACACCTATATTAAATAGATAGAACGAATGGATGCCTTGCTGCCTTTTGCACTTCTGTGTTTTACCTCCTTTTTTACGTTGACCAATCCTTTGGGCACGATGCCTGTGTTTATGACAATGACCCACGGTATGGGTGATGAAGAGCGCAAATCCATTGTGCGCCGTGCCACTATCGTGGCATTTATCACTTTGATGGTGTTTGTTTTTGCTGGTCAGTTTCTTTTTATGTTTTTTGGTATTTCCACCAATGGTTTTCGTATAGCAGGCGGAGTTATTATTTTTAAGATTGGTTTCGATATGCTCCAAGCACGCTACACTCCGATGAAACTGAAGAGCGATGAAATAAAAACCTATGCGAACGATATATCAGTCACGCCACTTGCTATACCAATGCTGTGTGGGCCTGGCGCCATAGCCAATGCCATTGTGTTGATGGCAGATGCCACTACCATTTCCAAGAAAGCCATTCTTATCGGGATGATTGCGGTGGTTTATTTTATCACGTTCTTGATTCTTCGTGCTTCTACTCGCTTGATAAAGCTGATAGGCGAAACTGGCAATAATGTGATGATGCGTTTAATGGGACTTATTTTGATGGTGATAGCCGTAGAATGTTTCTTTAGTGGCCTCAAACCCATACTTGTCGATATAATGCGCGAAGGATTGTTGTCACTTCCTGCCATTTTGCATTGAGCGTTATTTGTTTTATAAATGTGAATGCACTATTCACTTTTCTTTTCTAAAAAGGCTATTTTTATAAAAATAAAATCGTTTTGTTTCATTGTAAAAAGCAGATTCGTCTAAATTCGAGTCTGCTTTTTTTGTGTTTATTTCCTGATGAATGTATTATATCCTATTTTGATAACTCTAATATCTGTCTTTAATCGTATTTTTTTTTAAGAAATAAGCTATAAAATTCATTTTAGAAGTTGTGTTTTAAGCAAAAAGAGAGTTGTTGATGTCATTTTGGTGGTAAAATATAGCTTAAACCGAAAAAAAATATTCTTTTTGATATTTTATATTGTTACAAAAACTCCCCTGATTTATCGATATTTGTTTTGATTCGTATGTTGTTTAGCATAGATAGAGCCTATTTGATGACGAATTGATATTAACACAACCTTTTTTTATCTAAATAGTTGATAGTTTTGTATTTATTAATATATTTGCATTTTGTTAGAGTAAAGGAAACAATTAATGTAAAGTTAAACTTTAAGAGAGAATTTATGAAAAGAAAATTAATGATGTTATTGACTTGTCTCTTTGTAGGGATAGGTATAGTAACCGCCCAAACTCAGAAAGTAACAGGTATTGTTCTTTCAGAAGAAGACGGGCATCCTGTGGTTGGTGCCTCAGTGTTAGTGAAAGGTACTAATATCGGTACAATTACCGATATTGATGGTAATTTTACTTTGGCAAGTGTGCCAACATCTGCTAAGCATTTGGTAGTGTCTTACATTGGTATGCAGCCTCAGGAAGTAGCTATCAAACCAGTAGTGAAAGTGGTATTGGTTTCAGACAGTCAGATTATCGACGAGGTAGTGGTGACTGCAATGGGTATGAAGAGAGAACGTAAAGCTCTTGGTTATGCTGCTCAAGATTTGAAAGCTGACCAATTGAACACAGATGGTACTACTTCACTTGCAAGTGCTATCCAAGGTAAGTTGACTGGTGTTGACATTCGTCAATCGTCGGGTATGCCTGGTGCATCTTCGCAAATCGTGATTCGTGGTGCTCGTTCTTTCTCAGGAAACAACCAGCCTTTGTATGTAGTTGATGGTATGCCTATCAGCACTACTGCCGACTTTACTACAGGTAACTCTGTGACAGGTGCTAATATTGCTGACCGTAGCATCGATATCAATCCCGAAGATATCGAAAGTATCAACGTTTTGAAAGGTCAGGCTGCGTCTGCTCTTTATGGTATTCGTGCTTCAAATGGTGTGATTATCATTACTACAAAACGTGGATCTGCTTTGGCTTCAAAACCACAAATCACAGTTTCTACCAACTTGAGTGCTGAACGTGTGTCGCGTAAATTTGATCGTCAAACTGTGTATGCGCAAGGTAACGGTGTTAGCGCTTACAATCCAAACTCTTCTATGTCTTGGGGACCTAAAATCTCGGATCTTCCCAATGACCCAACTTATGGATATGGTGGTTCGTATTCAGGAGGTGCTCCAGGTCAATACTACAACCCTAAACGTGCGGCTGCGGGTCTTGATGGATGGGAAACTCCTCAAGTGTACGATAACGTAGGCGACTTCTTGGGAACTGGTTTTACAGAAAATACCAATATCTCTATTTCTCAAACTAAAGACAAAGTGTCTTACTCGTTTGGTGCAAGCAACTCTTACCAAAATGGTATCATTCCTTCAACAGGTATGAATCGTTGGGGTGCTCGTGGTTTGGCAGATTGGCAGTTGACTGATCAGTTCAAAACAGGTTTCTCTGTAAACTATTCAAGCACATACATTACTTCTGCTCCAGGTGCAAACTCTGGTATTATGAATGTGGTGTACTCGGCTCCTTCTGAATACAACTTGAAAGGAATACCTACTCATGCTCCAGGTAATCCAACAAGTCAAATTTTGTTCCGTTCTACAAGCTTCAATAACCCATACTGGTGGGCCGACAACGATAAGTATTCTCAAAATACCGATCGTGCTTATGGAAATACCTATTTTGAATATCGTCCAAAAATCAATTGGGGCGATAACTACAATTTGGTAATTCGCGAACAAGCTGGTATCGACTTCTATACATCTAATTATAGTGATGTGGCTGAAATTGGTTCTGCAGCTAATAAAAACGGTGAAATTACGAACTATGGTGTTTCTAAAAACATCTTCAACAACTTGTTTACAATTGCTTGGTCTGGCAAATGGGATGATTGGGCAATGGATGTGTTGCTGGGTAATGAAGTAAATCAAGAAAACAATCGTATTTGGAGCTACTATGGTAGTAACTTCAATTTCTATGGTCTTCCTACTATTGGAAATGCTACAAACTTTACTTCATCAGAATATGCACGTAAGAACCGCACAGTAGGTTTCTTTGGTAGTGCTTCTGTTTCTTATGCAAATATGTTGTATTTGACAGTTACAGGTCGTAACGATATCGTTTCTACAATGCCAAGAAATAATCGTAGCTTCTTCTATCCTTCAGTGTCATTGGGATGGATCTTTACAGAATTGGACGCATTGAAAGATAATGAATTCTTCTCTTTCGGTAAATTGCGTACCTCTTTTGCTCAAGTAGGTCAAGCTGGTACTTATTACGATAATTATATGATTGTACCAGGATATGGTTCTGGTTTTTATGGCTACACTCCAGTTTCTTACCCTATTGGTGGCGTATCTTCTTATGTTCCATCTTCTTCGCTTTATGACCCTAACTTGAAACCTCAAAATACGTCTAACATCGAAGCTGGTCTTGATTTGAACTTCTTCAACAACCGTTTGCGTATTGAGTACACATACAGTTATCAAAAAGTAAAAGATCAAATCTTTAGTGTACCCATCGATGGTTCTACTGGATATAGTTCATTAGTGACTAATGCGGGTGAGATGAAGACAAACTCTCACGAGTTGTCTGTAAATGCTGCTATTTTGCAACACAAAGATTACTCTTTGGATTTTGGTGTAAATTTCACAAAAGTGAAAAACGAAGTAGTTAAATTGGCTGAAGGTGTTGAATCTATTTTCTTGGGTGGTTTCGTAGAACCACAAGTACGCGCACAAGCGGGTTGTACTTATCCTAATATCTATGGTACAGCATTCTTACGTGACGAAGCAACAGGCTTGTTGATTTTGGATTCAAATGGTTTGCCGCAAGGTACTGCGGCAAGTGTTGACTTGGGTAACTGTGCTGCCGACTTCATTATGGGATTCACTTTGAGTGGACGTTACAAAAGACTTTCTTTGAACACTACTTGGAGCTGGCAAAGAGGTGGTAAGATGTACCACGGAACAAATATGACAATGAACTTCTTCGGCGCTACCAAAGAATCTCTTCCTTATCACGAAGGCGATGTTGAAGTGACTGGTATAATAGACGGTAAAGAGGTTACAGTGGAAGTAAATGGACAAGACTACTGGCAAGCATACAACGATATTACTGAAGCTGGTATCTATGACCAAAGCTTCTTTAAATTGCGTGACTTGACATTGAACTATCAATTGCCTAAAATTGGTGGTGTAGATATTTCTATCTTTGGTTTTGCTCGTAATCTGTTGATTTGGGCTAAAATGCCTAACTTCGATCCAGAGTCTTCTCAAGGTAATGGTAATATGAGTGGTTACTTCGAACGCTTCTCTGTGCCAAATACTTCAAGTTTTGGTGGTGGATTGAAACTTACATTCTAATTTTTAATTTTTGACGAAATGAAAAATCATATAATAATTGCTTTAGCGTCCGTAATGACGATTACATCTTGCTCGGAAGGTGTAATGGACTACCTAAACAAGGATACAAGTAATCCTGCTGTGGGTGTTGTGCCAGCAAAATTTTCAATTACCGATGCCATTATGAATTCTGCATTTTCTACGGTAAGCGGTTCTTACGCTTGGTATGCCTCTACTTTTACAGAACAAGAATTCGGTACAGGTAATAATCAATTTAAAAATGCAGAATTGCGTCTTAAAACGGAAGTAGCTGCTGCTACTACCTATAACAATGAGTGGAACTCAACTTATAGCAACATTGCAAATTTGAGAAACATCATCGAAAAGACAAGTGAAGGCGGATTGAACGATGGACAAGTAGATATTTTGGGTATGGCTCAAACTCTATTTGCATTAAACTTTGGTGTTCTTACCGACTTACACGGTGATATTCCTTGTTCTGAAGCTGGTTGGGGTAGCAAATTTTTGAATCCTAATATTGATAAGCAAGAAGATATTTATAATAGTGCTATTCTTGGAATGTTGGATACTGCTATCAACAACTTGACTGCGGCAGGCTCTGCAAATAATGCAGGCAAACAAGATATTCTTTTTGCAGGTTCTACTACAAAATGGCTTGCTTTTGCCTACGCCTTGAAGGCGCGTTATTTATTGCATACTCAATATCGTAATCCTTCAGTTCTATCATCTGTAATCGCTGCTGCCAACAGTGCAATCAATGCAGGGTTTGATGGTGTTGAGTTGAGTGTGTTTAATGGAGTTGATTGTGATAATCCTTGGGCTGCATTCTGGTGGAGTCGCTATTATACAGGTTCTTCTGCTACTGTAATTGAGTTGATGAATGCACGTAATGATGAACGCGTATCAGTTTACAACTTTAATCGTTTTAAAGAAGATGTTTATGGTACGCCAGGAAATGCAGAGCAAGCAGGTGAAACTCAAACCTTAAATTGTCCAGCTTGGTTAGAAAATGGTGCAAGTACGATTCATCTTTTTAGTAAGAGTGAATTGTATTTCATTCTTGCAGAAGCTAAAGCACGTCTAAGTCAAGACGCTACTGCTGACCTTCAAACAGCTGTTATTGCAGCATTTGATGATGTTGAAGCTGCCAATGATGGTATAACTGATTTTGTAAACAACGGTGCAGAATATGCAGCTGCATTACCTGTGACTGTCGAGGAAATTATGATTCAAAAATACCTTTCTCAATGTCGTGACGAACAAATCGAAGCGTACAATGACATTCGTCGTTGCAAAGCATTGGGTGAAGAGTTTGTTAAATTGCAAAATCCTTTGAATACCCAAGGTGGACAAAATTATTGGCCAGAAAGATTCCCTTACGGTAATAGTTCGGTAATATCTAAGATCGGAAGAGCACACGTCTGAACTCCAGTCACGAGATTCCATCTCG
>CAMTPA010000103.1 GCA_947074275.1 uncultured Bacteroides sp.
ACGAGATGGAATCTCGTGACTGGAGTTCAGACGTGTGCTCTTCCGATCTTTGTGAGGTAAGGTTTTAATACCTTGTCGATAAAACAACCAATAATGCGGTGGTAATGTTCGCAACAACTTTTATTATTACTAAGGCAGTTTTGTTAAAATTCAATGGTTGGTCTCTAAATAGTCTTATTTTCAACTAAAGCCTTTTTAAAGTGAGTCAGTATATAAATGAAAACAGCTCTCACCTTGTTTAAAGGAAAGAGCTGTAATATATAAAAGGAGGGAGGACGGTATTTTATTTAATCCATTCTTGTTGAATGTTGTTAGCTATCGATTGCATCTCTTCTGCAGATAACTTTAATTTGGGTTTTGAAATCACCATATCCGATTCTGTGTTGATAGGGATTAGATGAATATGTGCGTGTGGCACTTCCATCCCCATTACTGCTACTCCAATTCGTTTGCAAGGAATTGTTTTTTCAATGGCCTTTGCTACTGACTTTGCAAATACATTTATTGCTGCAATATCCTCATCGCTAAGGTCGAAAAGATAATCAATTTCTTGTTTGGGGATTACAAGTGTGTGCCCTTTTGTCAATGGGTTTATGTCCAAAAATGCAAAGAAACGTTCGTTCTCTGCTACTTTATAACACGGTATTTCACCGTTGATGATTTTGGTGAAGATAGTTGACATAGTTGATGTTTTGATTTATAGTGATAGAATATTATGAAAATAGGACAAGCTCCCATTGTGTTTGGTGGCTTGTCCTATTCTTTTAAATAGAGATATTTACTACTTCTAAGTGTACTTTCCCTTGTGGTACTTGAATTTCGGCTACATCACCTACTTTTTTGCCAAGCAAACCTTGAGCGATAGGTGTGTTTACAGAAATCTTTCCTTCTTTCAAGTTGGCTTCACTTTCCGAAACGATGGTATAAATCATCTTCATTCCATTCTTTACATTTTTAAGCTCTACCTTGTTGAGTATTTGTACAGAGTCTGTTTTTAATTTCGATTCATCAATAATCTTGGCCTCTGCAATAATTGCTTTCAGCTTGCTTATTCTCATTTCGAGTAGCCCTTGTGCTTCTTTCGCAGCATCGTATTCTGCATTTTCTGATAAATCTCCTTTATCACGTGCTTCGGCTATGGCGGCAGACATCTTTGGACGTTCCACCGTTTCCAATTCTCTCAAATCTGCCATTAGCTTCTTGTAGCCTTCTTCAGACATATAAGCCATAATTTTCCTCCTTTATTATTTAGTTTTAAATTTAATGGTTTTACTACCTATACTTATATAAAACAAAAAAGAATCCCAGCATAGTAGATGTTGGAACCCTCTTCGTTTTATTTTCTTAATGCAAATATATACCTTTATTTAGTAACAAGCAAGTTTTTATCGATGCTTTGCAACATAATGGCTTGATACTTATTATTAAAGCAATGCTTTGATAGAGCTGTCTAAATCGTTTATGTCTTCTTCGCGTGCCACCATTTCACTGTTTCTATTGATAAGGAAAAAGGTTGGAACCTGTTTTACGTTATAAATCGACGCATTAGACGAATAAATACCATTGCCATCGCGCACACAAATCCAGGGTAGGTTATCTGCCGATGTTTTCCAAAAATGCTCGTCTGCATCGAGTGAAACCTGATAGATTTCGAGTCCTTGAGCGGCGTATTTGTTGTAAAGTTCACGAAGCATTAAGTTGTGTGGTGCTCCTGTTTGGGTTTGATACACCGAAAAATCGAGTAGAACAACTTTGCCTTTTAAGTCTGATAACTTGCGGCTGTTTCCCTTTAGGTCGCGCAGGTTAATATCAATAATGCCTGCTTCCGTTATTTGATCTTCTGAAAGTTCTATAACTTGCTCTTTTGGAGTGCGGGTGTTCTTCATTCCTTTTATCACAATGTTATATAGATTTTTGGAACGGATGGCGTGTGGATAACTATTGTTGAGGCTTGTAGCTACCGCAGCAAAACATTTCACATCATCTTTGCTGTTCAGTGGGTCAAAAATTAAGTAATCGTTTAGCTTTTGGAATAATGCGAAATAAGCTGCAGCACTTTGCGGAGCACTAAAGATGTAATTGAATTTAATATCGTCCTTGTAATTTTTTAGTAAATCAGTCAGCTGTTCTTCATAATCGGCATACGAAATTTGATTGCTGCGCATAGCTGCTATCAAGCTGTTCACCTTGTTTTGAAGCTCCACTTGTTTTAATGTAAGCTCTTTTATTTTCGCGCTATTGTCCGAACCCACAACTGTATATCCCATACTGAAATCGGCAAAAGGTGCATTGATTGTGATGGTTTCGGTAGAATCCACCGAGAAGTTGATAACCTTATTATCAATGCGCAAACGATAAAACTCAGGCGATTCGGGGCGAGACTCTTTGAACGAAAACGCACCGTTGTCGCTGAGCTTCACAGAATCTATTGCTTGAATACCTTCAATGCCTGATGCCTCTAAATAAAGTGTTTTTCCTTTGGCATCGTTCACATTGCCTTCAACTTTGAATTGGGGAGCATTGTTGCAAGCTCCTAATGTTAAAACGAGCAGTGCTGCCGATGTTATTTTTCTCATTATTTAAGTGTGTTATTTTTCTGTGCAAATATACTTGTTTTCGAGTTTAGTCAAAGCTTTTTGTCTGAATCTTATGCCTTATTTTAGAAAAAATAGAGCCTCTGTCCAACTTTTTATCTCATTTTCACCGCATTACATTAATATAATATCTATATTTGCGAGAATTTTGAAAGAAAATATTGATAAAACAATTTTTATGATTAATCCAATTGTTAAAACTATCGAGCTTAGTGATGGCAGAACTATCACACTCGAAACGGGAAAGTTGGCAAAACAGGCAGATGGGTCTGTGATGCTTCGCATGGGAAATACCATGTTGCTTGCTACTGTTTGTGCCGCGAAAGATGCAGTTCCCGGTACGGACTTCATGCCGCTGCAAGTTGAGTATAAAGAAAAATTTGCTGCTAACGGAAGATTCCCCGGAGGCTTCACGAAACGTGAAGGTAGAGCTTCGGACAATGAAATCTTAACTTGTCGCTTGGTAGACCGCGCTTTGCGTCCACTATTCCCCGATAATTATCACGCAGAAGTTTTTGTTAATATCATCCTTTTCTCTGCCGATGGTGTTGATATGCCCGATGCACTTGCAGGTTTGGCTGCTTCTGCTGCTCTTGCAGTTTCTGATATTCCATTCAACGGACCAATCTCTGAAGTGCGTGTTGCGCGTGTCAATGGTGAGTTCGTGATTAATCCTACCTTCGAACAGTTCGCTAAAGCGGATATGGATATTATGGTAGCCGCTACCTACGAAAACATTATGATGGTAGAAGGCGAGATGAGCGAAGTGTCCGAAGATGACTTGCTTAATGCGATGAAATTTGCTCACGAAGAAATCAAAAAGCAATGTAAAGCGCAGATGGAGTTGACCGAAATGGTTGGCAAAACTGTGAAACGTGCTTACGATCACGAAGTGAACGACGAAGACCTACGCAAAGCTGTTTACGAAGGATGCTATGACAAAGCTTATGCCGTGGCAGCGTCGGGCAACAACGATAAGCACGCTCGTTACGAAGCGTTCGAGGCTATCCGTGAGGAATTTAAAGCACAATACTCTGAAGAAGAATTGGCTGAGAAAAATGCTTTGATAAACAAATATTACCACGATGTAGAAAAAGAAGCGATGCGTCGCTGCATATTGGACGAAGGCAAACGTCTTGACGGACGTACTACTACAGAGATTCGTCCTATCTGGTGCGAAGTAGACTATTTGCCAGGACCTCACGGGTCGGCTGTGTTTACTCGTGGCGAAACTCAATCGTTGACTACTGTTACTCTGGGCACCAAGCTCGACGAGAAAACAATCGACGATGTATTGAATCAAGGCAAAGAACGTTTCTTGCTTCATTATAACTTCCCTCCATTCTCTACAGGTGAGGCTCGCCCACAACGTGGTGTAGGCCGTCGCGAAATTGGTCACGGAAACTTGGCTTGGAGAGCATTGAGAGGTGTGATTCCTGCAAACTATCCCTATGTGATTCGTGTCGTATCTGAAATTCTTGAATCAAACGGTTCATCTTCGATGGCTACTGTATGTGCCGGAACATTGGCGTTGATGGATGCTGGTGTGAAAATCACAAAACCAGTATCGGGCATCGCTATGGGTTTGATTAAAAACTCAGGTGAAGACAAATATGCAGTACTTTCTGATATTTTGGGCGATGAAGACCATTTGGGTGATATGGACTTTAAAGTAACAGGAACAAAAGATGGTATCACTGCTACTCAAATGGACATTAAGGTAGATGGTTTGTCGTACGAAATCCTTGAACGTGCATTGAACCAAGCTCGTGAAGGTCGTATGCACATCCTTGGCAAGTTGACCGAAACAATGCCAGAAACACGTGCCGACTTGAAAGACCACGCTCCACGTATCGAAACAATGATTATTCCTAAAGAATTTATCGGTGCTGTAATCGGCCCTGGTGGTAAAATCATTCAAGGTATGCAAGAGGAAACAGGTGCTACTATCACCATCGAAGAGGTTGACGGTGTAGGTCGTATCGAGGTATCGGGCACAAATAAAAAATCGATTGATGATGCAATGCGCTTGATTAAAGGCATTGTGGCTGTTCCCGAAGTAGGTGAGATTTACAAAGGAAAGATTCGCTCAATTATGCCTTATGGCGCATTTGTAGAGTTCCTTCCTGGTAAAGACGGTTTGCTTCACATTTCTGAGATTGACTGGAAACGTCTTGAAAAAGTAGAAGATGCTGGTTTGAAAGAAGGCGATGAAATTGAAGTGAAATTAGTTGACGTAGACTCAAAAACAGGCAAATTCAAACTTTCAAGAAAAGTGTTGCTTCCAAAGCCCGAAGGTGCTAAGAAATAACAGTTTACTACGAAACAGTAGAAACAAAGCAGGATAATTCAAAGAAGAACTATTCATAAAAAAAGATAGCCCAACTAAATCATTAGTTGGGCTATCTTTTTTTAATAAGAATATTTTGTAAAGTCGCAAAGAATGTGTTGTTTTGCTAAAAGAAATAAATTAGATACCGCAATCTAAATAATGTCATCACCTAATACGATAAACTCTATACACACCTTCACGCGGTTTTTTCAAGAAAACCAAGAACGTTTCGTCACTTTTGCCTATTCTTATATAAAGGATAGAGCCGAAGCGGAGGATATTGTAATGGAATCGATGATTGCCCTGTGGGAAAATCGTGAAAAATGGGAAGATGGATCCAATCCACGCGCTATACTGCTCACCATCATTCGCAACAAAGCCCTCAATCACTTGGCGCATCAACAGGTGCGTATGCGTGTAGAAGATGATTTGACCGACCACAGTCAACGCGAACTCAACCTGCGTATCTCCACCCTTGAAGCGTGCAACCCCGATGTGATATTCGATACCGAAATACAACACCTTGTAGATAAAGCACTCGAAAAGCTTCCTACTCAGAGTCGGAATATCTTTGTGATGAGCCGCTATCAAAATAACTCCAATAAAATGATTGCCGAGCAACTGGGCGTTTCGGTCAAAAATGTAGAGTTTCATATCACCAAAGTGCTTAAAGTGTTGCGTTTCGAACTAAAAGACTATCTGTTGTCATTTCTTCTATAAAGAAGCCTTTTTTTACAACTATATATATGAGGTTTGGTAGCTATGCCTGTCTACCTTGCTGGCAAGGCCTATCCACCACACTGGCAAGGCCTATCTACCAAGCTGGCAAGGGCTATCTACCAAAGCAATTGTTTTTGTTTTGATAATCAGTGTTTTACGATGTGGGTTTTCGCTACTCTACTCTTGCCGTCTGAAATGTGCCAAGTGAACCTATGAAACCTTAACACTTCATAAATCAACTGTTCACATTTCATCTCTAAACTTTTAATAAATAATATTCTCTCTTTTTTATTTGTATAAATGGTTGATAATAAGTTGTTTAGTATTTGTTTCTATTTTTTCTTTAAAAAAATGTTCTTTTTCCTTTAGGGTTGTTTAAGGGTAATCTGTTTTATATATAGAAGGGCAGAAAAAACCTTTCGTATTACATAGAACAAAGATATTAACCTATATGGATCAAGATACTTTATATAAATACTTTAGCGGATTGGCCACTACCGAAGAAGAGATGCAAATTCTCGACTGGGTAGATGAGTCGGATGAAAACCTGAAAAGGTTTCAGAAGGAGCGATTATTATTCGATATAGCTCTTTTCTCGGATGCTGAACCTAAAAAGAAGACAGTCAAACACTATATACTTCCTGTTTTGAAATGGAGTGCTGGCATTGCCGCATCTGTTTTGGTGATTCTTAGTTGTGGAGTATTGTTGAGAGAGTTTGGGCAAAATGATGCTTTGCAGATGCAAACGGTATCAGTCCCTGCTGGACAACGAGCACAAATCACGCTTGCCGATGGTACAACCGTGTGGCTCAACTCACAATCTACACTCACTTATCACTCAAACTTCGGGCGTAAAGAGCGTAACGTGCGATTGGACGGAGAGGCTTTTTTTGATGTAACCCCCAACAAAAAAATCCCTTTCAATGTAAATACCGAGATGAATCAAATCCGTGTACTTGGAACCAAATTCAACGTTTGCTCTTACGACAACTCCAACTCTTTTGAAACAGCCTTGATAGAAGGTGCTATCGACGTTTATGTAGCGGGATTGGAGAAACCCATTGCGCGAATGAAACCAGATGAGTTTTTGAGTATGACCGACGGAACGGTGAAGCGAAATAAACTCGATTCTTACGACTTTTTGAGATGGCGCGAAGGCATCTATTGTTTTGATGATGCTCCTCTGAGAGAAGTGTTTGATAAACTGGAGAAATACTATAATATAGATATAATAGTAGAAAATGCCAACTTGCTGGATTATAAGTGTACTGGTAAATTCAAGGAAAGCGATGGGATAGAACATATCCTACGTGTAATTCAAAAAGACCAAACATTTGCTTATAATATAGATGTAGAGAGAAAAAATATAACGATAAAATAACAATCTAATCAACTAATATTAATTTACTAATCATTAATACTTATGGAGATATAACCGCAAAAAAAAAGAATCGGAAAGTACCCCCATACTTCCCGATTCGAAACAGTCAAAAATCGACCTTAATCAATTTATTAACTTAACACATTACAAAGATATGAGAAAAATTTCTTTGAAAGGGCATTTATGTCCAAAAAATTTAGCACTAAAGCAATTATTTTTAACTATGAAGATCGCACTATTCCTTCTTCTGTTTGCTACAATGCAGGTTTTCAGTGCCACTGGCCATTCCCAAAATGCCAAAGTGAACATCTCTGATGCTGATATGAAGATTAGCGACCTCCTTTCGCAAATCGAATCGCAAACAGAATATCTATTTGTTTATAATAAAAGAAACGTTGACACGCAACGCGTGGTGAGCGTAGACGCTCACGGCAAAGCCGTTGCTGAAGTATTGAACCAAGCTTTCGATGGCACGGGTATTAGTTACGTGATGGAAGGACACAACATCGTGTTGACCAAAAGCGTAGAAAAAGTAGCATCATCGCAACAAAACACAATCACGGTGAAGGGTGTAGTTGTAGACAACCACAACGAACCAGTTATCGGTGCCAATGTAATAGAAAGAGGCACTACCAATGGCACAATCACCGACTTGGATGGTAACTTTACATTGGCAGTTCCTTCGGATGCAATTTTGGAAGTTCGCTACGTGGGTTACCAACCGGCTACTATCTCTGTAAACGGTCGTAGAACCATTGATGTAAAACTTGAAGAAGAAGCTTTGGCTTTGGAGCAAGTAGTAGTAACAGCGATGGGTATCAAGAAAAAAGAGGCTTCTTTGACTTACTCTACTCAACAAGTAGGTGGCGACGAATTGACACGCGCCAAAGACCCTAATATGATCAATGCACTTGCAGGTAAGTCTGCCGGTGTGCAAATCTCTCGCAACTCTTCTGGTTTGGGTGGTTCTGCCAAAGTATCTATCCGTGGTATCCGCTCTGCAAACGAAAGTGGAAACAACCAACCTCTATACGTAATCGACGGTGTGCCTATATTGAACTCTACAACCGAACAAGCATTTAGCGTAATGGGTGGTAACAACGACGGTGGCAACCGCGACTCGGGCGACGGTATCTCGAACTTGAATCCAGACGACATTGAAAGTATGAGTATCTTGAAAGGTGCATCGGCTGCGGCTCTTTATGGTTCGCAAGCGGCTAATGGTGTTATCTTAATCACTACCAAGAAAGGTAAAGCAGGTATGCAACGCATTACTTTCAACTCAAATCTTTCGGTAGATCATGCCATCAGCCTACCTAAATTCCAAAATAGCTATGGACGCAATATTGATGATAGCTGGGGCGCAAAAGGTAGTCAAACTGATTTTAACAACGTTGACAACTTCTTCAACAACGGTATTACTGCAATCAACTCATTGAGTGTACAAGCTGGTAAAGAAAAATTCCAAACTTACTTCTCATATTCTAATACAAATGCTCGTGGTGTTATCGATGTGAACAAGATGCAAAAACACACATTGACACTTCGCGAAACAGCAAGTCTTTTCAATGATCGTTTAACATTGGATGCGAATGTTAATTTGATGTCTCAAACCATCAAAAACCGTCAATCATCGGGTGGTTATTATATGAATCCATTGGTTGGTCTTTATACATTTCCTCGTGGTGTAGATATGGGCGATTATAAGAACAATTTTGAGACTTTTGATCCAACACGCAATATGATGGTTCAGAACTGGTATACTGCTACACTTGACTTCGAACAAAATCCATACTGGATTACTAACCGTATCAAGAGCAACGACAAACGCTATCGCGCATTGGCATCACTTTCTGCAAGTTTGCAAGTAACGGACTGGCTCACGCTACAAGCTCGTGGTAATGTAGATTTCATCAGCGATTTATATCGTCAAAAGATGTATGCTACTACTGCTTTGAGTTTAACTCACGAAAATGGTCGTTATATAGATATGAATAGCCAAGAGTTTATGGCTTATGGAGATGCAATGGCGATGTTCAACAAATCGTGGAATAATTGGTCGTTGAATGCCGCTATCGGTACAAGCATCAATTCTACTAAAGCTAATTTATTGAGTATTGACTCTGGTAAAGGTGGCTTATATTATGCAAATCTTTTCACGGTAGCTAATATTAATTTTACTGAAGATAGCTTTATTGAACAAGTCATTAATCGTCGTCGTACTATTCAGTCAGTATTTGGTACAGCACAAGTGGGTTTCAAAGAAAGTTTGTACTTAGACATCACTATGCGTAACGATTGGTCTTCTACGTTAGCTAATACAAAATATTTGAAGAAAGGTTTCTTCTATCCATCATTTGGTGCATCTTGGATTCTTGATAAAGTAATTGCTATGCCCGAGTGGGTGAGTTTCGGTAAAGTACGTGCATCTTGGGCACAAGTAGGTAACGACCTTCCAATCGGTATCACTTCTCCAGCCGATATCGTAATGCCTGGTGGTTTGATTCAAGCTCGTCAATATGGCTTCGATAACTTGAAACCAGAAATCTCATCTTCTTGGGAAGCTGGTATGGAATGGAGTTTTTTGCAAAGAAGACTTGATTTTGATATTACATTCTATAGAACAGATACTAAAAATCAATTATTGTATGTGCAAGACCCAACTGGTTACTATCCTTACAAATATATCAATGCTGGTAAGATTCGTAATACTGGGGTTGAAGTAACAGTGGGTGCTACACCAGTTATGACAGAGAATTTCCGATGGAAAACAGGTGTCAACTTCTCATTAAACAGAAATAAAGTAGTTTCATTAGGTGGATATGACTCATTTACTTATGGTGACGATGCTTTGAATATGCCTTATCGTATGCGCGTAGTAGAAGGTGGCCGTTTGGGTGATATCTATGGTAATGATTTCGTATACGAAGATGGTAAGATAAAAGTTGATGATAAAGGTTTGCCAGTAATTGGTGCTGGTAGTGCAACAAAGATTGGCAATGCTAATCCTGATTGGTTGATGGGTTGGAATAATACATTTACTTACAAAGGCTTCTCATTATATCTGTTGATTGATGCACGTGTAGGTGGCGATGTTCTTTCATTAACTCAAATGGCTCTTGATTGGAGAGGTGTTAGCAAGAACTCTGGAGATGCTCGCGATGCTGGTTATGTAGAGGTAGGTGGACAAAAATTTACCGATGTGGAAGGTTTCTATAAAAGAGTAGGTGCTCGCGGTGATGGTTGCTCGGAATATTACCGTTATGATGCAACAAATATTCGTCTTCGTGAGTTATCATTAGGATATTCTTTCCCACGTAGTATGTTGAACAAAACAAAAGTGATTCAAGGTTTAGACCTATCATTTGTAGCTCGCAACTTGTTCTTCTTCTACAAAAAAGCTCCATTCGATCCGGATGCAGTAATGTCAGTAGGAAATGCAAACCAAGGAGTTGACGTATTTGGTATGCCTTCTACAAGAAATATGGGATTCAATATTAAGTTCACATTCTAAAATCTGACACTCCTATTCGCAAGATTACGTAGATGAATACGAGGTGTTTATCAGTGGCTCAAA
>CAMTPA010000104.1 GCA_947074275.1 uncultured Bacteroides sp.
TTGTGTCGATTAAGAAGGAAGAAGCCATTAAAATGGCTGTATAGGTAGCTAAAAGAGACTCTTGTACGCTGATTTTTCTGAAAAAACGTACAAAAGATGAATGATTTTAGAGTTGAACGGTTTTGCAACGGTCTCGATACACTTAAAAAATGAGATATAGCCTTAACTGTAAGATGAATAAAAGGTAGTTTTATTCAAGATAAAATATTAATATGTATCTTTGTGTCAAAATAGGGAGCGAATCCCCTGTTTTATTATAAAACTTTCTGAATATTAGATTATTATAAAAGAATTAGATACAATTTATGGCTTTACAATGTGGTATTGTAGGACTACCGAATGTAGGTAAGTCTACCCTTTTCAATTGCTTGTCGAACGCAAAAGCACAAGCAGCCAACTTTCCTTTCTGTACGATTGAACCCAACGTAGGCGTGATTACCGTTCCCGATGAACGACTTAACAAACTGGCCGAACTGGTGAATCCACAACGCATTTTGCCCACCACGGTAGAGATTGTAGACATTGCCGGCTTGGTGAAAGGTGCCAGCAAAGGCGAAGGACTGGGTAATAAGTTTTTGGCAAATATCCGTGAGACGGATGCTATATTGCACGTGCTTCGCTGTTTCGACGATGAAAACGTGACCCACGTGGATGGTAGCGTGAACCCCGTGCGCGACAAAGAAATTATCGACTACGAGCTTCAGCTTAAAGATTTGGAGACCATTGAAGCGCGTATTCAGAAGGTGCAGAAGCAAGCCAAAACAGGTGGCGACAAAGTGGCAAAACAAACTTACGATGTGCTGATGAGCTACAAAGAGGCTTTGGAACAAGGCAAATCGGCACGCTCGGTGCAGTTTGAAACCAAAGACGAACAGAAGATTGCTCAAGAGCTGTTTTTGCTCACCTCGAAGCCTGTGATGTATGTGTGCAACGTGGACGAGAAGAGTGCCGTGAATGGCAACAAATATGTGGATATGGTGCGCGAAGCGGTGAAAGATGAAAATGCTGAAATATTGATTGTGGCAGCCAAAACAGAATCGGACATTGCCGAGCTGGAAACCTACGAAGACCGCCAGCTATTTCTCGAAGAGGCTGGACTGACAGAATCGGGCGTGTCGCGCTTGATTCGTGCCGCTTATCATTTGCTCAACTTGCAAACCTACTTTACCGCTGGGGTGCAAGAGGTGCGTGCTTGGACTTTTGAAAAAGGATGGAAAGCTCCGCAATGCGCTGGGGTGATTCACACCGACTTTGAAAAAGGATTTATCCGTGCCGAAGTGATTAAATACGAAGACTTTATCAACTACGGATCGGAAAGTGCCGTGAAAGAGGCTGGCAAGCTGGGTGTAGAGGGCAAGGAGTATGTGGTGCAGGATGGAGACATTATGCACTTCCGCTTCAACGTGTAAAAACAAGAAACAAAAGCTATGAAATATCTCATCGCAGGAACTGGAGGTGTGGGCGGTAGCATAGCCGCCTTCCTCTCTTTGGCAGGAAAAGAGGTGACTTGCATTGTGCGAGGCGAACATCTGAAACAGATGCAGCAGCGAGGCTTGTTGCTGAAATCGGACTTGAAGGGTGAACATCTTATCCGTGTGAAGGCTTGTGAAGCCGAAGCATATCAGGAGAAAGCGGATGTGATATTTGTGTGTGTAAAAGGGTATTCGATTGACTCTATCACACAGCTCATAGCGCGTGCATCGCACGACAAGACGGTGGTTATCCCCATTCTCAACGTATATGGCACAGGCCCACGCATTCAGCGGCTGGTGCCTGAGGTGACGGTGCTCGATGGGTGTATCTACATCGTGGGGTTTGTTTCGGCGCCGGGCGAAATAAGCCAAATGGGAACAATATTCAGAATGGTGTATGGAGCGCATAGAGAAACAAGGGTAGAACGTGCGTTGCTCGAAACCATACAAGCCGACTTGGTGGAAGCGGGTATCAAAGCCGAAATATCGGACGACATCAACAAAGATACGTTTGTGAAGTGGTCGTTTATATCGGCAATGGCTCTTACGGGGGCTTATTTTGATGTTCCGATGGGTGAGGTGCAAAAGTCCGGTAAAGTGCGCGATTTGTTTATCGGCCTTTCGCAAGAAAGTGCTGCTTTGGGGCGTAAGTTGGGGGTGGAATATACCGAAGACCCCATTGCCTACAACTTGAAAGTGATAGACAAACTGGCTCCCGAAAGCACTGCGTCGATGCAAAAAGATTTGGCCAAAGGCAATCAGTCTGAAATACAAGGTTTGCTTTTCGACTTGATAGCTGCCGCCCAAACGCACGACATCGAGATACCTACCTATCAACGAGTGGCCGAGAAATTCAAAGCTTTCTAACAAGAACTCTCTAAAAAAAATCAAAACACAAAAATATGATTATCACCTTAGCATCTATCAACTGGAATCCCAGTCCCGAGATATTCAATCTATTCGGAGTCTCTATTCGATATTATGGCCTGTTGTGGGCTATCGGTTTCGGACTTGTCACAATGATAGTTCACTACCTGTTTCGTCAGCGAAACATCCCCGAAAAGACGTTTGAACCACTCTTTTTCTATTGCTTCTTTGGTATCTTGATTGGTGCTCGCTTGGGGCATTGCCTCTTTTATCAGCCCGACTACTACTTGGCGCATCCGGTGGAGATGATACTTCCCATTAAGTTTCTGCCACAAGGAGGATGGAAGTTTACAGGCTACGAGGGTCTGGCAAGTCACGGAGGCACATTGGGGTTGATGTTTTCGCTGTGGCTCTATGCCCGACGGATGAAGATGCACTATATGGACTTGGTAGATATGATTGCGATAGCCACTCCTGTGATGGCTTGTTGCATCCGCTTGGCCAATCTGATGAACTCGGAGATAATAGGGCTACCTACCAATATGCCTTGGGCTTTTGTGTTCGAGAGCATAGATATGCAGCCACGTCATCCGGCGCAACTATACGAGGCGATTGCCTATTTTGTGTTGTTCCTGATAATGATTTATCTGTATAAAAACTACGATAAGAAACTGCATCGAGGTTTCTACTTTGGTCTTTGCCTTACGGTCATCTTCACTTTCCGTTTCTTTATCGAGTTCTTGAAAGAGAATCAGGTGAGCTTTGAAGAGGGAATGACATTCAATATGGGTCAGTGGTTGAGTGTTCCTTTTGTCATCATCGGCATCTATTTTATGTGTTTTTATCAGCGCGGACAAAAGAAAGCGTAGAGAAACGCGAATAATGTATAGTGAGAGGTTGTCCCCTAAATGGTGGATAACCTCTTTTTTTATTTGTTGTTGCTGCTAACAATTTGGTTTGCACAGTTGTTACTCATAGGGTTACTACACTAACAAATAGCTGATTATGAAGAAACTGATAGGAACCTTGCTGGCGTTGCTCACGTTGTGTTTTGCTCCATTATACGCACAGAGCGATTCGTCTTATGGATATTACAAGCAATGGTATATAGGAAAAGATGGAGGCATCCCATTTGGGGTCAGCTCGTTTAGTTCGTTCGGATCGGGACCCAACAAAGTGGGGTGGTCGGCAGGGATGTATGGAGGATATTTCTTCAACTCAGCTTTTGCGGTAGAGGCCTATATGCTCACAGGAAGGGTGAAGCAAACCACTCAGTCGCAATATCGTTTCTTTTGGCTGAGTAGCGATGGTGCGTGCTATTTTCATCGCCCGTCTGATGTAGAAAGCTGGAGCTACGGAAACTTGAAAACAGATGTGAAGATACAGGTTTATGGTGTGCGTGGAAACATCAACCTATTGGGCTTTTTTGATGCCACCAAAGAGAGCCGTTGGATTATAGGTGTGCTTCCGCAGATAGCCTTGGTGGGAACAAAAGCTACACTGCGCACGATAGACACCAACGAGAAAGTGCGAAAGCACGACACACAATGGCATTTGGGCGTAGGAGGAAACTTGAGTGCTATCTATAAACTATCTCCCCATTGGTCTATCGGGCTGTATAGCGGCATCACCTACCTCACTGGAAAATCGATTGATAGCACTCCTGCTTTTGCCAGCAGAGACAACTATATTTGGGAGAATGGCATACGTGTGAACTTGGTGTTTGGCAGGCGGCAAAACCTTGTGAAAACAGCCGAGAAAGAGCTTAAATTGGTAGAGAACTGGCTACACGAGAAACCCATAGAGGAGGTAAAAGAGACGATGGTGAACCCAGTAGACGGAGAGAAAGAAGTGGTGATTGTAGCAGAGTTTCCGGCGATTGTGTTTCCGCCCAACAGCGTGATGGTGGAACACGACCAAGCACACACGGTCAATCGCATCGTTCGCTACCTGAAACGGCATCCACACACCCGAATAGAGATAGTGGGATATGCCAACGATGCCGCTACCACCGAGCAAAACCAACGACGTGCCTTGCAGCGTGCTCAAGCGGTAGAGCGGCAATTGGTTATAGCCAATATTGATGCCGATTTGATTACAACAACCTCTGCACAAACCAATGATGGGCAAAAAAACTGTGTGATAATAGAAACTGTGCCATAGCGCAAACGGCATAAATGAAAAAAGGGAAGCAACTACTTCCCTTTTACTATTTTCTTAATATCATTCAGCTTGTTGAGTGCCTCTATCGGTGTGAGATTGTTCACGTCGAGCGTCAACAGCTCGTCGCGTATCTGGCACAGTATGGGGTCGTCTAATTGGAAGAAGCTAAGCTGCATTCCTCCACGGTTCTCGGTCACTTCGGCAAGTGGTTTGCTCGATATTCCTTGTTGGCGATTGTCCGTTTCGAGCTGTTTCAAAATGGTGTTGGCTCGCTTCACGATGCTTTTGGGCATACCAGCCATCTTCGCCACGTGAATACCGAAAGAGTGCTCACTGCCTCCACGCTCCAGCTTACGCAAGAATATCACCTTGTTGTCTACCTCCTTCACCGACACGTTGTAGTTTTTGATGCGCTTGAACGAACGCTCCATCTCGTTTAGTTCGTGATAGTGAGTGGCAAACAGCGTGCGTGCTTTTGCTTTGGGATGCTCGTGTATGTGCTCTACAATGGCCCACGCTATGGAGATGCCGTCATAGGTAGATGTGCCTCGTCCCAACTCATCGAAAAGCACCAAACTACGGCTCGACAGGTTGTTGAGAATGTCGGAGGCCTCGTTCATCTCCACCATAAAGGTCGATTCACCTACCGATATGTTATCGCTTGCCCCTACACGAGTAAATATCTTATCTACCAACCCGATACGTGCGCTCTCGGCTGGTACAAAAGAGCCTATTTGCGCCAATAGTGTAATTAAGGCCGTTTGCCGTAGCAATGCCGATTTACCCGCCATATTGGGACCTGTGATGATGATGATTTGCTGGGTGGTGTTGTCGAGCAGCACATCGTTGGCAATGTATTTTTCGCCGATGGGGAGCTGTCGCTCAATCACCGGATGCCGTCCTTGGCGAATGTCGAGCACGTCCGAATCTTCTATCACGGGTCGGATGTATCGGTTTTCGCGGGCGATGTTGGCAAACGATAGCAAGCAGTCGATGCGCGCTATCAAGTTGGCGTTTATTTGCAGGGCAGGAATGTATTCGCTCAAGGCTTGCACCAACTCGGTGTAGAGGCGTGTTTCCAAAGCCAATATTTTGTCTTCTGCACCCAATATCTTCTCCTCATACTCCTTTAGCTCTTGCGTGATGTATCGTTCGGCGTTCACAAGTGTCTGTTTGCGAATCCACTCTTGGGGCACTTTGTCTTTGTGTACGTTTCGCACCTCGATGTAGTAACCAAACACGTTGTTGAAGGCGATTTTCAGACTGGGGATGCCCGTTAGCTCACTTTCGCGCTGCTGCACTTGTAGCAGGTAGTCTTTGCCCGAAAAGGCGATGCGCCGCAACTCGTCCAACTCTTCGTTGATGCCCGATTTCACCACCCCACCCTTGTTGATGAGTAGTGGCGGATCGTTGTTCACCTCTTTTTCTATCCTATCGCGAATGGATGGGCATAGATTGAGCTGTTCGCCTATGGTGTTGAGGCTGGCGTTGTCGGCCTGCATACAGGCAGCTTTGATGGGTTCGATGGCTTGCAGGGCTATCTTTAGCTGCACCACTTCGCGTGGCGATACTCTACCCACCGCCACTTTTGACAGGATGCGTTCCAAGTCACCTATGCGTTGCAGCTGTTCTTCTATCAACTCTCTAAATTCGGGTTTGCGAAAAAAATACTCCACCACATTGAGGCGGTCGTTGATGGGTTTTTCGTCTTTCAGCGGAAACACCATCCAGCGTTTCAGCAAGCGTGCTCCCATCGGGCTGATGGTGTGGTCTATCACGTCTATCAGCGATTTTCCGCCATCGTTCATACTACCTACCAGCTCCAAGCTACGCACGGTAAACTTGTCGAGCCTCACAAACTTGTCTTCTTCGATGCGTGCCAGCGAGGTGATGTGCCCCACTTGGGTGTGTTGCGTCATATCCAAATATTGCAAAATAGCTCCTGCCGCAATCACGCCGTTGGTGAGGTGTTCCACACCAAAACCTTTCAGGTTTTTCGTCTCAAAATGCTTCAACAGCCTTTCGCGCGAGGAGGTTTCGGTAAACACCCAGTCTTCCAGTTCGAACACAAAAAACTTGTTGCCAAAGTTGCCCTCAAACATCAATCGCTTGGTGCGTTCAAACAGCACCTCTTTGGGTGCAAAGTTGTTCAGCAATTTGTCTATGTAGTCGAACGAGCCTTCGGCAGTCAGAAACTCACCCGTAGATATATCGAGAAAAGCCACCCCACAATTGTTTTTGCCAAAATGCAAGGCTGCCAAAAAATTGTTCTCCTTGTAGTTGAGAATGTTATCATTGATAGACACACCGGGTGTCACCAGCTCGGTGATGCCACGTTTCACTAATTTCTTGGTCGCTTTGGGGTCTTCAAGCTGGTCGCAAATGGCCACACGCTTGCCAGCCCTTATCAGTTTGGGCAAATAGGTGTCGAGGGCGTGATGTGGGAAACCAGCCATTTCGATGGTTTTTCCTTTGCCATTGGCGCGTTTGGTAAGTGTGATGCCCAATATCTCGGAAGCGATAACAGCGTCGGTGGAGTAAGTCTCGTAAAAGTCTCCACACCTGAACAGCATCACCGCATCGGGGTGTTTTGCTTTCAGGTCTACAAACTGTTTCATCATTGGGGTCAGTTCAATCTCATTTATGCTCACAAAAAATGCCTCCTTCGTTTTTATTGGGGTGGTGGTAAAACAATGAATATAACAAGGCAAAATTAGATGAAATATCCGAGTAAAGCAAATACAGGCGATGCGAAACAAACATTGCACACAATCGTTAACTCGATGCTTCAGAAGTGTTTATATAACTCAATTGTGCAATGTTCATATTTCGTCGGATAGATGTTTATATTTCATAGGATAGATGTTCATATTTCATTTGATAGATTGCTATATCTATCACGCTAATGTAATAAGGTTCTCTTTACTGGGTTTTAATTATAAATTGTTATCTTTACGGATAAATAAAAATACATAGAGACGACTTTTTTCTACCCAAAAGTGTAACAATCTCTATTGAGCTTCGTATAAACAAACAGTATTAATCATTTAAAAACAAAAGAGTATGAATACCGAAAATGACAAAAAGAAAAAAGAATTGACCGAAGAGGAGTTATTGCAAGTTACGGGAGGTAATCCTGATTGTTCGACGCTTATCGGTAGGTCGTGTATAAAAGCAAATGGAAAATGTCACTGGAATAATTTTAAGAAGACTTGTATACCAAGAAATTGATTCAATGGCTCTTTGAAACGCTTGAAACATGAGTTCTCTTCAAAAAGTGCTATATATAATTTGGCTTTCTCCCAAAAACACCTATGAGGCATTCACTTATGACAAAATGATTTTTTAAAGGGAACTCATCAATAAAAAGCTACTTAACAAGCTCCTGCCAGGAAAACAAACATATCAAAAAAGCAAACAAACAACCTTAAAGAATTAAATACTGTTATAAAACATACTTTTTATCTTGTTTTATTTGCAGATATGCTGAGAAGCCGTATCTTTGCAATGTGTTTTTCATAGTATTAGATTTAAGGTTAACAAAGGTTGGAGTCAAGCGTGACTCCTTTTTTTTTGCCCATTCCATAATAACCCTCTTTGTAGCTTGCTTTTCAGTGGTAACTTCCCTACTTTTGTAGTGAATAAATATAAAATAAAGTTTATGAGCCTACGACAATCTCTATCTATCACCATCACTTTTCTGTTTTTGCTTTGTAGTTCCATTGCTTTCGGGCAGTCGGCTGATGTTAAAAAGCTTATCTCACGCATCGAGCAAGAGACCAATCGCCAGCAAGAAGGGCTGACACGTAGTGACAATCAGGTAGAAACCTCGCTCTATCAACACAACGGCGTTCTCTATTTTGATGCCCTCATCTCTTACAACGACAGCCTCGATATAGCCTCGCTCGAAAAGGATGGATTCATCTTGAATAAACTAACCCCTAATGTGGCAACTCTGAAAATTCCCATCGACAAAGCAGATAAACTAAAAGAAGCAAAAGGAGTTCAAAGAGCCTCAGCGTCAGGAAAAGTGAACCGAACAACCGACAATGCCAAAGAGGCAACCGGCGTGTTTGATATTGAAAATGCAGTCGACCTCCCCAAAGCATTTGCCGGTACAGGTGTGATATATGGCATTGTCGATATCGGCTTTCAGTTCGACCATTCCAATTTTTACAATCACGATACGGGCAAACTTCGCATATCGAGAGTGTGGGACCAAAATGTAAGCTCTACGCAAAGCAACACCAGCTTCAGATATGGATACGAGTATGTGGGTGAAGAAGAGATTGTGGCACACTCGCACGACGTGACTACCGACACGCACGGCACACACGTGCTGGGCATTGGTGCAGGAAGCGATTTTAAAAGCGGCTATTATGGCGTGGCTTCGGATGCTGAAATAGTGGTAGTGGCTACTAATATGACAATTTCCTGTGTTTTGGATGGTATCAAATACATCTTGGACTATGCGAATGAGGTGAATAAACCCTGTGTGATAAACCTGAGTTTGGGAACAAGCTTCGGCCCACACGATGGTACATCACTTTCAAATCTTGTCATCGACGGACTGTGTGATACAGGAAACATCATTGTTTGTTCTGCCGGAAATGATGGTTATTCAAAAGGGCATATCAAGCAAACATTTACTCCTTCCGACGATATGCTTCGCACGTTTATAACATTGGATAAAAATGATAATTATACCACTACCATAAATATGTGGGGTGATGAAAATTGCTCGTACACCAATCAGGTTTACCTTTACGACCACACAAACAAAGAGGTGCTTCTTGCCACCGAACCATTTGCGATGCAAAGAGACTCCTCATTTGTTGTGTCGTGGCGAGTAAGAGAAACCGAAACCAGCGCATACAGCACGATAGCGGTTGAAGTAGAAACAGGAATATCGAGTGGAAACAACAAGCCAAGTATGATTTTAGAGACCAGAAGCAAGCAGATAAACGGCAATCGCTTCTATGTGGGTATCGATGTACAAGGCACGGCTGGCACCATGCACGGCTGGGTTATGTCGGGGCCAGCTTTCAAAAACCTATCTCTTGCCACCCACAAAGCAGGTGATAGCGAATACACTATTTCGGAGATGGTTGCAACAGCTCACCGAAGCATTGCGGTGGCCTCTTTCAACACCCGGAATAAACTGGATTATCTGGATGGAAGCAGTGCGACAGCTGCGGGAACGGGATTGAGCAAAATTTCAAGCTTTTCGAGCTATGGCCCTACTTCCGATGAACGATGGAAGCCCGATATTGCTGCTCCGGGTGCCTATCTTGTATCTTCAGTGTCGGGCAAAGACGAAACATTTAAACCGAGCGATTACATAGCTTTGACACACTACAACAGCAAGGAAAACTACTATGCAGCTATGCAAGGCACCTCTATGTCATCGCCATTTGTGGCAGGCGTGGTGGCTTTGATGCTCGAGGTGAACCCAACACTGACCCCCGAAGAGATAAAAGAGATTCTTGCATTCACTGCAAAAAAAGATACTTATACAAACTCAGCCGGTATCTACCAAGCCGGAAACGGAAAGATAGATGCGTATGCGGCCATCAAGAAAACGCTTCAAGAGCTTCCTACGGGCATCAACCCCCATTATGCGCCCAAAGAGCCTTTTATGCACGCTGTGATAGACGACAATCTGAATGTGGTGTTCACCGCTGCTTCGTCTTCCACTCTGCTTCGCATCTACGACACCGAAGGTAAATGCCTCTACGAACAGTCACTGCGCAACACCGCCATTGGTGAAGAGGTGAATGTGCCCGTGGGTGGTTTCGAGAAAGGAACAAAGATTATTGAGGTGGTGACCGAAAACGCAAGAAGCAGCAAGAAGATAATGCTATAATAATGGCTGCATTGTCTTGTACTCAACTTTATGAGTGCTATTACAATTATTTAAAACTTACGACTTGAAAAACGAATGGTGTGCAAAAAAACGCACGCCATTCTTA
Source organism: uncultured Bacteroides sp. (assembly GCA_947074275.1). Classification (GTDB taxonomy): domain Bacteria; phylum Bacteroidota; class Bacteroidia; order Bacteroidales; family Bacteroidaceae; genus Bacteroides. The sequence goes on from CAMTPA010000104.1 coordinate 10,475, forward strand.
AATACTGTTATAAAACATATTTTTTCTCTTGTTTTGTTTGCAAATGTGCTGAGAAGCCGTATCTTTGCAATGTGTTTTTCATAGTATTAGATTTAAGGTTAACAAAGGTTG
>CAMTPA010000105.1 GCA_947074275.1 uncultured Bacteroides sp.
GAGCATAACCTTGCCAAGGTTAGGGTCGCGAGTTCGAGTCTCGTTTTCCGCTCACAAAAAAGCCTTCTTGTATAGCACAGGAGGGCTTTTTTATTTTACGCCTATTTCTTTCCAACCTCGCTTCATACCCAACAAGCAACTTAAAAATAATAGTAAAAGATACAAATGAAATAAACATTTATTGCAATCATTCGTTTTTTGTCAATTATAACTATATTAGACGAAAAAAAATATATGTGGTATCTAATCTTACTGTTTGTGGTGATAGCCTTGCCCGATTTCTATATTTGGCATAGCTACGTGAAGGGGAAAAAGAAGATTTACTCACTGCTTTACTGGTTGCCGCTCATCATTACCGTTGCATCTTTTGCGTTGGGGCTTAGTGGCGTTCTTACTCGCATATTCTTGCGTGTGTTTTTTGTACTCTTTTTTGGTGTGTCTATACCCAAACTTGTTTTTGCTATCATATCCGCTATTGGCAGACTGCTGGGAAGGGTTATGCCCAAAGCTCTTTTGGTGCGCAATACCTTGGCTTTTGGAGTAGCTATACTGGTGTTGTGCTGCGCACTTTATGGTTTCACGTATGGCTGGAAACGGCTGACGCTGGATGAATTTGAGGTGACGGCAGGAGTTCCACAGGCTTTCGATGATTATCGCATTGTGCAATTGTCCGACCTGCACGTGGGCACTTTCGATTACGACCCAGCTGTGCTTGATAGCATTGTAGAAGAGGTGAACGCCTTGCATCCCGACGTGATATTCTTTACTGGCGACCTGATAAATATCACTCCCGACGAACTGAATCCTTATATGAGCACACTGGCAAAGCTCAAAGCCAAAGATGGTGTGTACTCCATAATGGGCAATCACGATTATTGTTATTACGACAAACAAGCCACTCCGCAAGAGATTGAAATACGCATCGAGGACTTAAAGCAAAGACAGCGTGAGATGGGATGGGACTTGTTGCTCAACGAGCATCGAATCATTGAACGTGATGGACAGAAACTTGCTATTATCGGTGTGGAAAATGATAGTAAACCCCCACATCCACAGTTGGGCGACTTACCCAAAGCAATGGCTGGTGTGCCCGATGATGCTTATAAGATATTGTTGACTCACGACCCATCGCACTGGAAACGCGAGGTGCTACCTACCACCGACATTCCACTGACTTTGTCGGGGCATACACACGCAATGCAAGTGAAAGTGGGTAAATATTCTCCTTCGCAGCTGATTTATGACGAGTGGGGAGGTAAATTTAAAGAAGGAGATCAATTGCTTAATGTAAATACAGGCACGGGACAGAATGTACCTTTTCGTTTTGGCGCGTGGCCCGAAATTAGCGTGATAACACTCAAGGCAAAAAAAGAGAAGGCTGTTATACCTTCTCTTTGATTAATCCGTTGCGATATGCAACGAGCAGTTTTTTTAAATCTTGAATCTGGGTTATTAGTTCTTTGCCCTTGTCGGTATCTTTCACCATCATTCGTTGCGAGTTGAACTCAATGACAAAGGTCGTCGATTTAATATCTTGCCCCTCTTCAATGGCTTTTTGTCTCGATTGAAACGGGTCGTGCTGCACCAACTGCATTCCGTGCGAATGATATACAAGCGTATAGCCTGCAATGCCTGTTTCGGGTTGATATGCTTTTGAGAAACCGCCATCAATAACCAACAGTTTGCCTCCTGCTTTCATCGGCTGCTCCCCTTTAATTGTTTTCACAGGAACGTGCCCGTTAATGATGTGACAATGTTGTCCTGTTACACCAAACTCTTGTAGGATGTTGTTGCAGGTTTCTTCATTGTCTCTAAGACTATAATAATGCCCTTTTTGCTCTTTATGCAAATCTTTGCTGTCGATGAAGTAGCGTTCAAAGGTAGCCATTTTGCTTTTATCAAATGACGGAGAGTCGGGGCCACACCATACGTACCATATATAATCCATCGCAAACTGCTTTTCGCTTTCATCCTCATCTTCAAAATAAGCGGTTCGTATCAATTGGTCAACCTTATTCATCAATCGTTTTCCCGAATACTCCTTGTGCCCAATGCGTACTTTCTTGAAAGTGCCATCAGCGTTCATCGGTACCGAAGCGTGATATACTAAATTGGAGTTGGAAACCATATACATACCTCCATAAGTGTACAAGCAGCGCATATGTTTTTTCAATTTTTCGCTATTCATAAACGAGTAATGCAGCTTCTTTACCAGCTCTTCCTCTTCTTCGGTTAGTTTGTATGGGTTTTTAGAATCGATGGTAGGAAAGCTTGCGTCACGAAGTGGGTATTCTTTGTTATTGTGAACAAAAACACCTTTATCAAAATTGATAAACTCTAATAGTTTTCGATTTCCCATCTCAAATTCTGGTCGGCGATTGATAATATCTGCTTCCAGTTTAAATTGAATAATGGTAATAGCTTTGTGCATTTGAGCTATCAAGCGCAGTGTCTTTTCGTTGTAAGTAGAATCGGCAGAGCCTGTTTTGGGCATAAATATGGTGCAAGGATCATCGGCATACATATCCATAGCAAAGGTTGCAAGTGGAAGCAGGTTTATGCCATAGCCATCTTCGAGTGTAGCAAGATTACCGTAGCGCATCGACATACGAATTACATTAGCCATACAACTTGTGTTGCCTGCAGCTGCGCCCATCCACAATATATCGTGATTGCCCCATTGTATATCAAAGTTGTGATAATTGCAAAGAGTGTCCATAATGATGTGCGCACCTGGGCCACGGTCATAAATATCGCCCACAATATGCAGTGAGTCGACAGTTAAGCGTTGGATGAGGTTGCACATAGCGATAATAAAGTCATCGGCACGACGTGTAGAGATGATTGTGCTTATGATGACGTTGATGTATGCGTGCTTGTTGGGTTCTATGCTGGTTTCGTGCAGTAGTTCTTGAATGATGTATGAAAACTCCTTTGGAAGTGATTTGCGCACTTTGGAGCGAGTGTACTTGGACGATACATTTTGGCAAATCTTTACCAGTTGGTTTAAGGTAATGAGATACCAATCGTCCAGATCCTCTTCGTGTGCTTTTACTAATTGTATCTTCTCTTCGGGATAATAGATTAGCGTACATATCTCTTTCTTTTCGGCTTCGCGAAGAGTATTGCCAAAAATTTCGTTCACTTTGCGTTTGATTGCTCCCGAAGCGTTTTTCAATACGTGCTGAAAAGCTTCGTCTTCTCCGTGAATATCGGTTAGGAAGTGTTCGGTGCCTTTGGGAAGATTTAGAATAGCCTCCAAGTTGATGATTTCTGTACTGGCATCGGCTATTGTGGGAAAGCTGCGCGAAAGCAGTTGCAGATAGTTCAATTCATTGAGAAGGCTTTCGGGGGTTATATTATACTGTGCTGTCATATTTAGTTAGGTAAAAAAATAGATTTTGATAAAACGAAGATAGATAAAAATAATTCAACTCAACAAGAAAAGGAGAATAACTTGTGCGATAATCACACGTAGAAACATACAAAGCGGATATACTGTGGCATAAGCTACTGATGGTTTGTCATTAGCAATGGTTTCGTTGGCGTAGTTTAGTGCCATTGGATTTGCCATACTACCACAAAGCATTCCCGACACAGTGCCAAAATCCAATTTTATCCATTTGAGTGCTATGAAGCCAACAACCAGTACAGGAACGATGGTTAGTCCGGCACCCAATCCTACCCATATTAAACCTTCGGATCGAAATACGGTTTCGAAGAAATGGGCGCCCGCATTTAAGCCTAAACAAGCCAAATACATCGATAATCCCAAGGCACGTAGCATCAGGTTGGCACTGCGAGTGGTGTAAGTCACCATATGCAATCGTGGTCCAAATGTTCCGATAAGGATGCCTACAATGATAGGGCCACCTGCAAGGCCTAATTTAACAGGGGTGCTGATACCTGGAATGGTGAATGGAATAGCTCCTAATGCCAACCCTACTACAATACCTATAAATACTGCCACTAAGTTTGGCTCTTTTAGGCTCTTTATTGCATTGCCTAATACTTTTTCTACGCTTTTTATCGCACTGGCTTCTCCTACCACCGTTAGTCTATCGCCCAGCTGTAAAGTCAAATCGGGGGTAGCAAGAAGCTGTACTCCCGACCGATATACTCTGCTGATATTGATGCCATATTGATTGCGTAGTCTAAGCGAACCCAGTCTTTTTCCATTCAGTTCGGGGCGAGTTATCACGATGCCTTGCGAAATCAGCTGATTGTCGATAGCGTTCCAGTCAATATCCTCTTTGTTCCAATCGCTGTTTTCTTGTTTTCCAAACAAAATGGTCAGTGCTTGAATGTCTTTGTCGGCTGTGATTACCAATAAACGATCGCCTGCTTTGAGTATCTTTTCGGAGGTGGGTATTGTTACACTGCCATCGCGCCACAAACGTGAAATGATGAATTTGGGATAGCTGATGTGGGCGATTTCTTTAATGCTTTTATTGAATATGGCAGGGTTTTCTACTAAAAACGAACCGATGTATGTTTGATTCTCGTCTTCGCTCTGTGTAGGTGCTATGTCTTGTGGGCGAACCAATAACTTGCGCATAGCTAAGATAGCAAGAATTACTCCTACAACTCCCAATGGATATGCCACGGCACATCCCAAAGCGGGTGTGTTGCTTTCCATACCCATTTGTTTGAGTGTTTGTTGTGCCGCACCAAGTGCTGGCGTGTTTGTGGTGGCACCACAAAGCACACCTATCATATCAGGCAGATTGATTCCGTTGATTAAGCTGGCGATAATAGCAAGTAGCGTTCCCAATAATACAACCCCAATGGCAAGTATGTTGAGCTGTACGCCACCTTTGCGGAAAGAGCTAAAGAAACCGGGCCCTACCTGCAACCCCAGTGCATATACAAAAATAACCAGTCCGAAACTTTCGGCATAGTTTAGCATTTGTGGGTCGATGGATATACCAAAATGACCAGCTACAATACCAATAAAAAAAACAAAAGTAACTCCGAGTGAGATGCCGCAGATATGTATTTTTCCTAATCCTAATCCAATAGCAGAGATGAGTGAGAGTACTACAACGGCCTGCAAAGCCGAATGTTCGATGAATAGATTATATAACCATTCCATATTTCAAAATTAGGCTGCAAAGATAGAAACAATTTATCCCTGCACAAAACTTTTATTAAGCCATTTTAAGCTATACCATCGGCGCACGAAGATAGCTCCGCGGATGTTTTCGTCGAGCAAGAAAGCTATCCACATACCAAACAAACCGAATCCCCAGTGAATGCCCAATAGATAGCCACCTCCTACTGCTACGCTCCACATCACTACCAACCCTACATAGAAAGGATAATTCACATCGCCTGCAGCTCGCAAAGCGTTGGTTGCAAAAATATTGATCGGGCGACCTATTTCGAGCACGGTGTCAATCCAAAGTATAGTCACACCTATGCTGATGATTTCGGGGTTTTGGGTGAGCCATCCTAAGATGTATTTGCCGCACAAGGCGATGGTGAGCGATAATAAGAAGGTGATTAGCACCGTGCGCTTCATTACAAACTTGCCCAGTAAGAATGCGGCGTGTGGTTTGCCTTCGCCAATGAGCTGACCGATGCAGATTGCTCCTCCCTGTGCCATAGCGATGCTAAACAGATAGACAAACATAATGATGTTGGCGCAATAGGTGCGGGCTGCGAGTGCCTCTACGCTAAGCATATTAATGAAATAGGTGATGACTACTTGCGACGAGCTATATGAAAACTGTTCGCCTGCCGAGGGCAAACCTATCTTCATTAGGTTTTTCAGTTCTACCCACGGGAAAGGGCGGAAAAAGGCCATTGGGAAACTGTGTATATGAACACGGAGTAAGATGATGAAAAGAATCACCATCGACACACCCCGGCTGAATGCAGTTGCTATTGCTGCGCCTTCTACACCTAATTCGGGAAATCCAAACCTGCCAAAGATGAGCGAGTAGTTGCCTATGATATTGACAATGTTGACTACCACAGTCACAAGCATCGGATAAATGGCTTTGTTGGCACTTCGCAGTGATGCCGATAGGGTGAGGGATATGGCTTGAAAAAAGGCAAAAGCACCTACGATGCGCATATAGCCCACACCATCTGCCATCAATTCGGGGTTTAAACCCATCCAGCGTAGGATGGTGGTGCATTGAAAATAGAGAAAACCACTAATTACACCTCCCACAAAAAGGTTCACAAGCAATGACACTCCTACCACTTGTACTACCTTTTTTTCTTGGCGTGCGCCTATATACTGAGAACAGAGCACCGATGTGCCCAAATTGATAACCTCGAACACCAAAAAAGTAAGCATAATGATTTGGTTGACTACTCCTACGGCTGCCACGCTGTTGTCCGAATGGCGGCTTAGCATAAAGGTGTCTACCGCCCCTAACATCATAATCAGTAAGGTTTCAATAAAAATAGGAGTAGCAAGTTTTGCCAATCGTTTTTTTACGCTTTCTTGATGTATCTTCTCTGTCACCGTTTGCCAAATCTAAAAATTGTGTGCAAAGTTATTCAAAAACAACCAAATGAATCGTTGATATATGTCAATAAAAAAATCCTTTTTTGTGTGAAAAGTGTATCTTTGCGACATTGCAAAGCTCACGATAATTATGATACAAGATACTATCCTCATTCACAATCTTACTATTGGCTACAACCATAAAAGTGATACTCACATTGTGGCCCGACACATCAATGCTTCGCTTTGCAGTGGAGAACTAACCTGCTTGCTGGGCGCAAATGGGGTAGGGAAGTCTACTTTACTACGCACCTTGTCGGGTTTTCAGCCCAAATTGGAGGGGGAGATATACATCGACAATCGCGAGATTAAACAATATACTGATGCGCAGCTTGCCACGGCGGTCAGTGTGGTGCTCACCGATAAATGTGATATTTACAATATGACGGTCACCGAGCTGATAGGGTTGGGACGTAGTCCGTACACTGGTTTTTGGGGCAATATGACTGATGTGGATAGAGCAATGATAGAAAAGGCAATAAGCCTTGTGAAGATTGAAAAGCTGGCGCATCGAATGGTACACACATTAAGCGATGGTGAGCGACAAAAAGTGATGATTGCAAAAGCGTTGGCACAAGATACATCGGTAATTTATTTGGATGAGCCTACTGCTTTTTTAGATTTTCCGAGCAAGGTAGATATGATGCAATTGCTCCATCGACTAAGCCGTGAAACGAATAAAACGGTATTCTTATCTACACACGATTTGGAATTGGCGTTGCAGATAGCCGATAAGGTGTGGATTATGGATAAGAAAGCGGGAGTGACGATTGGCTCGCCCGAAGATTTGGCTTTAGACGGTTCTCTTGGCCGTTTTTTTGCTTCCGAAGGCTTGGTTTTTGAAGATGCGACGGGGCTGTTTAAGGTGAGAAACTCCTTTTATTCGCAGCTGAAACTGATTGGTGAGGGCACACGATATGAAATGATGCGCAAGGCACTCGCACGAAATGGCATTTTGGCTCATCGTGATGTGGAATCGCTCAATAGCATTGACGTAGGCGATGGGTTGATAAACAAAATGTTTAAAATATCGCTACAAGAAAAGCCTGCTGAAAGTGTGCGGACGATTGCTGAAACGCTCGATTATCTAAAAAGTCATTTTACGGCAGTAGACGACTCTCTTTTCAATCTTCGACGATAAAATACATAGTAAATCAGCATTGCTATTCCTATTATTCCTACACCAAATGCAATCATCGACGACGCTTTGAATCCAGCACTTTCGGCTTCATATACTTCGAGTCGCTTGTGTAGGGTCTGTGCTATGGCTCTCGATGTATAGGTGGCTCCACTCACAGCATCTACTCTCTTGGCAAGAGCCTCTTGGGGAGTCAACCCGTTCCAGGTATCAAGCAGTCCGCTTTTTCTTACCAATTGCACATACGAGGGTGTTTCTTGATGTGGCAATAATTCTACTTTCGATATTTTACCTGTTTCATCGAGAGTAATATTCAAAGGAGTAGGCCCATTGTAGCCAATGATGTGATTGGTGTGTGGTGCCGATTGTATGGTTATGCTTTGGCTCATTCTAAAAATGTTTTAGTTATACCTTCGTCTATACTGTGTGGCTGATAATTTATTTCTCTTTTGGCCTTCTCTATGCTCAGGCCGCTAAACTGAGGGCGGGGTGTTGTTTCGTTCATCTCAGCGGTGCTCACAGGGCAAATTAGTGTTTTGTCCAGTTGCAGCCTCTCTGCCACTCGGTAGGCTATGTCGGCTATCGATAGGCAATCGCTGCCACATATATGATAAATCCCGTTTGATGTATGGTGTATTAGTGCTTGTACTGCTTCCGATATATCACCCACATAAGTAGGAGTGCGCCATTGGTCGCACACCACCCGAATAGGCTCGCTATTTCGTAGCTTATTGGCCACCAGTTGCAAAATGTTGCCGTGCTGTCCCGGAAGTCCTTTGCCATACACCACCACCACGCGTATTATTGCATAGTTGTTGCAGGTTTTTTCTATCAGTTTTTCACCTTCCCATTTTGTCACCCCATAATAGTTCACAGGGTTTGGTTGGTCGGTTTCGGTATATAGCCTGTCATTTTTTCCGTCGAATACAAAATCGGTAGACAAGTGGATAAATCGGCTGTTGTACACATTGCAGAGTTGCCCCACATAGCCTACCGCAGCTGCATTTACCTCATACGCCTCTTCGTGGTGCGATTCGCAGTAGTCGGGCACCGAAAGTGCCGATGTGTTGATTACCACATCGGGGCTTACCATCTGAAACACTTGTTGCATTGCTTCTCGGTGCGTTATATCGGTTTTGATAAATTGGTATCCCGCTGATGGTGAAATATCATCGCTTAGTGAGCAACCGAAAAGCTGGTGCTCTTTTTTTTGTCGTAAGTCATTCAAAATTCTTCGGCCAGTAAACCCGTTGGCTCCGATAATAAGTATTTTCATTCTATCATTGGTTAGGTCAATAAAAAGGGCTTTTGCGCGACTGTTGCACTTCTATGCGTACGCCAAAGTTTCCATTGGCCGATTTCATCTCAAAAGCTCCTCGAAAGTTGTTTCTTTCCCACGGCAATGCGCTGCGATTGGGCATCCTATATCCATCGGCATTGTAATCTCCATAGGTGTTTATCCTCATTCCGTTTTTCAGCCGAAACGACCCCATTTGCATATTCGTGCTATTGCCAAATGCCGAAAATGTGCCAAACGAAGGCTGAAAAGAGCTGAAGTTATAGGTTGCGTTTCCGCTATATACAACATCGGGATTGAGCTGAAAAATCTGTGAATAATCTTTGGGAATAGTCGTCAGGCTAAAGTCTATTTTAGGAACTTCGGGAGGTAGAATGCCAAATAGACCCATATCCAGCAAAAAGCCACCATATTCTTTGTAGTTTTCGCCCGGCGAATAGCGCGTGTCATCGGCAGGCAATTCAGACTGTGCCCAAGCCGATATAAATGTAAATGGCAATAAAAATAGAAATAGTAGCTTTTTCATAATCGGGGTATAGATGAAACACAAATGTATGTATTTCATCCGATAATAACCCAATATTTTAAGTCTATTTTAAAATTTACTCGGCTCTATTGCGCGTGAAAAGCTTGTTGCGCAAATCAATAAACACCGATATAAGTATATTGATAAGCAGCCAGGTAAGCCAAGCGTAGAACACAAATGTGGCCCCTTGAACAATGTATGCGAAAATGGTTCTAAGCATAGCTTTGGTTTTGATGATTATACACACACAAACAACCAATTAATCAAATGGTTGAGCGGTTTATGATATTGATAGATTTTTTTAGAATTGGGTGTGGAAACACTCCTTCAATTTGTTGATTGCTGAAATGTGTATAGTCTGTACGCAATATGTTGACAGTTGAGGCGATGAATGTTTACAGTTGATAAATGAAATGTGAACAGACAAAAAAACGGGATAGCTTTCGTGGAGAAAGCTATCCCGTGGTAGGTTATAGTTCTACTTTAGTTCTGGTTAGAACTGGAAGAAGTTTTTAGCGTTGTTGTAGCTGATGTCTTCAATCATTTGGTTGGCACGTTCTATTTCCGAAGCTGGGATTTCGCCATTTTCGATGTCGTTGCCCACCAAGTTGCACAAGGTGCGGCGGAAATATTCGTGACGTGGATATGAAAGGAACGAGCGAGAGTCGGTGAGCATACCTACGAAGCGGCTCAACAAGCCAAGCACCGACAATGCGTTCATTTGTTTTTCCATACCATCTTTTTGGTCGAGGAACCACCATCCCGAACCGAATTGTATTTTGCCCGCAACCGTACCGTCTTGGAAGTTTCCAAGCATTGTAGCAATCACTTCGTTGGCGCAAGGGTTCAAGTTGTAAAGAATGGTTTTGGTCAATTTCCCGTTCGAGTTGAGGCGATCCAAGTATTTAGACATTTTTTTGGCTGTGGTAAACTCGCCAATTGAGTCGAAACCAGTATCTGCGCCCAGCAACTTAAACATTTTTGTGTTGTTGTTTCGGATAGCACCGTAGTGGAATTGTTGAGTCCAACCTTTTTCCCAGTCCATTTCGCCAAACACAATCA
>CAMTPA010000106.1 GCA_947074275.1 uncultured Bacteroides sp.
CTACACTAATCTTAACACTCTTTCCCTACACGACGCTCTTCCGATCTATCGCTTTTTTATAGATAAGTTATCGCTTATTTTTCTATTAACTTAAAACCATATTTCTCTGCTTTTTTGAGCATAAACTCATAAGCCGCATCGTATTCATTGGGGATAATACCATCTAAAATGGCATCTTTAATAGAGCTTTTTAGCATTCCTACTTCGCGACAAGGCTCCAAACCAAACAACCGCATAATCTCTTCGCCTGCAATGGGTGGCTGAAAATTGCGTACACGATCTTTTTCTTCTATGTCTTTCAACTTCTGACGAACCAACGCAAAGTTATTTAAGAAACGCTGCTTTCGTTCGGTATTTTTTGAAGTAATATCCGCCTCACAAAGCGTCATCAAATTATCAATATCATCGCCTGCCTCAAACAGCAATCGACGCACAGCTGAATCGGTTACAATATCATCGGCAATAACAATGGGACGCATATGTAGACCTACCATTTTTTGCACAAATTTCATTTTCTCGTTCATAGGAAGTTTCATTCCACGAAAGATATTAGAAACCATCTTCTCGCCTACAAAATTGTGATTGTGGAAAGTCCATCCCGCTTTCTGCTCCCAACGCTTCGTGACTGGTTTGCCAATGTCGTGAAGCAAAGCCGCCCAGCGCAACCACAAGTTATCTGTCTTTTTACTTATATTATCGAGCACTTCGAGTGTGTGATAGAAGTTATCCTTGTGCGCTCTGCCATTGCGCGTTTCGATGCCCTGCATAGCTGCAAGCTCTGGAAATATAAGTTCGAGCAGCCCACTTCGCTCCAAATCAATAAACCCTTTGGAAGGAACTGGTGAAAGGATAATCTTATTCAACTCATCGGCAATGCGTTCGCCCGATATAATCTTAATACGCTCTCGGTTGCGACATAGCGAATCGAATGTATCATCGTCAATGTAGAAACTGAGTTGAGTAGCGAAACGAATGCAACGCATCATCCGCAAAGGGTCGTCGCTAAATGTTATATCGGGATCGAGGGGAGTGCGAATGGTGCGTTCTTTCATATCGGCTATCCCATTGAAAGGATCGACCAACTCACCAAATCGAGTCTTATTTAAACACACCGCCATAGCATTGATGGTGAAATCACGTCTGTTTTGATCATCTTCGAGCGTTCCATCCTCCACAATTGGCTTACGCGAATTGCGTTGATAAGACTCTTTACGAGCACCAACAAACTCGACTTCAACCCCGTGGTATTTCACTTGCGCTGTGCCGAAATTTTTGAAAACAGACACGTGCGCCCCTTTACCAAGCCGCCAGCCAAGTGCCTGTGCCATTTCGATGCCACTACCCACCACCACTACATCAATATCCTTAGAGTGACGTTGCAGAAACAAATCGCGCACATAGCCTCCTACCACATAGCACTCCAAACCCAATTCATCGGCAGTATCGGCTATTTGATTAAATATCTTATCGCTAAATTTATCTTTTAATTCTTGTTGAGTTAACTCGACCATACTTTGTTTTTGTTAGAGATGCCAATCGAAAGAAACGGTTCATCGCAAAACTCAATTGACTTTTAGGGTGCAAAGGTACAAACTTTTAATGCTTCGGTGTTTACTTCACTTATCAATTTTATAGTATATTTGCCCACAGTTTAGAAACAATAAGCATATCAATCATGAAAAAAGTCATTCTAACCTCTCTGTGTTTCGCCTCATTGCTATTGGCATCGTGCGACAACAGTCAAGACAAACTTGCCGAAGAGCGATTTGAAAAAGCAATCAAATCATTTGCTATCAATGATTACAATGAAGCCAAGCTGCAATTAGACAGCATCAAGATTCTTTATCCAAAAGCTTTTGACGTGAGACGAAAAGCCATCGCCTTTTTGCAGGAGGTAGAATTGAAAGAACAAACAGAAAGTTTAGTCTACTTGGATAGTATGATGCAAAATAAGCAAGAGCAATTAGAGACTATAAAAAACAGGTATGTATTTGAGAAAAATGAAGAGTATCAACGAATAGGCAATTACTTTTGGCCTACCCAAACCGTAGAAAAGAATCTTCATCGTAGCTTCTTGCGTTTTCAAGTCAATGAGCTGGGAGTAATGACTATGACCTCTATCTATTGCGGATCGGGCTTCATTCACCATTTGGCTGTAAAGGTTATTGCGCCCGATGGCACGTTTGCCGAAACACCTGTATCGGCCGACAGCTATGAAACCACCGATATGAGCGAGAAGATTGAAAAGTCTGATTTTAAGATGGGAGAAGATGGCAACGTAATGGGCTTTCTTTATTTGAATCGGGACAAAAACATCAAAGTAGAGTATTTGGGTGGAAAACTATATACTTTTCAAATGTCAAAAGGAGATATGGAGGCACTCACAAACATATACGAACTGGCACAAATACTTTCAGCTATTCAGCAAATCAAGAAAGACAAGGAAGAGACCAATCTGAAAATTCAATTTATAGAGCGAAAGATGAACGAAAGAAAAGAGAAAGCTGAGTAGGGTTTACACCCATTTACTCAGCAGATGCTCCGTTTCATCCCACAATTTCTGTTTTTGTTTATGCTCCGTAAATCTACTTGATAGCGGTTTGGTATGTCCACTTATATTGAATGTGCCGCTTTTTCCTTCATTATCTTTATCGAGCAACAAACGAATAGCGGTATCGGCACCCTGACGAGGCGTGCGAATAAAAGGACGAAAAAATAAATCGGTGAGAGGGTCGAACCAAGCGTGCATAGCAATAATGGGAGTAGAGACAATACCAGGATCGGCAGCATTGATACAAATACCTTTGTCTTTGGCTTGCTCTGCCAACTGAAGTGTAAACAGAAGCAACGCTAACTTGGTGTTGCTATAAATAGGAATACGCCAAAATGCACCGTTGCGACCACGTGCAAAGAAGTGAGGAAAGTCAATATTGCCAATGGCATACGTGCAAGAAACCATATTGACAACACGTGTACCAGCCCCCATCAAAGGAAGCAACTTGCGAGTAAGTAGATAAGGAGCTAAATAATTGATGCTAACCGTGCGTTCTACTCCATCTACGGTAGTACGAAAAGCAGTTTCGAGTGTGCCGGCATTGTTCATCAACAAAGCAATGGGTAATTCTTTTTGCAATATCCTATCTGCCAAATCCGACACCGACTGCATAGATGAGAAATCGGCTTGCATCACTTCTATTTTTTCGTTTCCTGTCGACTCGACAATCTGCTGTTTTACTTTTTCCCCTTTTTGTGTGGTGTAGCACACCATTATAATGGAATAACCAGCTTCTGCTACCGCACGAGTAATTTCTGTACCCATTCCTCCATCTGCACCAGTTATCACCGCAATACCTTGTTTCATAAATCGTTTATTCTTCGTTCTTTGTTGTTATTGTTTTTCGAGCTTTGCAATCTCTTCTTGCAAATAACGAGGCAATTCCTCACCTTCTAAATGTTGATGACAAGCCATTTCGATAGTATACATACGCCCAATGCAATAGTTGCTGTGCTTGCACGAGCAACGTGCGCTCTCTTCGGCTTGCATTCTATTGACAAAAGCGGGTTCATTTAGCAAGGCTCTACCCATCTGCACAGCATCAAAACCATCATCGAGCACTTCGTCTATCTTCGACCGCGACACCAAACCACCTACATATACTAATTTTGTTTCGGGAAGCTCTTTTCTGAAACGCAGCGCATCTTCCAAAAAGTACGCCTCTTGAAATGGTACGGTAGGAATCATCATTCGGCCAGCCATTTTCACTCCCAACTTCAACCACCAACAATTCATATAATGGGTCAGTGTGCGGATAGGCATTGCACCACGCATCACATACATCGGTGCTTTGCTCACAAATCCTCCACTCAACACCAATGCGTGTACACCCAGTTCAACCAGCTTTTTGGCCACTTGCAAAGACTCTTCTATCTCCATCCCGCCCTTAAAGCCATCGCACATATTCATTTTCACAAATACAGCCATATCATCGCCTGCGGCCTTCATTACTTCCTCCATCACCATTTCCATAAATCGCATTCTGTTTTGAAGCGAACCACCAAACTCATCTTTACGCTTGTTGGTATAAGGAGACAGAAACTGACTGATAAGATAGCCGTGACCTGCGTGAATTTCAACAGCGTCGAAACCTGCTTGACGAGCCAAGTTCACCGCATTGGCATAAGCTCTTGCCATTTCGGGCAATTCCTCTTTTTTCATTCCACGCACCCACGTAGGCGAATAGATGTTTAATCCAGTAGAGGCCGATATAGGGGTGACTCCACAAATGCTTTTGTGCGACATATTGCCACAGTGCCCTATCTGAATACTTGCAGCAGCTCCTTCGGCATGTATCGCATCGGTGATTTCTTTTAAACCAGGAATTATTTCGGGGCGCATCCACAACTGACGTTCAAACGACAAGCCGCTTTGAGTGACCGAAGCATAAGCTATCGTTGTCATCCCCACACCGCCTGCCGCTACCGACTGATGATAATCAAACAGCATCTTAGAAGGGGCATTGCCCGGACACATACTTTCGAAAGCCGCCGAACGAATGGTTCGATTGCGCAAGGTTAACGGACCTATCGTCACAGGAGTGAAAAGCTTGGAGTCTTTCATAATTATATAAGATGTATTTAAGTCGTTATTATTTTAGTAAATAAAAGGAAATATCCGCTTGCGGTTTCCCACCTCACTGCCAAACTCCTGTTTGTAGCGATGCCAAATGGCATTGGCACGAGGCACCAGATTGGCAAATGTCCACCAGAGAAAGACCAAACCAGGCAACGACCACGTAAGCACTGCCCATCCAGCCCACTCTATTAATTCACCAAAATAATTGGCGGAGGTGACATAGCGATACAAGCCTTTTGATGGAAGATAATGGTTGGTGTCGCCCGGTTTACGCAAATGACGAATAACACTATCGGAGTGTATATTGACAATCATCCCTGTAAAAAACAGAACTACACCTATTATAAATTGAGGAGAGTAAAACCAATCGGGAAGATACATATCGAATGGCGATATATAAAAGAGCCATATCCCTTGCATATAGCCATTGAGTATATTGAAAACAATGCCCATAGACATAATGGCAAGTGGCATCTTACTTTTGCCACTCATTAAAAAAGGGAATATAAAAGAACGCTGAAAATAGTGCAACTGAAACAAAAGAAAGAACACGAAAGGAACAGGCATTAGCCGGCGTTCGGAGTTGAACCACAACACAAACATCACGATAAATACTGGGGCTTCCATCAATATCCAAGCCATACGGTTGTTGATTGCCGCCCCCCATGAATTGCTGCGAAATATGCCATATCCTGCCTTCACAAAGTAAAGAGAGATAAATACCACCAAAGCTATCAGGCTCATAACACCTAAAAACAGGTGAAAAGAATGCGTTCCCATACTTGTTAATTTAATAATCTCGCCAAAATTAAATAAAACTTAAATTCACACCAAAGTTTTAACGTAAAAACTCGCAAGAGGCAGTGGGCAATGCCTATCTATCTCATTTTAGGTATTAGCCTAATACAAAGACAAAAAAGCTTTGCGCGACAAAAAAACGCTGCAAAGCTTCAGATATGAGTTCAATTATTTACTTACTTATAAAACTATCGCTTGCCAAGTGGTATGTATTCGCCTTCTTCGAGCACATTCTTATAGGCAGGTCGAATAATTCGCTTACCAGCAAAAGTTAACTCTTCGTTGCGATGAGCACACCATCCCACGATGCGAGCCATCGCAAAAAGTGGCGTATAGATTTCTTGTGGAAGCCCAATCATTTCGTAAACAAAACCAGAATAGAAATCGACATTGCTCGAAACGGTTTTCCCGTTATTTTTCACCTTGCCAAATGTTTTGATAGCACGTTCTTCGAGCAGTTCCAAAAAAGTGAACTCACGTTCTTTGCCTTTCTCTTTCGCTAAATCGCGTGCCAGCTCTTTCAGCAATATAGCACGAGGATCGGAAATTGTATAAACAGCGTGACCAATCCCATATATTAGTCCCGTTTTATTATACACTTCTTTATTGAGCATACGGGTGAAGTAGGTATCTATTTCGTCTACGTTTGTCCAATCTTTGATATTCTCCTGCAAATGATGGAACATATCGGCCACTTGAATGTTGGCACCACCGTGCAATGGGCCTTTGAGCGAACCAATGCCCGCAGCAATAGACGAATAAGTATCTGTGCCCGTAGAAGAGGTGACACGCACCGTAAAGGTAGAGTTATTACCCCCGCCGTGTTCGGCCTGAAGCACAAGCAACAAATCGAGCGTGCGTGCCTCCAATTCGGTGTAATCCTTTTTGAGCATAAACAAGAAGTTTTCGGCAATAGACAAATTTTCTTGTGGATGACGAATGTGAAGCGAACGTCCAAAGGTGGCATGTCGGAGCATATTATAAGCATAGGCTATGATAGTAGGAAACTTCGATATTAGGTCGATGCTCTGCCTCATCAAAGTATCGCGCGAAGTATCTTCGGGATTGGGATCGAAGCGATACATTTCGAGCACACTACGTGCTAAAATATTCATTATATCAGGTCCCTCTAATTCGATGATATTCATTTTTGTCTTTCTATCAAGAGGCATATTCTCGTTTATCAGTTCGCAGAATGAAGCAAGTTCATCTTTATTGGGCAATTTGCCCGAAAGCAACAGGTAGGCAACCTCTTCAAAACCGAATCTTTTTTCTTTGATGGTGGCGTGTACCAAATCGTCCAAATCATACTGACGATAAAAAAGCTTTCCGGGAATGGGCTTTAATCCGCCTCCGGGCACTCGTTCGTATCCCACCACATTTCCTACTTTAGTCAGCCCCACCAGCACTCCTGTGCCGTCTTCATTGCGCAATCCTCGTTTTACATCGTATTTGCTGAACAGCTCATTGTCTATTCGGGCTGCTTCTTTCATCTCTTCTGATAGTTTATATACCAAATATTCTTTTTTCATATAGTAGCATTTATTACATCAATTATTAATTCTTTCTATCACATCGTGCGTGAACTCGGTAGTAGAACGAGACACTCCGCTTGGCATAAATCGAGCCAAATCGAATGTAGCACGCGAGTCTTCAAAACAACGTTCCAAAGCTCTTGTTATCAAGTCGGCCGCCTCTTGCCATTCTATGTATTCGAGCATCATCACTGCCGACAATATAATGGAGCAGGGATTTGCCACATTCTTTCCGGCCAAACTTGGAGCGGTGCCGTGAGTGGCTTCAAAAATAGCATGTCCGCTGTTGTAGTTGATGTTGGCTCCGGGTGCTATACCAATGCCACCAACCATAGCAGCCAACTGATCGGAAATATAATCTCCATTCAAATTTAGCGTAGCGATCACAGAGTATTCTTCGGGACAAAGCAATGTATTTTGTAAAAAGGCATCGGCTATGCAATCTTTAATAATCAACTTTTTGGAAGCAATAGCATCTCCAAACTCTCTTTGAGCAAGTTCGCAGCCCCAACGGCGGAAACCTCCTTCGGTGTATTTCATAATGTTTCCCTTATGTACTAAAGTGACCGAGGGAAGACGGTTTTCGATAGCATACTGACAAGCCGCACGCACCAATCGTTCGGTTCCCTCACGCGATACGGGCTTCACACCAAACGAAGATGTTTCGGGGAAACGGATGTTGCTCACTCCCATTTCATCTTGCAGAAACTTACAGAATTTCTGAGCTTCGGGTGTTCCTTCCTCCCACTCTATTCCAGCATAAATATCTTCGGTATTTTCACGAAAAACAGTCATATTCACCTTTTCGGGTGCCAATATGGGAGTGATGATGCCCTGATACCAACGGATAGGACGCAAGCAGACATACAAGTCGAGTGTTTGGCGCAAAGCTACGTTGAGCGAACGGATTCCCTCGCCAATAGGTGTGGTAAGCGGACCTTTAATACCAACCGTGTAATACTCAAACTTTTCCAGCGTTTCGGCAGGCAGCCAACTGCCTGTTTGCTTGAAAGCATTTTCGCCAGCCAGCACCTCTTTCCATTTTATCTGTCGCTTTGTGCCGTAAGCTCTGCGTATGGCTGTATCTACTATCTCCATCATCGAAGGAGTTATCTCCTTGCCTACTCCATCGCCTGTGATATAAGGGATGGTGGGTTGATCGGGCACTATCAGCCGACCGTCCGAAGCTTTTGTTATTCTATTCATCTTTCTTGGCGTTTAGTGCAGAGCCGGCTTTGAACCAAGCTATCTGCTGTTCATTATAGGTATGTTGTACTTCAAATCTCTCTTCTTCGCCATTTTCGTGGCGCACGATTATTGCGAGATTCTTGCCAGGTGTAAACGTGTCGAGACCCACTACTGAAAGAATATCTCGTTCGAGAATCAGATTGTAATCGTCTTTATCGACAAAGGTCACAGCAAGCATTCCTTGTTTTTTAAGATTGGTTTCGTGAATGCGGGCAAAGCTTTTGGCAAGCACCACTTTTACATTCAAAAAACGAGGCTCCATAGCTGCGTGTTCGCGGCTCGACCCTTCTCCATAATTCTCTTCGGCCACCACAATGGATGAGATGTTATCCTCTTTGTATCGCTTGGCTACCGCCGAAACAGTGTCATAATCGTTTGTCAATCGATTCCATACTTTGTTCATTCTTCCGTTGAAAGCATTGACTGCACCCATCAGCATATTATCGGATATATTTTGCAGATGTCCACGGAATCTCAGCCAAGGGCCTGCCATAGAGATGTGGTCGGTGGTACATTTACCTTGTGTCTTTATCAACAAAGGCATATCCAGCAAATCTTTTCCGTCCCACGCCGCAAAGGGTTGAAGAATCTGCAAGCGTTGAGAAGTTGAATCAATCTGCACCGACACACTTTCACCTTCGGGCGATAAATATCCATCCACATCTACCACAAAGCCATATTGTGGCAGCTCTTCGCCTACTGGTTCGGTCAACTTCACTTTTTCTCCTTCGTGAGTAAGCAGTCTATCTTTCAAAGGATTAAAGCAAAGGTCTCCTGCCAACGTCATTGCCATCACAATATCGGGCGAAGCAACAAAAGCGTAGGTGTTTGGATTGCCATCTGCTCGTTTGGCAAAGTTGCGATTGAAAGAGGTGACGATGGAGTTCTTCTTTAGCGGGTTGTCGGTGATGCGCTTCCACTGTCCGATACACGGGCCACAGGCATTGGCCATAATTGTAGCACCTACTTGTTGAAAAAGATTGATGATACCATCTCGGTCGGCAGTAGCACGAATCTGTTCACTGCCCGGGTTGATGATAAGCGAAGCCGCAGCAGCCACATCTTTTTCGAGAGCTTGGCGAGCGATGGAAGCTGCTCTACTCAAATCTTCGTAAGAGGAGTTGGTACACGAGCCTATGAGTCCCACTTCCATTTTGCGAGGGTAACCATTGAGCAATACTTTCTCGGCAAATTCTGAGATAGGCGTAGCAGCATCGGGCGTAAAGGGTCCATTTATATAGGGTTCGAGTTCTGAAAGATTTATTTCTATCACTATATCGTAATATTTATCGGGCGATTGCATCACCTCGTCATCTGCCCGCAGCTCATCGGCCACTTCATTAGCCAATCGACTTATCTCTTCGCGCCCTGTGGCACACAAATAGGTAGCCATTCTGTTGTCGTAGGGAAACAACGAAGTGGTAGCTCCTACCTCAGCTCCCATATTGCAAATGGTAGCTTTTCCAGTGGCCGATATGGTTTGCGTGCCTTCACCAAAATACTCGATGATGGAGTTGGTTCCTCCTTTTACAGTAAGCAAACCTGCCAATTTTAAAATCACATCTTTCGGGCTGCACCAACCATTGAGCGTTCCCGTGAGATGCACACCTATCAACGTAGGCATTTTAAGTTCCCATTCCATTGCCGTCATCACATCTACCGCATCGGCACCACCAACTCCAATAGCTACCATTCCCAAACCACCTGCATTGGGAGTGTGCGAATCGGTTCCCACCATCATACCACCAGGAAAGGCGTAGTTTTCGAGCACCACCTGATGAATAATGCCTGCACCGGGTTTCCAAAAACCAATCCCGTAGCGCGATGACACATCTCGAAGGAAGTGATAAACCTCTTCATTGCTTTTATTGGCCTCGGGCAAATCAATATTAGCTCCTTGATAAGCTCTTATCAAATGATCGCAATGAACTGTAGAAGGTACACAAACACGGTCTTGCCCAGCATTCATAAATTGTAGCAATGCCATTTGTGCCGTAGCATCTTGCATCGCTACCCTATCGGGACGAAAATTGGCATAGTCGACACCTCTTTTATACGCTTTCAAATCGGAAGCAGAATAGAGATGAGAATACAATATTTTTTCGGCAAATGTAAGAGGATGATTTAAAATAGAATTTCGCACGTTTTCTACTTTTACTTTATAAGCTGAGTAGAATGTTTTTATCATATCAATATCATAAATCATAGTATAATATTTTAAATTATTTTTTTTCAACAACATTATTCAAATGAATATAAAAAATGAGAGTTTCACTTATTAACAACTGATACGCTAACTATAAACACTTTG
>CAMTPA010000107.1 GCA_947074275.1 uncultured Bacteroides sp.
GGAATCTCGTGACTGGAGTTCAGACGTGTGCTCTTCCGATCTGGTTGGTATGAAGGAGAACTTGAACATGATGTTATAAATGGTAATGGGAAAAGTTATAATCACCAATGTAATAGAATAGATATAGGTCATTTTGTCAATGGAGAAAGAGTAGGAGAGGGTAAAATATACTGGAACAATGAC
This sequence comes from uncultured Bacteroides sp., assembly GCA_947074275.1. Classification (GTDB taxonomy): domain Bacteria; phylum Bacteroidota; class Bacteroidia; order Bacteroidales; family Bacteroidaceae; genus Bacteroides. The sequence goes on from CAMTPA010000107.1 coordinate 184, forward strand.
TCTACTTCGTATGAAGGAACTTGGCAGGATAGTGCCGAAGGGCTGTGCGGAAAAGGTATTTTTACAATGTCTACAGGCGAGAAAATTTCGTGTAAGTTCATTAAGGGAAAACCTCATTTTGGCAAAACAAAAAAAGCAAAAAGGGGATGTGCAATAGTTCTTTTCAATGTTATCATTTCATTGACAGTTTTTATACTTGTATGGGTATATACATCTTTCTGGAAAGGTTTAGCAGTTTCTATAACAGTGTTGACTATTGCAAAGTTTTTTACACCGTTTTTAGCTTATATTACAGGGTTTATAACATTGAGTGATAGTGAGTTAGAGGAGCTTGAGGGTATGGCTCATTCTGCAGCAGAGGAACTGGGAGGTGAAGTTGGAGGTGCGGTTGGTAGCTATTCTGGAGAGTCATTGATGAACACACCTACAAATAAAAAATCCTAATACACAGATTGACCTATACAGCCAAGACGGGGTTTATGTGGCTTCTTCTACCGATGCCAATCCTGTATTTTTTGTAGATAACAATCGATTTTACATTTTGAAACTGACGAATGGAAATAGTACCCAGTCATTAAAAATATTAGTTGTCGAATAGCCCATTTTTATTCAAGAATGATAGCCTCCTTTGATACCATCTCTTAACTGAATGGCATTAAGGGAGGCTTCATTTTATAACTCACTCATCATCAAAAACTGCTATTTTCGGGGTGTTTTGAGCCTGTTACTCAAAAAAATCCCCTACTTTTACCCATCATTTCTTGAATACTAAAAAAGCTACCAGTGAAAAAAATCTTTCTATACACTCTTCTTTCTGTCGTCTCATTGATGGGATGGGGACAAGCGCAATTGGCCACTACCATCGATTCGCTCATTGCTACTTTGCCTGCCGAATCGGAAGTGGGGATTGCTGTTTATGACCTTACTGCTCGTGAAATGCTTTATACCTACCGGGATAATAAATTGGCGCGTCCTGCCTCTACGATGAAATTGCTTACCACTATTGCGGCTCTTTCGCGCAGTGATGGTAATGCTCCTTTTCGCACCGAGGTGTGGTATCGGGGGGTGATAAAGGGCGATACGCTGAAAGGTGATTTGTATGTAGTGGGTGGTTTTGACCCCGAATTTGATGACGAAGGAATGGATTATTTGGCAAGAGAGGTGTCTTCGCTTCCTTTTCGTGTCATTGACGGAGCGGTGTATGGTGATGTGTCTATGACCGATTCGCTTTATTGGGGCAATGGATGGGCTTGGGACGACAACCCCGCAGCTTTTCAGCCTTACCTTTCTCCGCTGATGTATAGTAAAGGAACGGTGACTGTATCTGTTGTTCCATCGCAGGTGAGAGGCGAGATGCCAGAGGTGCTTGTTTCTCCTCGTTCGTCTTATTACACGGTTTCTAACGAGGCCTTATCGCGTACCCCTTCGGCAGGTAAGTTTAGTATCTCCAGAGATTGGATGAACAACTCGAACGAAATTGTGGTGAGTGGCAATGTAGAACAAAGGCAGTCTACCGAAATGAGTCTTTATAGTTCGAAGGACTTCTTTATGCACACTTTCATTCAACGGTTGGGCGAGCGGGGTATACACGCTCTCAATGGCTATGCTTTTGATGCGCTTGTAATAGACTCGCTTAGCACGATGGCGGCTCGGTTTGAGACTCCTTTTCAGCAAGTGGCAAGCGAAATTCTGAAAGAAAGTGACAACCTAAATGCCGAAGCATTGCTTTACCGAACAGGTGCGCAAGCTTCTGGCAAAAAAGAGGTGTCGGCAAAAGAGGGATTGGAGGTGACAAAACAATTGATGAGGCGTTTGGGGCACAATCCCGAAAAATATAAGCTTGTAGATGGTTCGGGACTGTCCAACTACAATTACCTATCCCCTGCCCTCTTGGTAGACTTCTTAAAATATGCCTACAACGATACACGTATTTTTCAGCAACTCTACAAGGCTCTTCCTATGTCGGGCATTGACGGCACTATCAAGAACAGGATGAAGCAAGGGCGTGCTTACCGAAACGTGTATGCTAAAACGGGCTCTTTCACGGGCATCAACGCTTTGGCTGGATATGCAAAAGCTGCCAACGGACACTATCTTGCTTTTGCTATTATGAATCAGAATGTGTTGTCGCACAGGCAAGCACGCACTTTTCAGAATGAAGTGTGCGAGGTGTTGTGTAATTATTAGGTGTCTTCGTGCAATGAATCTTTGTTGTTGTCGTTTAGTAATTATAGACTTAACCTAAACACAAGATGAAACCAAACCTTTGCTTCACAATTGTTTTTATTGCTGCTCTTATGGCATCGTGTAGCAATGCAGAAGTGATTGAAACACCAACAGCCGAATTGCGTACCATTGACTTTACTGCTGGGCTACATAGTAATGCCCAAACTGGCATAGTGTGGGATGGCACAGAGCGAGTAGGCCTTTATGCAGTAGAAAACCACAACAACGGTGCTATCCAACAAAATGCTTTAAATAAAGCCTATTCGGTTAGCTTGGATGGCAATATGTCTCCTGCCGACGATGTGCGTTTGACAGTCTCGCTTGATGCTTCTACAACAACTGTATTTTCTTATTTGCCCTTTTATTCTTCACTAAATGGGTGGTATTTTCCCCTCAATCTATCCGAAACAAACAATCATAACTTTGCTTATGCTAAGGCTGTTGTATCCAATGATGAGGAGACTCATCTGACTTTTTTTCCGCAATTATCAAAAATAAAACTTTGTTTAAAAGATAATCGGAATACGGTCATACCCGATGCTTTGGTATGGATAGAGCGTCCTGTTGAGGCTGTTTTCGATTTGCGAAATGGGATTATAGACATTGATTTTAACAGTGTTTGCCTACTACCTGTCGAGGTTGTTCGTGGTTGTGTAGATACTTTTGTGCTTCCTTGCAAAGCTGGGCAAATAGTTGTTGAGGTAAAGGGAGATAGATACCACTGTGATATTTCGAATATTGACTTTAAGGCGGGCGATGAGCGAAGCTATGTCCTCACCTTGCATTCTACCATTGAGAACCCCGATGGAGTAACAGTGGAAGACTGGAACTACGTAGATGGAGGCATAGTGACCCCTACCCCGAAATAAGCTTTGCCACGATATAAAAATAAAAAGCAGAAGTTCTTTCCGTAGCGAATGAACTTCTGCTTTTATTTTATTGGTAAGGGCAATCCTATTAGATGTGCTCCGCCCAGTTCACGTTGCGCATATCACCGCTCTTAGCAAGCTCGGCGTGCATACCCAGTGCCGATTGAATCTTGTGTGGAGTTTGTGCTTTTCCGCCCGATTGCTTGAAGTAGTCCCAAAGAATCTCTTTGTAGTCGGGGTGAGCGCAGTTTTCGATAATAGCCATAGCACGCTCTTTGGGGCTTTTGCCGCGAAGGTCTGCCACACCTTGTTCGGTGATGATGATGTTTACCGAGTGTTCGCTATGATCTTCGTGCGACACCATAGGCACGATAGCACTGATTTTGCCTTCTTTAGCCACCGATGGGCAAGTAAAGATTGAGATATAAGCGTTGCGAGTGAAATCGCCCGAACCACCAATACCGTTCATCATCTTCGTTCCGCTGATGTGTGTAGAGTTCACATTTCCGTAAAGGTCTACTTCGATGGCGGTGTTGATAGAGATGATGCCCAAACGACGAACAATCTCTGGGTTGTTAGATATTTCGGAAGGACGAAGCACGAGTTTGTCGCGGAAGAAATCAATGTCATCGTAGATGCCTTGCAAGCAGTCGTTGGTCACAGTAAGCGAGCAAGTACTACCAAACTTCACACGTCCAGCACGAATCAAGTCGATAACTGAGTTTTGTATCACTTCGGTGTACATCTCGAAAGCTGGGATTGACTTTTCACGTCCCAAAGCACCAAGCACAGCGTTAGCAATGTTTCCCACACCCGACTGCAATGGCAAGAACGAAGAAGGAATGATGCCACGCTTCATATCCGCAGTCAAGAAGTCGGCCACACGTTGCCCGATTTGGTCGGTCACAGGGTCGGAGCCTGCAAAGTCGCGCGCTTCATCGGGCCAGTTTGTTTCTACCACGCCGATAATTTTTTTGGGGTCTACCTGTATGTAAGGCAAGCCGATGCGGTCGCTGGGTTTGTAGATTGGAATCTCACGACGGTAAGGAGGATCTTTGGGCTCATACACGTCGTGCATCCCCATCATATTTTTGCTGTGAGCACTGTTCAGTTCCACCACAATCTTGTCTGCCATATGGCAGATTGTGGGAGCGATACCACCAGCGGCAGTCAGATATATCTTGCCATCTGCTGTCACCTCGCAAGCTTCAATCACTGCTACGTCTACTTTTCCGAAGAAACCATAGCGCAACTCTTGAGCCATTTGTGACAAGTGAATATCGTTGTATGCTATTTCACCATTGTTTACTGCTTTGCGAAAATCGGCGTTGGTGGTATAAGGCGCGCGATAACGAATTGCTTTAGCGCGAGCCAATATTCCATCGCAAGAGTCGCCCGTAGAAGCTCCAGTAAATACGCTTACCTGAAAGGGATTTCCCTTTGCGTGTTCTGCTTCTGCTATCTTAGCGAGTTCCGCTGTCACAGCTTTTGCTGTTCCTGCGGGCGTAAATCCACTCAAGCCGATGTTGTGACCGTGCTTGATGATGCTTGCAGCTTCTGCTGCCGAAATAAAATTCAATGCCATAGTTTATTTAATTGTAATATATCAGGTTAATATTTTCGTTGCAATATTTCCGACCAAATAATAGCCCGCCGTGCCTCTTCGGCCGATGTGATTGCAAATTCGCTTTCCTCTCCTTGTTCCTCTTGTCCCTTCGATATAAGAGGGCTTTCGTAGCAAGATGTGTTTCGCACTCCTTCGTTGGTGTTCAAAAACATTTGTGCGGTTTCGCGTTCTTTGCGTGCTTTCATTGCAGCCACGGTTTCTTGTTGCTGTTTTTTCTGCACGGGTGCTTTGGTGGGTTTTATCTGTTCCTTTTGGGGTTTTCTGTCGATGGGTTTAGCAGCAGGAGTAGGCATAGCGTGTTCATTTTCGGAATGGTTAGCTTTCTGTTTACGAATCTCACTATATATTCCGAATCCTACAAGTAGTGCTATAAAAAGGTAGCCTATATAATCTTCCATAGCTGTTGTGTTTTTTAGTTCGCCAAAGTTAGCGATTTAATCCGATAAGTGATAAGGGGTTAGCCTATTTTTCCGTTTTTAGGAAAAATTATAAAGCTGTGAGAGCTTTAATACGCCAAATAAAAAAGGGCAGCTTCACAGCTCCCCTTTATTCTTTTAACCTAAACCTTAACTATGAAAAAATCTAATGTTTCTTTCATTGGACAAATTTGTGAAATAAAGTTGATACGCACAAACCACCTCTTATAAAAAGTCTTTTCGTTAACATTTATTATAAAGTGTGCTTTGATTTGCAATCGTATCATCGATTTTTTTATCTATTCCGCTCTGCATATTGGCGAAAGAACCCCTACCTTTGCGGTCGATTAATTTTTTAAAGAAAACAGTATGAATGAATTAACAGGAGCGGACTTTAAATCTGCAACTGCCGATGACAATCGAAAATTGTTTATCGAAACCTATGGCTGCCAGATGAACGTGGCAGACAGTGAAGTAATTGCTTCGGTGATGCAAATGGCGGGCTACGAAATGGCCGAAACCTTGGACGATGCCGATGCGGTGTTTATGAACACTTGTTCCATTCGCGACAATGCCGAGCAGAAGATACTCAATCGTCTCGACTTCTTCCACTCGTTGAAGAAAAAGAAGAAACACCTCATTGTGGGCGTGTTGGGCTGTATGGCAGAGCGTGTAAAGGAAGATTTGATTGAGAAACACCACGTAGACTTGGTGGTGGGTCCCGATGCTTACCTCACCCTACCCGATTTGGTGGCTTCGGTCGAGGCTGGTCAGAAAGCTATCAACGTGGAGCTATCTACCACCGAAACCTATCGCGATGTGATTCCAAAGCGCATTTGTGGCAATCACATATCGGGATTCGTCTCTATTATGCGTGGTTGCAATAACTTCTGCACCTACTGCATTGTGCCCTACACACGTGGCAGGGAGCGCAGCCGCGACGTAGAAAGCATTTTGAACGAAGTGAACGACCTGGCATCAAAGGGCTACAAAGAGATTACTTTGCTGGGGCAAAACGTCAACTCATATCGTTTCGAGAAAGCCGATGGCGAGGTTGTCACCTTTCCGATGTTGCTTCGCATTGTGGCCGAAGCGGTGCCGGGTGTACGTGTACGCTTCACCACCTCTCACCCTAAGGATATGAGCGATGAAACGTTGCAGGTCATTGCCGATGTGCCAAACGTTTGCAAGCACATCCATCTGCCTGTGCAAAGTGGTAGCTCACGCATCCTGAAACTGATGAATCGCAAGTACGACCGTGAGTGGTATATGGAACGTGTAGACGCTATCCGTCGCATCATCCCCGATTGTGGGCTGTCTACCGATATATTCTCTGGTTTCCACTCCGAAACCGAAGAAGACCACCAAGAGTCGCTCTCGCTGATGGAGGCTTGTGGATACAACTCGGCGTTTATGTTCAAATACTCCGAACGTCCGGGTACTTATGCCTCAAAGCATCTCGAAGACAACATCCCCGAAGAGGTGAAAATCAATCGCTTGAACGAAATCATCGCTTTGCAAAACCGACTCTCTGCCGAAGCCAACCAACGCTGCATCGGCAAAGTATATGAGGTGCTTGTAGAGGGCGTGTCGAAGCGTTCGAAAGAGCAGTTGTTTGGCCGTACAGAGCAAAATTTAGTGGTGGTGTTCGATAGAGGCACTCACAAGGTGGGCGACTTTGTGAATGTGCGCATCACCGAAGCCAGCTCAGCCACTCTCAAAGGCGAAGAGGTGAAGGCATAAAAGCCACTCATATCACAATATATTACCAACAAAAACCGCTCTGCTTGCAATGATAGTGGGGCGGTTTTTTGTTATGAGCCATCAAGGCAAGCTGGCAAGCCCTATCCCGCTCGGTAGATAGGCGTTGCTACCGTGCTGGATAGGGCTACCTACCAAGCTGAGAAGGCCTTGCTACTGTTTGGTTTTTCTAACTGCTGATAATGAGCTGTTTATCCATAAGGCTGCATCGCCTTTCAGATGTGAATATTTGTCGTGTCAACTGTTTACATTCATCGTCTCACTTGTTTATATTTATCGTGTCAAAAGTAAACATACTGCACTTTGGCTGAAGATGCCTTTGCCACAACTTTCTCAAAGAGACTTCTATATCGAGGCTATAAAACGGCCAAACGAATATTTAATATGTGTTAACGACCTGCGTTTCGTCGCATTTTATTTGTTTCTTTGCACCAAATTTGGGTGTATTGTTCCCTCTTGTATCGAAAACCCTCTAAGATATAGTGCAACGTAGATGAGTAAACTCCTTATAAATGAATGTCCTGTGTGCGGAAATTCACGTTTTGAACGTGCGATGACGTGTACCGATTATTATGCTACGGGAGAAAGCTTCGACTTGGCTCGCTGCTTGTCGTGTGGTTTTCAGTTTACTCAAAATGCACCCGTCGAAACTGAAATGGGACGCTACTACGAAAGCCCCGACTACATTTCTCACTCCGACACCCAAAAAGGATTTATGAATGTGCTCTATCATCGTGTGCGCCGCTATATGTTGGGGCAAAAAGCACGCATTGTAGAGCGTGAATCGCATTTACCCGTAGGCCGTTTGCTCGACATAGGCACGGGCACAGGCTATTTTTCGGCTATGATGCAGCAATTGGGGTGGCAAGTCACCGCCGTCGAAAAAAGTCCCTCGGCGCGCCAGTTTGCCAAACAACGCTTCGGGCTGGATGTGTTGCCCGAATCGGAATTGGAAAAACTACCCACTGATGCCTTCGATGCCATTACGCTTTGGCACGTGATGGAGCATTTGGAGCACCTGAACGATACTTGGGACAAGCTGCATGAGCTACTGACCCAGCAAGGCGTGTTGGTGGTGGCCGTGCCCAACAGTGCATCTTATGATGCCGCCTACTACGGTGCGCAATGGGCTGCCTACGATGTGCCGCGCCATTTGTGGCATTTCACCCCCGCCACCATTAAGCAGCTTGCCGCTGCACATGGCTTTGAGCTAACGCATCATTATCCGATGCCTTTTGACGCTTTCTACATTTCGATGCTTAGCGAAAAGCACCGCAAGAGTTCGTTTGCCAATTTGAAAGGAGCCATTGCAGGAGCCAAAGCGGGCTGGAGCGCACGCAAAGACAAAGAGAAGAGCAGTTCTATGATTTACATTTTTAGAAAGAAAAACCAATGAGCCAACAAAAAAGACATAGAAAAGGAGTTGATATGCAGTTTGTCACCGCCAGCGTCAGCACCACAATGGTGTTGATTCTATTGGGATTGGTGGTGTTTTTTGTGTTGGCTGCACACAACCTCTCTATATACGTGCGCGAAAATATCAACTTCTCGGTGCTGATAAGTGACGATATGAAAGAGGCTGATATATTGAAGCTTCAAAAGAAATTTGATGCCGAGGCCTTTGTGAAAGAGACCGAATACATCTCGAAAAAACAGGCTTTGGAAGAACAAACGGCAGCTATGGGCACCGATCCGCAAGAGTTTTTGGGCTACAACCCCTTTACCGCTTCTATCGAAATAAAACTGCACTCGCAGTATGCCAATGCCGACAGCATAGCAATGATAGAGAAAAGCATCAAACGAAACACCAATATACAAGATATATTGTATCAGCGCGAACTAATAGATATGGTGAACGATAATATCCGAAACATCAGTCTGGTGCTGCTGGCACTTGCCGTCGTGCTCACTTTCATCTCGTTTGCTCTTATCAACAACACCATTCGCCTTGCCATCTACTCCAAACGCTTCTTGATACATACGATGAAGCTGGTAGGAGCCAGTTGGGGATTCATTCGCCGTCCGTTTTTGGTGCGCAATGTGTGGAGCGGCGTGTTGGCAGGTGTGCTGGCCAACATCGTGCTGGCAGGAGCTGCTTGGTGGCTGCTAAGTTACGAACCCGACCTGGTGCAGATTATTACTCCCGAAGTGATGATTATCGTAGCCGCTTCGGTAGTAGGCTTTGGGGTGCTCATCAGCTTTGTGTGTGCCTATTTGTCCATCAACAAATATTTGCGGATGAAAGCGAACACGCTCTATTACATCTGATAACCGCTTGGTATAGAACTAAAAAATAAACTAAAATAGATTGGCATTATGGCTGACAAAAAACAATTTGCTTTCGATAAGATGAACTTCATCTTGCTTGCCGTAGGAATGGTGATTATCATCATTGGCTTTCTTTTGATGACGGGTCCGTCGTCTACCGAAACGGTTTTTGAACCTGATATTTTTAGCGTGAGACGCATCAAGGTGGCCCCTGCGGTGTGCTTCTTTGGCTTTGTGTTTATGATATATGCGGTGCTTCGTAAGCCCAAAACAACCGACAACAACGACTAACTAATAAAGAATTGATTATAAAAAATGGAATGGTTTGAAGCACTCATCCTTGGTTTAGTTCAAGGATTCACTGAGTATCTGCCCGTGAGTAGCAGTGGGCATCTTGCAATTGGTTCGTGGCTATTTGGCATTGAGCCAGAGGAGAATCTATCGTTCACCATCGTGGTTCACGTGGCTACGGTAATGAGCACGCTGGTAATCCTCTGGAAAGAGATAGACTGGATATTTAGAGGGCTGTTTAAGTTTCAGCTCAACGACGAAACCAAATACGTTATCAACATCCTCATTTCGATGATTCCGATTATGATTGTAGGTTTCTTCTTCAAAGATGAAGTAGAGGCTATTTTTGGTTCGGGACTTACCGTGGTGGGCTGTATGCTTTTGGTGACTGCCTGTTTGCTTGCTTTTTCGTATTATTACAAACCCAAGCAAAAAGAAAATATAAGTAAGAAAGATGCTTTCATCATTGGTATCGCACAAGCTTGTGCGGTGTTGCCGGGCTTGTCTCGTTCGGGTAGCACCATTGCCACGGGGTTGCTTCTTGGCGACAACAAAGCAAAGTTAGCTCAATTCTCGTTTCTGATGGTAATACCTCCCATATTGGGCGAAGCCTTGCTCGATGGCATCAAGCTGATGAAAGGCGAAACTCTTTCCGAAACCATTCCTGCATTGTCTCTTGTGGTGGGTTTTATAGCTGCTTTTGTGGCAGGTTGCATCGCTTGCAAGTGGATGATTAATATTGTGAAAAGAGGCAAGTTGGTCTATTTTGCTATCTATTGTGGCATCGTAGGTATTACCACGCTTATCTTTTCGTTTATTCAATAAATAGATTTGATGAATTTTAAAGAGGGAGAGATTCTCTATTTTA
>CAMTPA010000108.1 GCA_947074275.1 uncultured Bacteroides sp.
ACGACGAAAGCGGCAGCCAGACGAGCAGCACCCCCGTGGGTGTTAGTGCTGGCTACGCTCCCATCGAGCAATACAACCAAGGTGGTGTCAGCACCTTTTCCGCCGCCACGGATGTCTACTCTTTGGGTGCTACCTTGTATAAGATGCTCACTGGTGACACTCCTCCGAATGCGAACCAAGTGTTCGATGAGGGCTTGCCCTCTTTGCCTTCCGCTATCTCGTTTTCTGTTCGCCGTGCGGTGGAGCAGTCTATGCAGCCCAAGCGGAAAGACCGTCCCCAGAGCATTGATGCTTTTTTGTGCTTGCTTGGCGACGCTTCTTCTTCCTCTGCTGCTGGTGGCGGCGCTTCCGTTGTCGATGATGAGGAGACGTTGGTAAATGGTGGTGGTTCTGTTCCTCCTCCTCCGCCTGTCCCTGCTCCTTCTGGTAAGAAGAGTTGGTTGCTTCCCTTGTTGTTGGTCGTTGTTTTGTTGTTGGGGTTTGGGGTTTGGCTTGGTGTTCGTGGTGGTGGTGAGGAGTCACCTGTTCCGGGTGTTGAAATGGCACTTGAAGATAGTACCCAAACGACAGTCGTAGAGTCCGTTGCGGAGCCACCCTCTTCTTCCGTCCCCGTAGTAGACCCCGAGGCTAATTACGGCAAGGAGTTGAACAAGGGGGTGTTGCTTTATGACAAGTTGCAGTATGCGGATGCCAAGAAGCATTTCAACGGGATGCTTGGCGGTTATCCCTCTTATACTTCTGATATAAAGAGTTGGATAAAGAAGTGCGATTCAGCTATTGAGCAGGAGTCAGCTTTGGTCGCCGAGGCTGCTCGTAAGAAGAAAGAGGAAGAGCTTCAGCAGCAGGCCGCCGCCGAGGCTGCCCGTAAGAAGAAAGAGGAAGAGGCACGTCTTCGTGGTGGCATTTCCACCTCTCGAATGGTTGATTTGGGTTTGAGCGTGAAGTGGGCTGAGTATAACGTGGGCGCGAGTTCTCCTGAGGAATACGGTGGCTTGTATGGTTGGGGTGACCCTACTGGCGAAAATCGTTCTACGAATTTAGATGATTACCCGAGTGCGAATCCTCCTAATAACATCAGTGGCACGAGGTATGATATCGCCCGTGCCAAGTGGGGCGGCAGTTGGCGTTTGCCCACCGTGGAGGAGTTCAAGGAGCTTGACAGCAAGTGCCAGTGGGTTTGGACTACCTATAAGGGCGTGAAGGGTTATAAGGTGACAGGCCCCAATGGTAACAGTATCTTTTTCCCTGCTGCTGGCCGCCGCTACGGGGAAGATGTGTTCGACAGAGGCAGCTTCGGCTACTATTGGTCGGGTTCATTGGGCACGAGCGATAGCGTCTATGCGATCAACCTCTACTTCAGTAGTGACGGCCGCAATCCGAGCAACAACCACTTCCGCGACTTCGGTAGGTCGGTGCGTCCCGTCTCAGACTAATAGGGGCGTATGCCCCGCATTCGATTTAATTGATTTATTTGAATTTTTAACCAAAACCCGCGTAGCGGGTTCGAAATATTTTTTCAGTTATGGCTCAATTATCTTATATTCTGCAAATGGAATCAGAAAACAAAAATGAAATTCGTCTCTATTCAGAAGGATTATTTTACAAAGCATACGAATATTCCGCTTATTTGTTTGTGAAACACATTGCAGCGTTTCGTGTAAAAAAAAGATTGGTGAAATCATTGAAAACTGAGATGGTAAGCATTGGATTTCCCAAAAGTAGCTTGTCGCGGCTTTTTGCTGATTTTGATGTTGGTGTTTTGGAAGATGAAAAAAATGGGGAAGTCGTTGTGTGTAGTTTTGATAACGAACCTTTTGTGGACGAATGTTTTTGCGACTGGAAACGAGAACAACCTTTTGGTGAAACAGATGATTCTAAATGCTTGAATAAGGTGCAACCTGCGACATCCGAAATAGTGCAACTGATTAATTCGTTTCAGATAGAGCAAAAAACACCAATGGAGTGTATGCTGTTTTTGAGTGAACTGAAAAAACATTGTTCCAAATAAAAAAGAGATGACCATATATAGTAATTTACCAGTATTTGAGGAAGTGTATCAGCTGCTGAAACAAAGCGTGGTATTCGTTTCGGGTATGCAGCGTGATTTTCGCTATGAGATGGGTGGGCAGCTCAAGCGTGTTTTGATGGATATGTGCGTGTTGATTTATCGGGCAAACTTACTTGGCGATAAGGCTGAATACATTGGCGAAGCACGCAGTAAATTGGTGGAGGTGAAGCTGCTGTTGCGTTTGATGAATGAATTGAAACAGCTTTCGGATAAACAATACACGATGACAATGGAGCGGACAGTGAGTATCTCTAAGCAACTTGCTTCGTGGGAGAAATATGTGAAAATGAAATAATATAAAAAAAGGAAGCAGGCGATGTGTGATTCCAGAATGTGCCAGAATGGTGTCGGTCAAGGCTGGCGTCAGTGTGCACGATAATTTCAGGGTTGCTTGTCTGCCGTGTAAACAGTGGCGTTATAAATATGAGAAATAAAAAAAACGTATCGGCAGAAAATTCATACCAGCTTGAACTGTTGTTCGCAGACGATGTGTCCAACGTTTCATCCAATTTAGATAGCAACCTGCATTTCCCTGCTGCTGGCAACCGCAACGGGGAAGATGTGAACAACAGAGGCAGCAACGGCAACTATTGGTCGGGTTCATTGAACACGAGCAATAGCGACTATGCGTACAACCTCAACTTCAATAGTGACAACCGCAATCCGAGCAACAACAACAACCGCAACAACGGTAGGTCGGTGCGTCCCGTCTCAGAATCTATCAATGGCCGAACATCTCGTCTGCTTCCTTATAAACTAACGCGCGAACAGCTGCTGGCCGATCTGTACAAAGCTTATCGAATGGCACGCAAAGGAAAAAGAAACACACATTCTCAATTGCAATTTGAGTTTTTCTTAGAAGATGAGTTGGTGAAACTACGCGACGAACTATGGACTCGAACCTACGCTCCATCACCTTGTATTTGCTTTGTTATCCGCGACCCCAAATTGCGTGAAATTTTTGCGGCATCGTTTAGAGATAGAATCGTGCATCACTTGTATTTCAACTATGTAAATCCAATGTTCGACAGTTTGTTTGTATCCGACAGCTACTCGTGCCGCAAGGGGAAAGGCACCACGTATGGAATAAGCAGGATGGAACACCACATAAAGTCGTGTAGCAACAATTGGAAGAACGATTGCTATATTTTGAAGATGGATATTAAAGGTTATTTTATGAATATATCGCGCTCCACGCTTTTGCAGCAAACAGAAGCTATATTCAATCGTATGGCTTTCCGTAGCAAGCGTTCGCAAAAAACAAATGGTGTATCGGCAAAATGGATTGAATTAATAGACTATCCTTTCATCTGTTGGCTCAACAAAGTCATCATCACCCACGATCCGCTTGTCGCTTGCCGGTTTAAGGGAAATAAAAAAGAACATCTGAATCTACCACCCTCAAAAACTCTTTTCTGCTCACAACAAGAGTGTGGATTGCCTATCGGAAATTTAACATCGCAACTCTTCAGTAATGTATATATGAATGATTTTGACCAGTGGATGAAGCGGCAACTAAAATGTCATCACTATGGGCGATATGTAGATGATATATTTGTGGTGCATCGCTCTAAGAGCAGGCTGAGGGAAATAAGAAGTAGAGTGCAGACATACGTTAAACAAAATCTGATGCTTGATATACACCCTAATAAAGTCACTGTGACCCGTGCTTTGTATGGAGTGGATTTTCTTGGGGGATATTTGAAACCTTTTCGACGCTATTTGAGAAATGAAACACAAAAAAGGATTATGAGACGCTTTAAGATGAAATATAAGTATATGAATTTTGCTAATCGAAATCAGACAAGGAGTTATCTCAATTCGTTTTTAGGATATGTAAAACAGTATAGTACGTTCAAGTACAGGTCGTCACTTCTTTGCAAAAAAGTAAATCTCCAAGATTTGGGTTGCTTTGACAATAGCTATTCGTTGTTTCGATTATACAAAGTTGATGTGCTGAATTGTGATTACAAAAAATAAAGAAGCTTGCTTCTTTCAAAATAAAAGCCCGCTTTTTTTGCGAAAGAACCCTGCTTTTATTTGGATAGAGATTTTAGCCGCTGTTTAACTGTGGTTTAAGCAGAAAAATAGAAGCAATGAAAAATAGAAGTTGAACTCTCGACATAAGAAAAAATGGAATCAGAAATAATCAGAATCAAATGCCCCAACTGCGGGGCTGTGCTATCGGTGAAGAATATGGTGGGGCTGGAAACCAAAACCATCCCTTGCCCCATCTGCAAAAAGCCGTCGCATTTTGGCGCATACAAAAAAGCAGATGCACCTATGCCGGTTGGAGTGGGAGAGGATTGCACCGATCTCGGTGGCGAAACCTTGTTTAGAGAAAAAGGATTGGTGGTGGGGAAATTGGTGGCGATGCACAACAAGCAACACTACCCACTGTGCGAAGGAGTGAATGTGATTGGACGGAAAGCAAATACATCGGTAGCTACGATACAGATAGTGACGGACGACAAGAAGATGAGCCGCCAGCACGCTGTTATCGAAGTGAAAAAAACGCCCAAAGCCTACATACACCGCTTGAAAAACCACCAAAACAAAAATGCCACCTACATAAACTTACAGTTACTCGAAGATGGCGATGTGGTGGTGCTTAGCGGTGGCGAGCACCTGAAGATGGGAGAGACTGTGCTTTTGTTTGTTTTGGAATAAGAAAAAGTGAAGACTTCTTTCTTAAACAAAACCATTTGATACATTAAACCCATCATTTGCTGTAATAGGCCGTGGTGGATGCACTGTATATCAACTTGATAGACTATCTTTGAACTAACGAAATCGAGATTAATAACCTTTTAAATAATCGGGATATGAGTACAAATGAGGAAACCGTTTACGACGAAAACCGCGTGAACAACAGTGAAGAGACTGAATTGAACGAAACCGTGGGTCAAGACCAAACAACGGATGCAGCAGAACAAACGGACAAGGGAGGCACTTGGAAAAAAGTGACCATTGGCGGAGTGGCTGGTATCATGATAGGTATGGCGGGAACATTGCTAAGTGGGTCGACCAGTGCGATTAATGACCCAGATGCACCTACTACATCGGGTGGTGGAAACAATAGCGGTGGAGCAACACACGCTGCACCCTCTGTGCCCGACCACGTTGCGATAGCAGAAGTGAGTGATGACCTCTCTTTTTCGGAAGCGTTTGCGGCAGCACGTGCCGAAGTGGGTGCAGGTGGAGCATTTGTGTGGCGAGGTGGAGTATATGGCACCTACTATGCCAATGAATGGGACGAACTGACTGCCGACCAACAATCTTCTTTTGCCAATCAGACGGCACAAGCTACTGTTCCTCAGCAAGAACCTTTGGCAGAAGTACAACAACCTGCCGCTGAACCTGAACAGCCCGAAGTGGTGGATAATAATTCAGCAAACGGTGACTCCCCACAACCGACAGCTACCGATGATGATGTGGTGGTGGTTTCGGTAGAACCCGAGGTGCAGATTGTGGGTGTGGAGCAAGTGACATTGGACGATGGCTCGACCGTGACAGCAGGCCAAATGGTGATTGACGGACAAGATGTGATTTTGGTGGATGTAGACCAAGATGGCGAGTTCGACCTGCTAATGGCAGATGCAAACAACAACGGCGTGATTGACGAAGAAGAGGTGGTAGTGATTCAGGGTGAAGGCGTGATGGTGAACCACCTGCAACAACCAGACAACTCGCTGCAAACGGATGATCTTTATTCAGATCTTCCCGATTATGCCAACGATGCGGATGTGAATAGTTTTGCATAAATCAATCTACGGATGTTTTTTATGAAACGCTTATCTGTTTTTTTACTTCTTGTTTTGTTGTGCGGATGGATTGCCTTGTCCGCACAACAAAAAATCTATTTGGTATCGGTGGGGGTGGCCGATTATCCCGGCACAAATATGGACTTGACCCTTCCAGCCAAAGATGCCGAAACGATAAATTGGCTCTATCAGAAAAACAGCAAAGCTCAATGTGTGTTGCTTACCAATGCACAAGCCACCCGAAAAAACGTGTTGAACAAGATGGAGGAAACTTTTGGCAAAGCCCAAAGCAACGACATTGTAGTATTCTTTTTTAGTGGACACGGCTACAAAGGAGGTTTTGTGTCCTATGATGGCTACCTGACCTACGAAGATATTCAGAAAGTAATGTCGAAATGCAAAGCAAACAATAAAATGGTGTTTGCCGACGCTTGCTTTGCTGGCAAAATAAGGAGTAGCAAACGTGATAACACTCCATCTTTATCGCAAATAATGCTGTTCTTATCCTCGCGTGGCAATGAGACCTCTTTGGAAAACCGCTCAATGAAAAATGGTTATTTCACCTCTTGCTTGCAGCGTGGACTGAGGGGAGGAGCTGATAAGAATCACGATCGCACCATCACTGCACGTGAACTGTTTGAGTTTGTGAGTGAAGCGGTGAAGACGATGACACGAGATAAACAACACCCTGTGATGTGGGGGAAATTTAACCATTCGATGCCCGTTATGGTGTGGTAATAAAAATGCTATTTACAAAAAAGAATTTTATGAAATACATACTTTCACAACCTCAAGCTATTTACGAACTGGGACAACGGAAAAATCAAGAAGACGCTATCTTTCCTAAAAAAGATGCTGCAACCCCAAACGATCGACTTTTTATCGTGTGCGATGGTATGGGAGGACACGAAGGCGGCGAGGTGGCAAGCAACACCGTGTGCGAGGAGTTGAGCAACTACATATTGCAACACAGCTCAGTCGGTGGCGATTTTACCAACATCGACTTTCAGCGTGCGCTTGATGCCACCTATGATGCGATAGATAAAAAAGACAACGGTGCAGAAAAAAAGATGGGTACTACACTTACACTGCTCAAATTTCATAGCAACGGCTGCTTGGCTGCACACATAGGCGACAGCCGTATCTACCAAATTCGTCCCTCAAAAAGACAAATCTTGTATAAATCGCGCGACCATTCGTTGGTGAACGATTTATACGACATTGGCGAAATCACTTTGGAGGAGATGAAAACATCCAATCAGAAAAACGTGATTACACGTGCCATACAGCCCAATCAGCCACGCAGAGCCAAAGCCGAAATAAGGCAACTCACCGATATAGAGAGTGGCGACTATTTTTATATCTGCTCGGATGGGATGCTCGAAGAAATGGAAGACGAAAATCTAATCAACATCATTTGCGACAATGAAACAAGCGATGAGGAGAAAAAACGCATCCTGACGGAAGTGACAAAAGAGAATCGTGACAACCATTCGGCCTATTTGGTTTGCGTAAAAGAGGTGATAAACGCATCCGATACTTTGTTGGCGAGCAGAAAGAGTGAACCAGTAGGGTCAGGAAATAAAAAACTGTCTCCAAAGCGTGTTTCTACTTCGCCAAAAAGAAAGAAAAACGATGATGGCCAAACTTTCCAAATTATTGCTTATTTGGCTATTGCATTGGTTGTTATAGCCATAATAGCGGTTTTTTTGTTAAATATTGGTGGATGAACTAAATTATTTACTATGTTTGTAAATAATAACACCTTATCATTATGAAAATAGCGACTCTAAAATATGTAATACTCTGTTTATTGGGGCTGATGCTCTGCTCGTTCTCGTGTAGCGAATCGGAGGATTTTGTGATTCGGGACTTCTCGCCCATTGAAATGAAAATGTATGTGATGAATGAAGAAGGATACAACCTGTTGGACGAGAATACAGAAAATAATTTGTTGGGCAATGCTATCAAAGCCATCAACAACGGTGCTGCTTACTATCTCGATACATCGACGGTAGAAGAAGAGAAAGAACCTGTATCTCGTGCGCTTCACGCTACATTTTATGGCTTGAAACTAATGAAAGATAGAGATGGGCAACCTTATGTTTGCTTTGGCGAATTTGACGGAGCAAGAAATTTCGATAACGAAATCATTACGCTCGATTGGGGAGATGGTACATACAATACGGTCACATTCGATTCGCGTGTGTCGTGGCAGAAAAGCGAACCAATCATTCATCGTTATTTCTATTTGGACAAGGAGTTGGTGAACAATACGATGACACTTTATAAAAGGAAATAATAAACTTCTTCTAAAAACAGTTTTTGAACGAAAACAGCGCATTGCTAAGTTGTGGATAACTAATGCAATGCGCTGTTTTTTGTTTATTTATCATTACTCTTCATCAATCTCGTCGAAAGGTAATATCTTGTTGCTATCTTCAACGGGGAGCTTTTCTACTTTTCGCAGTTTTTGCTCGATGGC
Source organism: uncultured Bacteroides sp. (assembly GCA_947074275.1). Classification (GTDB taxonomy): domain Bacteria; phylum Bacteroidota; class Bacteroidia; order Bacteroidales; family Bacteroidaceae; genus Bacteroides. The sequence continues at coordinate 8,318 of CAMTPA010000108.1, forward strand.
TCGGGTGCGCACGCCCATTAAATCTTCGAGCTGATTGCCTGCTTGTTGTAAGTTTTTCTGCACCTTTTCGAGTAAGCCACCAAATTTACCGAACTCTGTTTTCACGGCACCCAACACACTCCATACCTCACTTGTGCGCTTTTGGATGGCAAGTGTGCGGAATCCCATTTGCAAACTATTGAGTATTGCGCCGAGGGTGGTGGGGCCTGTTACTATGATTTTATAGTCGCGTTGCAATGTTTCTACCAATGCTGTGCGGCGTATTACTTCGGCATAGATACTCTCGAAGGGAAGAAACAGAATGGCAAAATCGGTTGTGGCAGGTGGATCTACATATTTATCGTGAATATCTTTTGCCATTTTCTTGATAGTGTTTTCGAGCTGCTTGCCCGACGATTCGACACGGGTTGCATCACCCGCTTCAAACGCATCATAATATTGCTCGTACACGTCTTTGGGGAATTTAGCATCGATAGGTAGATAGACTACCGACTTATCATCATCTTTTCCCGGCAATAAAATGGCAAATTCGACGAACTCTGTACCACTCTTTTTAGTCTTTACGTTTGTTGCATATTGTTCGGGAGTTAGCATTTGTTCGAGCAATGCACCGAGCTGCACCTCACCAAAAGTTCCACGCATCTTCACGTTGCTCAGCACTTTTTTGAGCCCACCCACATCATTTGCCAAGCTTTTCATTTCGCCAAGGCCCTTTTGCACGTTTTCAAGATGTGTGCGCACCAAGTCGAATGATTGTGTGATTCGCTCGTTGAGTGTCTTTTGAAGCTTTTCTTCAACCATCTGTCGCATATCATCGAGTTGCTTCTCAGTCGACTTCATCAACTGCTCTTGTTGGCGTGCCATTACATCAAATCGCTCGCGTTGCACATCAGCATTCATTTTCATACTATTGCTAAGAGCCGAGTTGAGTTGTTGCAAGTTCTGATTCAACGTTTGTGTCATTTCCATACGCAATGCACCGATGCTTCTGTTTAACTCTTCACGATTTTCTTGCATTTGCTGGCGTAATGCCGCTTGCAGATGTTCGCTTTGCTTGTTATCGCCATTTTTGGAGGCAATGAGCACAATGCACGCCACCACCAATAAAGCGATGATTATAAGTAAGGTAAGTTCCATCAATACGTAAGAATTTCATTGCCCGTTTCAGTTATCAAAAGCATATTTTCCCATTGAGCCGATAGTTTTCCATCGTCGGTGCATACTGTCCAGCCATCCTCTTCATCGATAAAAACCTTGTATGTGCCAGCGTTAATCATTGGTTCGATGGTGAAAGTCATCCCCGGCACGATAAGCATTCCCGAACCTTTGCGGCCAAAATGTGCCACTTCGGGCTCTTCGTGAAATTTCAACCCTACACCGTGTCCGCATAAATCGCGCACCACACTATATCCGTTTTTTTCGGCGTGTGCCTGAATCGCTGCACCTACATCTCCCAGTCGTGTCCACGGTTGGGCAGTAGCTACACCTATTTCCAAACACTCCTTGGTGACTTGCACCAATCGTTTTGCTTCGTCCGATACCTCTCCAATCATAAACATACGCGAGGCATCCGAAAAATAACCGTTCAAGATAGTAGAAACATCCACGTTTACAATATCGCCGCTATTCAGCACTTCGTGAGTCGATGGAATGCCGTGGCACACCACATCGTTGATGCTGGTACATACGCTTTTTGGAAAACCTTCGTAATTGAGCGGAGCAGGAATAGCACCGTGATCGGTTGTAAACTGAAATACCATTCGGTCTATTTCGGCTGTATTCATTCCTTCACGGATGTTTTCGGAAAGATAATCGAGTAGTGCGGTATTGATTTTTGCGCTGGCACGAATGCCCTCAATCTGTTCTGGAGTACGAAGTATGTGGCGTGGAGGAAGTTTCATTCCTTGTTTGCGAAACTTCTGAATTTGTTGTTCTACTTCGTCCGAGTAGTTGGCTGGGGTGAATCTCATCCCTTTTATAAAATTTTTCATCTGCTTTTTATTTATTTTCTTGCACAAACGTAGATAAAAATTCATGATTACTAAGCGTTTCTAATAAATAAAAATGGATTATTTACTTAATAAATAAGGTTCGTCCTATAAATGATGTTTGATTGGTTATTAAAAGTGGAATTGCTAACTTTGCTTGGACAATAAGTTAAGCGAATAACTTAACTTTTC
>CAMTPA010000109.1 GCA_947074275.1 uncultured Bacteroides sp.
GATCTACACTAATCTTAACACTCTTTCCCTACCCGACGCTCTTCCGATCTTAAAAACAGATATATGCAAAAAACAATACTAACTATATTATTTGTCGTGATAGGTATATTTGCATCAGCACAAGAAATCGCTATCAAAACAAATCTCTTGTACGATGCAGCCACCACACCTAATTTAGCTTTAGAAATAGGAGTTGCACCAAAACAAACGATACAACTGATGTATGGGCTAAATCCTTGGAAATTCGGAGACAATAAGCAGTTGCGCCATTGGACTATCTCCCCTGAGTATCGTTGGTGGTTTTGCCATCAGTTTAGTGGTAGTTTTATAGGTGTTCACGCTCTTGGTGGACAGTTCAACATAAGTGGCGTGAAGTTGCCATTTGGAATATGGCCTGCACTCAAAGACAATCGTTATCAAGGTTGGCTTGTTGGGGGTGGAGTTACTTATGGTTACCAGTGGGTTATATCAAAACACTTCAATATAGAAGCTATGATTGGTGTGGGGTATTTGCGCATCAATTACAAAAAGTTTGTTTGTGCAGAATGCGGCGAAGAGCTAAAACATAAGAACAAAAACTATGTTGGCCCTACCAAAGCAGGCATTAGCCTTGTATATCTATTCTAAACTACTAAACCATTAATGTATGAAACGCTTCACAGTATTTTTCATTATCATAGCCGCTTATTTATTTGCAACCAATTTGGTGTTGGCTCAAAATGCGCCCGAAAGTTTGGCTAATGGACAAATTTCCATTCAAACCTTTACGATGGAGAAGAGCGATAATAAAGTAATAGTAGGGATGAACCTTAACTTAGACGAATTAAAACTACGCACAAATCGCTTTATGGCTTTCACTCCAATTATAATGGGTGAAAATGGTGAACACGTTTTTTTGCAATCACTGGTTATTTCAGGAAGAAGACAGCATATAATATTTCAACGCGAAGGTAATCATGAGTACGAAGGAGCGATGGAAGTGCGTAGATACAATCGTCAGTCTCAACAAGTAGAATATCTGCAATCTATTGATTACGAACCTTGGATGAGTGGGTCAAAATTGCGCATTGTAGAAGATCTTTGTGGTTGCGGAAAACAGTTTGCCAGCGATGTCACCACTTTCCCAATTTTCGATTACCATCCAGAGGAGGGAGTAATTATAGCATTGGTGACACCTGAAATTCAAGCAACAAAACTTCGGAAAGAGGAAGGAAGTGCTTATTTAGACTTTCCTGTCAATCAAACTGAAATCTATCCCAATTATCGTCGCAACCCCATTGAGTTACAAAAAATCATTAGCACCATTGATTTGATTAAAAACGATCCCTACGTAAGCATCACAGCTATCGACATTCACGGTTATGCTTCACCCGAAGGCAGTTACTCAAACAATGCTCGCTTGGCCGAAGGACGGGCACAAGCACTCAAAGAATATGTACGAAAAGAGTATAGTTTCCCAGATTCTATATTCCACGTACAGTCTACTCCCGAAGATTGGGATGGACTTCGAGTTTACGTAGAAAACAGTGAATTGGCCGAAAAACAAGAATTACTGAAAATCATCAATAGCACCCTATCGCCCGACAACAAAGACCAAGAAATAAAGAAGAGGTTTCCTGCAACTTACAAGTTTATGCTAACCAACTGGTATCCTGCACTTCGCCACTCCGATTATGTGGTACAATATGTGATTCGTCCTTTCAATTTGGAAGAAGCCAAAGAATTATTGTTCACTCGCCCACAATTGTTATCACTTCAGGAAATATTTATGGTAGCGCAAAGTTACTCGATTGACAACCCTAAGTATCAAGAAGTATTTGAAACCGCAGCACGTCTTTTCCCTGATAATGCAACTGCAAATCTAAATGTAGCGATTGCAGCCCTCAATCGCCACGACTGGGAGATGGCAGAAAGATATTTGGAAAGAGCGGGTGATAGCGTAGCAACACAGCACGCACGTGGAGTATTACTTTTACGACAAGGAGATTTGGATAATGCCGAACCTTTGCTACAACAAGCTGTGGAGGCAGGTGTCCCAGAAGCCGTAAACAACTTGAATATCCTGCATAAAATGAAAAGTAATCGCTTCTAAACAAGTTACAAGATATACAATAATCATAGATAATTTACTTAAACTTTAAAGAATATGAAGATTAAAAATTTACTATTTACGCTTTTGGCAGTTGGATTATGCGCTGCTTGTAGTGATGATGGCGAGCTCGCCACCAATGGGTCGGGAGAAGAGAATACAGGTACTGCATACCTATCATTAAAGGTAGCTCTTCCTACATCTACTACACCAGGAACCAGAGTTGGTGAAGGAAACAGTAATGACCAATTTAGTGACGGTACTCAAGATGAGTATGATGTGAAAGATCTTACAGTGATACTATTCGATACAGATGGAAAAACCAGTATCGCTACGGTTTCTAAGGTTTATTCTACATTGAATGGTAGCATTTCGTTGCCCGACTTTAGTTTAAACGGGACTGCCAATGTTACTACTAACGCAAATTTAGGTGTAATGCAAGTAGCAAGTATCGCAGATTGCTACGCACTGATTATCGCTAACAACAACGGTAAGCTTCCATCCATCACCGAAGGAACTACCACTTACGATCAAATTAATACTGCTTTTTCGGGCACAAAGGGAAGTGAGTTCAACAACAGCGGCTTTTTTATGTCTAACTCTCCTATCGTAGAGAATAACGCAGTGACAACTTTGGTTAAATGCACTCCTAAAGAAACTCCTGCTGAAGCTACAAATGTTGCTTCAACGGTATATTTAGAGCGAATATTAGGTAAAGTAGAAGTTAAATCTAATGCTGCCAACAACTCAAATTGGAGCGGATGGACTTATACTGTTCCAACACCTACAACAGGAACTAATACACATACTGGAGATATTATAGCATTGACCAACTGGGGCTTGGACATTACCAACACAATGGCCTATCCCGTTAGATTGATAGACGAATCTGCCACAACCAGTTGGCTTGATGATAATTATTGGTTAATGAATGGAGTTAACCGTTTTTATGGTACTGCTGCTGGTCCTATCCGCCTTTACTATGCTATCGACCCCAATTATACATCATCTGATATAGCCAATCGTGTGTTTGATAAAACTGATTGTACGAAATCACTCACAAGTGGAACAAAACCAACCATCGATTATTGTTTAGAAAATACATTCGATGTAACAAATCAAAAACAAGGGCAAACAACTCGTATGATAGTTCAATCAAATTATAAATTTGGTTCGGGCACCGCTAATACAAACTTTTACAGAACAGACACTTACAATTATCTCACACAAACTGCTTTGGAAAATAGAATCGTTGAAGAATTGGTGAAAGCGACAGGCAACAGCAACATCACATCAATCACCGAGTTTAAGTTTTACACCAAAGATTATGTAAACCCAAACCCATCTGCTCATTATGTCGACAAGTCATTAAAAAGAGCCAAGTTGGGTGAAATCACTTACACCCCAACAGGAGCTACGTCAGCCACTATTGTAAAATTGGGCGATGGTTCGGGCATTGTCGAAGCTGTTAATAAGAATATAGGCAGATTGGATTATTTCAAAGATGGCATTTGCTATTATGTTGCACGTATTAAACACTTTGGTGATGCACTGACCCTCTGGAACAATACTGATAATTATACAGATGGCTCTACCGCTTATGCCGACAATTTATATTTAGGTAGATATGGTATCGTGCGCAACAACTGGTATCAACTTACACTCAATTCGATAGACAATGGTCCTGGTGAACCTATTATCCCTACAATACCTGGTGTAGACCCAGCAAGCCCCGACGAACCTGTACCTGGACAACCCACGGATCCAACAGATCCAACCAGTCCTACAGTGCCAACAGACCCAAGCGATCCTACTCCAAATCCATCCAATCCCGAACCCGACAATCAGGATGATGAGTTGAAGTATTACATCGATTGCAACATCAGCATCCTATCTTGGGCTAAACGTTCGCAAACTATCGATTGGTAAACTACCAATTACTTAAACAGATATTAAATGAAGCTAAATCCAAGTGCTTTATCACAAGGTAGAGCACTTGGTTTAGAATCATCTTTAACAACTGAAGTATGAAAATAAATCTCAATCTATATAAGCTTTTGTCCATTGCTCTCATTGCAGTTTGTTGCTGGGTAATGTCGGCTTGTGCAATGATGGAGACCGACCTAAGCGATTGTCCTAAAGGATTGTATGTTTCGTTTGTATATGATTATAATATACAGCACGCTGAGATATTCAAAGACCACGTGGGTAGCGTCACATTGTATGTGTTCGATGAGAACAACAAGTTTGTAATGGAGAAAACGGAGGAGAACAATTTACTTGCCAGCTACACACCACTCAAAACATACAATTATAAGATGCACCTGGACTTGCCGCAGGGCAAATACAGACTTGTGTCTCTTGCAAATCAAAAGTCCTATCAAGAGATTTTGCAAGGAAAAGGTGCCGTATACCGTCGTACAGAACTTGAAGTAGGCGATGACATCAGCAAACTACAAGTGAAATTAGATCGCACATCAAGTACATCGCGCGCCACAATTGCCAATGGAAGCACCCCAGCAGATGTTGTACAAAATGGAGTTCAACTGGATACACTTTGGCACGCCATCAATGCCCAACACAAAGAAACCTCTGCTACGAAAGCTGCTTATGACACGCTCAATCTGACACGTAATAACAAAAATATCACAGTCTCATTACGTCAGGTAGAAGATCAAGCAAACATTGACGATAGTATGTATGACGTTTTTATACTTGACAACAATGGCACCACCAACTACGACAACAGCGTGGCACAAGACGAGGATATAAAATATTCTCCTCACGATACTTGGACTACCGAGTTTGTCAACACAAGCGGTGAGGTGGTTCAGCGTGCCGCACATTATGGGGTAAACTGCAATCGTCTGATACTTTATGATACTCCTGAAGACAATGCCCTGCTGGTAGTTCGCAAAAAAGATACCCAGCAGAACATCGTAGTAATAAACCTACCCGACTGTTTGGGACAAGGTAGAAATGCCGTGGAGCGGCAAAAATACACTCCACAAGAGTTTCTTGATAGAGAACACAACTTTAAGCTCGATTTTATCTTGAAAGGAGGCACGTGGTTGTATCTCGATTTAAGCATCTCTATCGAATCGTGGAGTCAACGTATTCAAAATATTAATTTTTAAAAGAGGTAAACTTAGTTGTTTTGCTTATCAGTAGTGAGGCATATGAAAATTGTTTTCAGTAAACATATTATCCGCATATTTACATTCATCGGCGCGATGTGTGGTACATTGCTCGTGGGGTGCTTTAAGGATGGAGAGTGCCCATTGATTGAAGAAAACAGCGATTTAGAAACCTACCTTTCAATTCATATTTCAACATTGGATGAAGCCACAACCACTCGAAACAACCCCAATGGAGGCAACGAAGGAGATGGTCGCATCCTTGGCATCAACAATGAAAATAAAATCTATAATCTGACTTTGTTTTTATACGAAACGGATGCCGCCGATGGAATCAATACTACAAGCAACCCCTTGATACGTTCTTTTTATGTGAACGAGTCGAACATCGAGAATCTATCCGCATACAGTTATCGCACCAAACCGATAGCTATTCCTAAAATGAGCGTGATTGCCAATACACGCATACTCATCATCGCCAATGCAGGCGACTGGACAGGAAAAGGCATCAGTACTCTAAACGATTTAAAGAATTGTGTCTATTACGAGGCTGCAACCACCGTTCACTCCAATATAGCTGAGTACGACCGGTTTGTGATGACCTCCACCCTATCCTCTACTTTTAAACTCGAAGAAAATGGCGAGAAACTGGGTTCGTATAGTAAACCCGTTACAGCCTCAACCACCATCGAACGATTGTCGGCACGGATTGACATCGTTCCCAATGCCACACTCCAAAGTGGAGGTTATTACGAGTATCAGGTAGGTGAAACAGGTAACAAAGTTCGGATTAGTCACATCACCGCTTTCAACTGCTGGAATAGTAAAGGAGGAGAATATCTTTTAAAACGCGTGAGCAGTGACGGCACAAATAGCAGCATCAAGTATTTAGGGAAAGAAACACCCGACAGCGGCATTCAGACCAATTACGTGATGGCTCCATACACCACTACTAAAAACGTAGCCTACTGGAATGACAACTCGGCAACAGTGTTGACTTGGTATCGCAACCACATCACTACCTCGCCAACTAACAAAACAGTAAGCGATGCTATTTATACAGATGGTAGCGAAAAGTTCTATATATTAGATTACACGCAAGAAAACACGATGCTGAAAGAGAATCAATTGAATTGTTACGCCACAGGAATCATCGCACAAGCGTCGTTCATCCCATCTGTTGTATATCAAGCAGATGGTAGCACCGCATCCTATGTCGCCAATAGCGATTTATGGTATCGGAATGGCCGATTCTACAATTATGCCTACCCCAATGCCACACTTTATTCCAAAGGAGTATGTTATTACCGATATTACATTCGTCATAGCAATGATAACGAAGTGGGAAAAATGGCTGTAATGGAGTTTGCCATTGTGCGCAATAACATTTATCGCCTCACCATCAATTCATTTAGTGGCATCGGATACACCGACCCTACTCCTTCCGACCCCACGGATATGGATGAGAATATGAAAATTATACTTTATGTAGAACCGTGGACTGTGGTTCAACACACCACCATCATCATCTGATTTCATACAAAAGTCCGATTTATATCGTAATCAGTTGTAAGTGTGTACACTATTTTGTGCAGCAGGCAGATAGTTGATGCCATACCAACAGACCTGAAACAACAAAAATAATATAAGAACAAGAGCGTAAGCAACTTGCTGTTTCACTCCTTTGCGAAGGCGAAGGTGAATATAAATCAGCCCCGTGAGCCAAGTAATGGCCGCCCACGTTTCTTTAGGATCCCAACTCCAGTAATCGCCCCACGCTTGTTTTGCCCACAATGCTCCCATTATCATCCCCATCGTGAGTAAGGCCAACCCATACCACACCAACATATCGCAATGACGCAGTGCTTTGAGGTTTGGTTTCCAGCGATGAAATACGGCCTCATTTATCACAATCAAACAAGCGCACCCTATGAGCGCATAGGCAAACATATATACGATAACGTGAGGCACAAACCATAGTGAATCTAAAACAGGCATCAACTCCTTGGCGTGTATTTCAGGACGTACAATGTTGATTACCATAAAAATCACGCTCATCATAATGCTCAATGCCAACACGCCCGCATAGCGAGTTCGTGTCCACGTCATCCACCCTATGAAAAGTAAAAACAAAGAGTACCAAAGCCGTGTTTCACCCATTGTTTTAAAAGGTGGCCGTTCCAGCGAAACCCAAAGCCCGATGATAAACGCAAGAAATGCCAGAACACTTGCGAACATCGCCACATTCACTACCTTGATGAAACGTCTTGCCGATTTCTCGTTGTGCTTTGCACAACTTGCCCTGCAAGCAGCTAAAACGGCGATAAGCGCAAACACAAACGAAATCGCCGAGAAATAAGGCATACTATCCCACGTAATCATAGTTTTCGCTTTTGAGGTTCAACATCATCTTCATTTATTACTGCAGAACGATAGACCAATCCTATGGGGCCTGTTATAAACATCAGCAATGCACCTGCAATCAAGGTCCACAACCCTATATAAGCCAACCAAAGCCAGTTGTCTTTCACCAACTTCACCACCACGCCACGGTGTGGATTGTAATCTTCTAAGTAAATATAAAACCCTTCATAAATCCAAGGATGATTTACCAATACCGTTTCAGTAGTCACCTTTTCAGAATTTATATGAGTTGCCGAAAACGTGGCAATGTATCGTCTCACTGCTCCTTTGCTCAAGGTCAAGGCTTTATCGCGCTGAAGCGGTGCAAACCCTTGAGAATTATCGGTGTGAAGCAACCAGCGGTCTTCACCTATCTTCACCACCATCGTATCGGCGTATATATCATTGTCCATCACATCTATATGATGATCTTCAATAACATAGCGATGTTTGTATGCTTCTAAATCTATTTGTGTTTGATTCAAAATCTGGCCATTGATTGTATCAAACTCCACAACCGTCAGTTTATTGGGAAAACCTTCGGTGCTAAACCGTGTGAGAGTCAGTTCAAATGGCAACGACACACGCTGCCCTTTCGAGGTGTAAACCATCGAGGTTGTATGCCCTTCTGCTAAAATCATTTTATATTCACATTTATCGGCAGTTCCCATCAGTGAAGCAATCATTAGCAGCAACAATCCTAAGTGATTGAGTAGAAAAGCAATATACCGCACAGTAAAAGTTACTTTTCGCGCCATTGTAACGATGCAAAGAACAAAAAGCAGCAATAATAACATCCCCACAAAACACCAAGAATTAACCATCGAACGAAATAATGCTCCAACAAGTGGCATTGAGCCTACTTCTCCCAGCTGCTCGGGACGATGCTGCAACAAAGTGCCCATCACAATGGTAAAACCCACAAGCACAGTCATCACCCCTGCGCCAAAAAGCGGCTGACGAAATAAAAGCGTGTATTTAGATACCGGGTATCGAAAACAAAACACAGCAGCAGTGGCAATAATAAAAAGAGTTAGAAACAAGTTGAGCGGGAAAGCCCAAATAGACGAATCAACGCCACCACCCACCAATAGCTGTACAACAATGCCAAGCAAAGCAGCAATCAAACAAGTTGTTATTCCAAAAGTATAGGCGTGTCGCATTGATATTACAAGAGTCTATTTATCGATTTTGTCAATGATGATACAAAACAAATAAAAACAGTTCGCATTTACAAACTTTCCGGCAATCAATATAGAAAAGCCACTTATTCAAAGTATAGATGATAGATATAAACACTCTACGCACTGAATATAAACAATCAAAAGGAGAACTATTAACAACTAAATAAAGGATTTAAAACAACAAAAAACACAAAAGAAATGTTTCATATAAATAAGAGGCATAAGCCATCATAGGCTTTTCACAATATATTAAGCAAGAATTAATATCTACAACCTTCATCTGTAAGAAAAAAAGAGCCTTAGAGATACATTATGTCACTTTTTCACTATCTTTGGAAACAGAAGAAAACGATAGGAATATGATTGGAGCAATAGTAGGAGATTTTATTGGGAGCGAATACGAATTTCACCCAACGAAGGATTACAATTTTAAGGTAAACCTAAGTCAATGCGAACTGACTGATGACAGTATTATGAGTTTAGCCATAGCAGATGCAATATTAAAAAACAAAAGCTATGCTGATAGTATGCGCTATTGGGGCAACAAATACCCCAACCCCAAAGGCGCCTATGGAGGTTCATTCAACTGTTGGCTTCGCAGCCCAGACCCCAAACCGTATAATAGCTGGGGCAATGGTTCGGCTATGCGGGTCAGTGCAATAGGATGGGCTTTCGATACACTTGAAAAAGTACAGAAAGAAGCGGAGAAAAGTGCTGCCTGCACACACAATCATCCATTTGGCATAAAAGGAGCAGTAGCAGTAGCAAGCATTATCTACCTCATTCGCAACGGCAAATCACGAATGGAAGTGAAGGATTATATAATGCACCATTTTTATGAACTTCCTTGTTACCAAAAAGTACATCCCACCTATAAGTTTGATGAAAGTTGCGAAGGTACAGTTCCCGCTGCTATGTGCTGTTATTTTTCAAGTGAGAGCTACGAAGACGCAGTACGCAAAGCCATTGCGCTGGGAGGAGATGCCGATACATTAGGAAGCATTACTGGTAGCATAGCAGAAGCAGACAATGGCTATTCTATCCCTGTTGAATGGGAAAAGGCAACCCTTCAAGGAATGCCCGAACCCTTGAAAAATATACTTGATGAGTTTAACAAGCGTTTTTGCAATATCGAAAAATAAGAGAGTGACATTATCATCTTTCGATTAAAGGTTGTTTATCAAACAAGATAAACAACCTTTTTTTATGACGAGGATACGAGAACAAACAAAATAAAAAGCGTGCAAAAGAAAAAACGCCAACATCTTTATTTATAAAGATGTTAGCGTCTTATCAAGTACTCGAAGGGGGACTTGAACCCCCACAGCCTAATGGCCAAGGGATTTTAA
>CAMTPA010000110.1 GCA_947074275.1 uncultured Bacteroides sp.
ACTCTCTACCGTCCACTTACAAGTTGTAGCAGTGGGTGATAATACAATTTCAGTCAACGTCCATTTATGATGTGATGTTGTTATAGTTTTTCCTACAGAAACCGTTGTATCTTGTGCTTTTATACATAGTGTCATCAATATGCATAATATTAATACAATACTTTTTTTCATCTCAATAAAATCTTTTCAGTTTTTCAATAATTCTTTTAACCAATGTAATGTATTTAAAATTTAGCAGTATGTAATTGCCTATCTACATTATCATACAGTATAACAGTGACATATACATTAGAAGCACGAAACTCAGGTTCTTGCTCGAAAAATTTACCCGTATCCTCAACAAACTCTTTATAGTATGCAAGATCATTGTCAGAAATAGCATATAGCGAGTATGGTACCGAAAATATTAGGGTACAGCTTCTATCTCCCGTTATTTTTGCTGATTTCAATACAATATTGCCATATTCTCCACCATAATTATGTGGCAAAGATGAGCTTATGGTTCTTAAAGAGCTTTTCCAATTATTAGTCTGTTGCCATTCAGTGCCATCCCAAGTATAGGTGTTTACCAATCCACCAGCAACTGTATAAGTTTTCAATTTATCATTATCTCCGTTTTCTTTGTATGTTTGAGTTACTTTATGGTATCCATAAACTGCATTCACAGGTTTATTTCCAACATCATAAAATTTATATTCCACTAATTTGTTATCTGTATCGTATGTATTGATTCTTTTATGATATCCATCAATCGACATTTTATCTCCTGAAATATTGAAAAACTGTGAGGAGAGCCAATTGTTACGTTTGTCATATTCATACTCACATTTATGCCATTTATTGACTGAGCTCAACATTGGCTGATTGCTGGTGTTAAAATATGAAACACTCTTTAAATTTCCCTGAGCATCAAATATGGATTTGCTTATGTGATAGCCCTCATCTTTATTCACAATTGGATTGTTATTTTCATCAAAATATGAATCTGAAATACAATTTCCTCTTGCATCAAACTCTCTTCTATAAATTGAGAACGGATATTTTTTTGTACGACACAACTCACCATTTCCATCCCGAGTTGCATAATATGTCGTATTTCCCCATTTATCGTATTGATACTCGATTACTGGTATACACTTATCAGACTTGGTAGGTAAACCATCTGCGCCAAAATAAGAATTTCTTTCTATTTGGCCTAAAGCATTGATTTCACTAACAACAGACGACCAGCCATTATTGCAAGCTACCGCTCGTTCATCAGCACCAAAATAACTGGTTTTAATCACATTTCCATTATTATCATACTCAAACCTTTCTATTGCATAATTTTCTCCATCTTTTTTTACAAGTTTACCTTTTGTATCATAATAATTAGTCGATACCCTCTGATTACGACTGTTATATCTATTCTCTATCTTATGATATCCTTGTTTAGTAGGAAGCCCATCATCAAAAAATGAAACAGTCAGCACATTGTCGTATTTATCATATGTTCTTTTTATTTCATAACCAATGGGTTTGCCATTATTATTTATACTGACGCTGGTTATCGTATTCCCTCTTTCATCATTGGTATACAATCTTCCAGCTTCATCACCAATGAATATTAAGTTATCTGCTAAATCAAAGTACTTCATTGAAGTCAAAAACCCATTAACATCATATTCTCGTTTGATTTTAGCATACCCATTTGGTCCTTTACAAGGTTTATTCTGATCATCAAAATAAGACTCCTCTACTTCATTACCATTATCATCATACACATAAGCTCTACCACAATATTGACTATTCATCATTTGTAACTTACCATCGTTTGTTTCATTATAAGTTCGAATGACATTGCCCGATTTATCATATTCTCGAATGATAAAAATAGCTCCATATTTATCTGGACCATATTGAATCTGTTTATTAAGATTCTTCGTTTTATGCACCAACCCTAAAGCATTGTATTCCCATTCATATCCATATACCCCATCTGTATTCTCAGTTGGCTGACGGTCTGGCCCGTAATTAACAACTTTTACAGTTCGCCCAAGTGAGTCAATATTTGATACAAATCCTGCACGTCCTTTTTTATCTTCAATGAGTTTTCCTTCTAAATCATAATTCCACAATTCTACAACATTTCCATAAACATCTGTCTTCTGCTCCCAATAAGCAATCCCTGAAGTAGAAAAACACAAATTCCCTTGAATATCGTGAAAAGAAGCTTTTAACAAATGTCCTAATTCATTGTTTTGAAATTTAATAGTAGCATATCCATCTGCCATATAACAACTATTCTTATCAATACCTACAGCTGTTATCGATGTATTAAATCCATTGCCATCATACGTATACAAATAACCTGCCGCAGATGTCATTTTAGGAATCATCAAGTTACCCTCTTGGTCTTCATAATATTCTGCAATAGAATTCCCAACCTGATCATATACCTTTACACAAACATTTGTACCATTTATTTGATCTAAAGCTGATTTATCATCAATTGTTAAATACACCGCTTTCACCCAATTATCAGCATCATCATAATAGAATCTTTTCTTTCCTAACCCCCAATTGGTAGATTTTGAAGACCCATCTTTACCAAGATAGACTTCTTGAATAATACGCCCTTTAGAATCTCTTGTGTATTTTCGACCATAAATATTATCAGCGTCCCCAACTAATACATTTTGGAATCCAGCATAACTAATCTTCGACACATAGCCATTATCATCATATTCCAATAGCCATCGTGAAATACGCCCTTTTGATTTTCCATTGTCAAGCATTGCATTTACATCACCAATAGTTTGCGATGATAATATTTTTTCTGTTCCAAAATCATCATTATATTGAAAAACAAGCGTGTTTAGTTTATCATTATACGATTTTAGATACTCTACTTTACCAGACTCATCTTTTACTATTACTTTTGAAACCTTGCCATTAGGCATATAGGTGAACAACATATCCAATGGTCTCTCGTTACGCTCCGATTCACCATCAGTAATAATTACTCCAACGCTATTGACGTGAGAAACACGTTGCAATTTTCTTTTACGATATTCAAATTTATACATTCGATGTGAAGACTTGGCATCTTTTGATGTAAGTTCACCAATACCTTGAGGTATCCCCCATTGTTCAACATAGTCTTTATAATAATATGTCTTTGTCCGATTATAATCCCATAAATAGGCAGCCGCACATATTAACAATACACCACAAACAATAGCAGCTCTTTTAAACAATGCTGGTAGCTTAGGAGGATGAATAGCGGTATGCAACGCTTTCTTGAAATCGCCGCACGTATGAAACCGATTTTTTGGATGTTTGGCAGTTGCCTTATCAACAACCTTTTGTACTTTTTCTGATATAAACTTATAGAAAGACCTCATTGGAGGCAAAGGTTCTTCTACCACTTTCTTATTAATATCATATTCGGACAAAGTGGTAATATCGTAAGGAGCGTTACCCGTCAGCATCTGATACAACACTACTCCTAAAGAGTAAATATCAGAACGTCCATCAAGATTATCACCTTTCACCTGTTCAGGACTCATATAGGCTGGTGTTCCCATAATCATTTTCTCACTTTCAACACCCACCTCATTATCCATAATTTTGGCAATACCAAAATCCAATATTTTAGGAGTTCCATCCTCAGTAATTATAATATTACTGGGTTTAAGGTCTCTATGTATAATATTATTCTTATGCGCATAACCTACCGCATCAAGCATTGGCTCAAAAAGAGCGCAAATTCGATCTTCAACAATAAGTCCAGACACATCATTAATGTAGGTATCCAGCGTCACACCTTCCGCATATTCCATAATGAGATACACATTACCTTCCTCATCAATATGATAATTGAGTAGCCTAACAATGTTGGGGTGGTTAAGACGTGCTAAGTGTTCGGCTTCTTCGGCTAAACGCTGACGGGTAAATTCACTCACAACATCACTATTAAGTATCTTAACTGCAGCTTTTTGTTGTTTTATGTATTTGTGCTCTGCTAAATATACAGTGCCCATACCACCTTTTCCTATTGAGGAAATAATAGTATAATTTAAAATTTCTTTCCCTATCATAACTAAAGAATTTTACAAAAATATTTGAAATAGAAGAAACAGCAGATTTATAATAAACCCAATCCAAGCAGCCTTAGATGCATTCTTTGCATTCTCGGGAGAATATTTTTTATTACTCCACCAATATATCCACCCAATTAATGGAAATAAAAAAGAGGTAATGATTATCCCTACCTGAGGTTTGACAGGAGCAGACTGTGTTACATCAGCCTCAGGCATTGCAATTGATGATTCCGTTGTCCTACTCATTGCATATTTATTTTCAAAAAGTCGATATACTTCATCCCAATTAAGTTGGCATTCCGTTTTAGCTGCTAAATAAACCTTAGGTAAAGTGCTATGAGATGAAAAGCTAAAAGGTAGTGTTAAATGCTCGTTATGCAGATATTTACCATCAACACTTGTACCATTCGAGCTGTGGTCAGATATGATAATACAATTGCGTTGTTCGCCATTTTGTGTCGATTCTCTGTACTCAATTGTAAGATGAGTGCCACTAACATATTCATTTAGAAAATTAATATCACAACCCTGACGACCTACTGATATTTGTTTTTTTTGCACAACACTCGTATTTTTTACTTGTTTATTATGGAGTGATAATAAAGCGTTCTTAAAATCAGCCACTGTTTGAAAACGATAGAGCATATTTTTATTTACGGCTTTCTGAACTACTGCTTCGGTAGATGCTGATACCGTGGACAGATGGTCTTTGATAGAAGGGAAATCATCATTTAATATTGTACAAATAGTTTCATAATCATTGGTTTTCTTTTTAATTGCATGTACGCCGCAAATCAAATAATACAGCAAACAACCTAATGAATATATATCAGTACGAGAATCTACGCTATCACCTTTTGCTTGCTCTGGGCTCATGTAACCATCTGTGCCAATCACACGTCCGATTGTTTTGCCAGTAGATGTTTTCATATCTTTCGCTATTCCAAAATCTATCACACAAATTTCCTGGTTAGAGCGAATCATAATATTAGAAGGTTTCACATCTCGATGAATGCAATTTCGACTATGAATATAACTAAACGCATCGAGAATCTTACACATCATAGCAATTGCTTCATTTTCTTCAAACGGTCCATAGGTGCGAATGTAACTTTCAATTGTTTCACCTTCAATATATTCCATTGGCAAATAAAGATTTCCTTCTTGATCTGCAAAAACCTCACCTCTAATGCCCACCACATTATGATGACTCATCATTCTTAATGATGCAACTTCCGCATTAAATAGTTCACGATACTCAACATTACTTGCAAAAAAACTATTCAATTTTTTCAATGCTATTCTTTCTCCAGAAGATGTCTGTGCTTCATAAACACTACCCATTCCACCTTCTCCTATCTGTTGTATTATCGAATATTCTCCCATAGCATATTACAGTAAAATTGATCTTACATTATCTTCTTCAATTTCAGGTACACTATCTATCTGTGTTGAGTCCATATCCTGTTTGTTTTCTAATAGATTTCGTTGTTCTGAGTCGTTATTGGTTTTATCTTTTACCGATGATTGATTTGTATAATCTTTATCGCTCTTTATTATTTTTCTTGTACCAGGAGAGGCAAACATATCATTCATTTGAATTTCAAAGTGTTCTTCAGGGTGTTCTTCCGTACTATCCTTTTCTATTACTAAAACATTACCACGTTCAACAGGTATTTTAAAAACCAACAACGAACGTGTTCCTTTCAAAACAAGTGTTTGTTCACTTTCAGGCATAAGACCAGTAGCAAATAATTGAAAACCATTATCAGTTTTATGATATTGAAAATACGGTTGAAGATTATCGATAGAATCCTTTATAAATTTCTCATTAGATTCAAACCGCGAAACACCTCCACTATAAAACTTCATACCATCCTGAAAAAATTGTGCATCCAAAATGATATTTTCACATTTAAAGTCAGAAGAAGGCAATATAATTTCGGATTTCAATCTATCTATTTGCTCTTGTGAACGATTTCCGCAAACATAAATCAAACTTAAAAGCAGCAATACTATTCCTACCAAAATCGAATACAATAAATACAGTTTCTTTTTGAGTGGCTTATGCATAGTTGGAGCCACAGAAAACTCTACAATCGCAACAGTTATATTATCTAACCCACCTACACATTTTGCTTTTTGAATAAGCATATCTGCTCTTTCCTGAGCAGTCAATGAACCTTGCTTACTAATGGTTTTAAGTATTTCTTTATCCGAAATCATTCCAGTCAAGCCATCTGTACACAGCAAAAAGCAATCTCCAGCTTCAGGAGTAATAGCACCTTGCAGTATCGTTGCAGGTTTCATTTCGGGTATGCCCAAAGCATTGGTAATTTCGTTTTTCCTGGGATGTTTCTCAGCCTCTTCGGGTTTTAGCCTACCTGAATCAACAAGCATTTGCACGTAAGAGTGATCTTTCGTCAACTGTCTAATAATCTTATTTCTGATTAGATACACTCGACTATCTCCTACATAACCAATATAAACAAGTCCATTTCTAACTATCAGCATCACACAAGTTGAGCCCATCCCCATCAGTTCAGGAGTTATTTGTGCTTGACGAAGTATTGCATTATTTGCTATATCGATAGCCTCTCCTATTGCAATACGAGGATCTTCATAAAATTGAGTTTGAAGTGTGTCAAGTATGCTCTCCACAGCAATATGAGAAGCGGTAGCCCCTCCGGCGTGCCCTCCCATACCATCGCACACTACAGCCACTAAGCCATTTTTTGTTTCAGACCAACCTAAAAAATCCTCATTAGCTTTTCGCACACAACCTATATCAGTTAATCCTACAACCTGACAATAACCATTATTTTGCACCATATATTCGTTTTTATTTTATTGGTATAGCAAGAAAAACGAACTCTGTTGATCCGACTACAATTATGTCATTAGTTTCCAACCGCATTCTATCACTGGTAAATTGTCCATTAATATATGTGCCATTAGATGAATTTTGATCATTAGCCCAAAATACATTCTCTGCTTCTCTAAACAAGATGAGTAGATGTTGTCCCGAAACGTTATGGTCATTCACAGGAATGTCAACATCGGCTGAGCGTCCAATGATATTTCGCCCCTCATATATCTTATATACTTCTCCCAATGGATTAGTTGTGTACGAAACAAGTAAACCAACCAATCGGCGATTGCCTGAAGACATACTTAGCTCTGTGCTTCCCGATGGTGATATGTGTCTAATAACCGTAGCACCACCTTGTGGTTGAACATTCACATTGTTAGAAACCGGTATTGTTGGAGCGTCCCTTACATCCACATCTCCCGATACTTTTGTCCTCATCTGTACATTTACATCATTTACATTTCGCGTATGCTCCGAAGGGCAAAATGGACAATTATCACCATAGATAGCAGAATCGTATTGATGTCCATTTTTACATTTTTTTGTTGCCATATTTTTTGTTTATTATTGATTAATTACCTTCATTACTTGGTTGGGTTTGATAGCGTGATTATATCCTTGCGAAACACCTAAAAAACCCGATACAACTACCCCTGCAAACTGCCCATACTCATCGAATATAGGCGATCCGCTCGCTCCTTGATGAATTGAAATATTGTGTCCGTAAATATATTCTCCGCGTTCTTGAGTCACTTCACCACTTTGATTATTTGCCTCAAGCCCTACTGAGGTACTCCCAATGATAAATGCCTGTGGAAAACCTAATGTATAAATCCTTTTACCCAATTCAATATTTTCCTCAGCTGAATGATTTTGAATATCTACAATAGAAGCCACGTCATTAGGAGTTGTTTTTGAATGCGTTTGAATAATTGCAATATCTATATTCTCGTCATTGCTCAGTTTATATATAGAGCACTCAATCAAATCGTTCATACTGCGCACATAAGAGTCGTTACGCCCTACTCCCAAATACAGTAATTCATATTCTATTTCTAAATTATTTGCTAAAAAATAGAGCTGGTTTACCGCTTGTTTATTATTAAGATGTTTGGCCCAATCTATTAGATAACTCTGCATAGATTTTCTAATCAAGCCAATATTTTGTTTATGGTTTGTGCTCACCACGTGTTTGTTGGTAATTATTTTACCATCAGCAGACACAAAAAAACCAGTACCTGTGCCACCGCTTACACCAGGTAGTACCTCTCCTTCACCATCAACATAAAAATGATCTAATTTTTCAGCACCCTCCATTCCTTCAAAGTATTCACTTAATTTTTTATTTTCACACATTATATTATAAGTATAGTTTTGATAAACCAATACTACACTTTTTTTATATTTTGAATAAATTTCGGTAGGTTCTAATGGTTGATTATTTCTAAACAACACAAAAACAGCTATTAATAGAAGCAAAACAATAGAAGATATACCGAGATAAAGAAACTGCTTACGTTTTTTAGGAGCTATTGATGACGAGAAAGCACCTTCCCAATCAATCGGATATTTTTGAGCAACAGATACTAAATCTCCTGCATTCAACATTTTATTAGTCACTTTTTGTCCATTCACAAAAGTGCCATTCGTCGAATTATTGTCAATTATATAAACACGTGAAAGGTTGTCTTTACAGAGATACGCATGATTATCCGAAACTTCTAAGTAGGGTAAATGAATATCTGAGTTACTTCCACGACCAATGATTTGTTTCAGAAGCATATTGGGAGGAAATGCGATAGAACTCTGATTTAACCGAGCTTTTTGCCGTAATTGAAAAATGGCTGCACTCCAATCAAAAGATGATTGACCCAACATCACGCTATCACCTTGATGCAGCAATGTTTCTTCCGTTATTCTGCGCCCATTCACAAAAGTTCCGTTCACAGAATTTAAGTCTTTGAGTTTGACCGCACCATTCTCACAAAGCATCAAAACAGCGTGTTGTCCCGATACACTTAAATCGTTTATTTTAAAATCGTTAGTTTGGCCTCTGCCAATCGTAATTTTCATCATCTGAATTGCAGTGTTTTAAATACAAGTATTAAGGAAAATGTTGTGTGTTGCTTAGTTACTTATCTAATTAACATACAACCTATAATTCTATTTGAAACCGTTGAATTGTACCATTAGAATAGGTAACTGTAACAGTGGTAGAAGCAGAAATGGGCTCTCCCGATGAGTTGGTTTTTACACGAAGTGCTCCACCAGAGTAGGTATAGCCTTCGCTATTGCGCCCCGAGTGAACACTTCCACCATTGCCAAAATTGATGCCTACAACGCAATCATTGGATACCAATACAGCAAGTGAATAAGTAGAACGCTGCCCCGTAGAACTACTATAATAGACCGTAGCTTCATACCGGCCGTCGTCGAGACTGGATGTTCTATTGGGTTTGTAAACCATAAAAGGATTTGAGTTTTGCGCTACTATTTGAGTAGTGACACCAAAACCAATAAAGAGAAGTGTGAAAAGCAAATGTTTCATAGTGACAAATTATAATTATTCTAATAATGTAAAAAAGCGTGGCACTATTGCTATCACTTGTTCAGAGGTATCGCCAAACACCCACAACCCAAATAATAAACAATAGCCCACGCCGAATAATATAAAATATCACTAAGATAAATTTATACGATGGGGCGTGAGCGTTCTTGTCTATTATCCTTGGATTGTTCACAAAGTTGGCGATTTTCTGAACAAGGATAATATCTTTAACGCTCAATAAATATGTATGCTCTTATTAAAAGAGATTACAAAGATATATAAAAGCGTAAAGAAAACAAGAACTTCATTGTTTATATTTTTGGAGTGTCCGCACAGACACAAGAAAAACAACAAAAAAA
>CAMTPA010000111.1 GCA_947074275.1 uncultured Bacteroides sp.
TGTTTTTTGGTGTGTTTAGTCACTTGATACGTGGTTGGCGTTGGAAGCAAGTGCTCGAGCCACTCGATGAGTATCCTAAAACAAGTGACTGTGTCAACTCCATCTTTGTGAGTTACGCTGCCAATTTAATTTTTCCGCGTATAGGTGATGTTTCTCGTTGTGGTATTTTGCGTAAATACGATGATGTTTCTTTTGCAAAATCCTTTGGAACCGTTGTTACCGAGCGTTTGATAGATAGTCTTTGTATTCTTATTATTACTGGTGCAACTGTGTGTTTGCAATTTCCTGTATTCATTACTTTCTTTCAAGAAACAGGAACAAAATTATCCTCTTTTACCCATCTCTTCACTTCTGTATGGTTTTATATCACTATTTTTTGCATTATCGGTGTTTTGATACTTCTTTATCAAATGCTTCGCTCCTTTTCATTTTTTGATAAAGTGAAAGGTGTGATGGTGCATATCTGGGAGGGTATTATGTCGTTGAAGGGTGTGCGAAACATCCCTTTGTTTGTCTTTTATACGGTGTTGCTTTGGGTGTGCTACTTTTTTCACTTCTACTTCACTTTCTTTTGCTTTGAGTTTACCCATTATTTGGGTATATTGGCTGCTCTTGTAATGTTTGTTGCAGGAACGTTTGCCGTAGTGGTTCCCACCCCCAATGGAGCCGGCCCTTGGCATTTTGCTGTCATATCAATGATGATGCTCTATGGAGTAAACAATGTTGAGGCAGGAATATTTGCTTTGATTGTACACGGAATCCAAACCTTTTTAGTAGTTTTGTTGGGTATATATGGTTGGGCGGCTTTGTTGCTGACCAATCGCAAATAAAAAACATTTAAAAAGATTTGTCGTATGAGCACTATTCTTGACTTAGCTCCACAAAATGTGTGGAAGCATTTTCATTCATTGACCCAAATTCCTCGTCCGTCAGGGCATATGGAACGTGTAACTGAGTTTTTATTGAACTTTGGAAAGAATCTTGGCTTAGAATCGTTTACCGACGATGCTGGCAATGTGATTATTCGTAAACCAGCTACTCCGGGAATGGAAAACCGCAAAGGAGTAATCTTGCAAGCCCATATGGATATGGTTCCACAAAAAAACAACGATACAGTTCACGATTTTGTAAACGATCCTATCGAAACCTACGTTGATGGTGAATGGCTGAAAGCCAAAGGCACAACGCTGGGTGCAGACAATGGTCTTGGTGTGGCGGCTATAATGGCAGTGTTCGAAGATGATAGCGTAAAGCACGGCCCACTCGAAGCTCTTATTACAAGCGATGAAGAAACGGGAATGTTTGGTGCTTTTGGTTTGAAACCCGGTACGCTTCACGGTGAGATACTTTTAAACCTCGATTCGGAAGATGAGGGAGAATTGTATATCGGTTGTGCTGGTGGAATGGACGTGACCTCTACTCTTGAATATAAAGAGGTAGAACCCGATGCAGAAGATATTGCAATTAAAGTTAGCTTGAAAGGCTTGCGTGGTGGACACTCGGGACTTGAAATAAATGAAGGACGTGCGAATGCGAATAAACTGTTGGTTCGCTTTGTTCGCGAAGCCATTGCTACCTACGAGGCACGTCTTGCTTCGTGGGAAGGTGGTAATATGCGCAATGCTATTCCACGCGAAGCTTCGGCTGTGGTTACAATTCCTGCTGAAAACGAAGAAGAACTACTTGAGTTGGTGAAATATTGTCAAGACCTCTTCAATGAAGAGTATGAGGCAATCGAAACCCCAATTAGCTTTGTTGCCGAGCGTGTGGAATTGCCCAAAGGCATTGTTCCCGAAGAGATTCAAGATAATCTGATTGATGCCATATTTGCTTGTCAAAATGGAGTAATGCGTATGATTCCTACTATTCCCGATACGGTAGAAACCTCTTCAAATTTGGCTATCATTACGATTGGTGGTGGCAAAGCTGATATTAAGATTTTGGCTCGTAGCTCAAGTGATAGTATGAAAGAGTTTTTGACTACCAGTCTCGAAAGTTGCTTCTCGATGGCAGGAATGAAAGTTGTGATGAGTGGTGGCTATTCTGGTTGGCAGCCCAATATCAATTCGCCTATTCTTCACGCTATGAAAGAGTCGTATAAACAGCAGTTTGGCAAAGAGCCCGAAGTGAAAGTGATACACGCAGGTTTGGAGTGTGGCATTCTTGGTGCTGCAATGCCTGGTTTAGATATGATTTCATTTGGTCCTACGCTTCGTTCGCCTCATTCGCCCGACGAGCGTGCTTTGATTCCTACTGTTACTAAATTCTATGATTTCTTAGTAGCTACGTTGGAGCAAACTCCTGCTAAATAGTCTTTCCTAAATTAATATAGTAAGTCGCTCTGATGGATTTTCGTTAATCTGTCAGAGCGATTTTTGTTTTTCCTCACACCGATAATCAAACTTATCTTATCCAATTTCTTCACGGTTTATCAGGTTTTAACTATCCCTCCTGTGGTGTTTGTTGAGTACATACGGCTCTTTTTTTCGTCTTGACTATGATATTTTGAAAAATAATATAGACTATATGAGAAAGGGATTAATAGGAGCATTGTTGATTTGCGGAAGTATGCTTGTGGGGTGTCAAAAGACCAAGGTGAATGTTGTCATTCCACCCGAAGCGTCCAACCGCATAGAGTTTGCTGGAGCACAGTTGAATAAAGCATTGGCCGAGGCTGGTTATAACTCATTACTTCAAACAAGCGATGTGCCAATTGATACGACACAAATTACAATCTACTTGACACAAGCCACCGATACTGCAGGGTTGAAAAAAGAGGGTTTTCGCATCGAAACACAAGGTAAGAAAACCGTTGTGACTGGCAACGATGCTTCGGGGGTGATTTATGGTAGTTGCGAACTGATAGACCACGTAAAAGATAATAAAAACTTGAACTTTCCAGTAGAGATGGAAGATGCCCCCGAGATGGTGCTTCGTGGTGCGGCCATTGGCGTGCAGAAAACGGAGTTTCTTCCCGGGCGTACGGTTTACGAATATCCCTATACACCCGAAGATTTTCCTTGGTTTTACGATAAAGAACATTGGATAGAATACCTCGATATGTTGGTTGCCAACCGTATGAACTCGCTTTATTTGTGGAACGGACACCCGTTTGCTTCGTTGGTGAAGCTCGATGACTATCCCTTTGCGCTTGAAGTAGATGAGGAGACGTTCAAGAAAAACGAAGAAGTGTTCTCTTTCTTGACTGCTGAGGCCGACAAACGTGGCATCTTTGTGATTCAGATGTTCTACAATATTTTGGTGAGTAAACCTTTTGCTGAGCATTATGGCATTAAAACGCAAGATCGAAATCGCCCCATTACTCCGTTGCTGAGCGACTATACACGCAAGTCGGTAGCTGCTTTCATCGAAAAATACCCCAATGTAGGTTTGCTGGTTTGTTTGGGCGAAGCCATTGATAGCTACGATAGCGATGTGGTGTGGTTCACCGAAACCATATTGCCCGGTGTGAAAGACGGCTTGAATGCTTTGGGGCGCACCGACGAGCCTCCTGTATTGGTGCGTGCTCACGACACCGACTGCAAGCGTGTGATGGACGCTGCATTGCCTATGTATAAAAACCTCTATACGATGCACAAGTACAATGGCGAGTCGCTTACCACTTACGAGCCTCGTGGCCCGTGGGCAAAGATTCATACCGATTTAAGTTCTCTTGGCAGCATTCATATCAGCAATGTGCATATCCTTGCCAATTTAGAGCCTTGGCGTTGGGGTTCGCCCGATTTTGTGCAGAAAGCGGTGCAAGCTATGCACAATGTTCACGGAGCCAATGCGCTTCATCTTTATCCACAGGCTTCTTACTGGGATTGGCCTTACACAGCCGATAAATTGCCCAACGGCGAGCGTCAGAAACAGATAGACCGCGATTGGATTTGGTTTCAGACGTGGGGACGCTATGCTTGGAACAGCCAGCGCAACCGTGCTGATGAGGCTTCTTACTGGGATGGGCAGTTGGCCGAATTTTACGGAACAACTCCCGAAAATGCTGCTCACATTCGCAATGCCTACGATGAAAGTGGTGAAATAGCACCCAAGTTGCTCCGCCGTTTCGGAATCACCGAGGGCAATCGCCAGACATTGTTATTGGGTATGTTTGCCAGTCAGTTGGTCAATCCATACAAATACACCATTTGGCCGGGGTTTTACGAAAGTTGCGGTCCTGAGGGCGAAAAGCTAATTGAGTATGTAGAGCGAGAGTGGAAGAAAGAACCCCACGTTGGCGAGCTTCCTCTCGACATCATCGCACAAACAGTGGCTCACGGAGATGCGGCGGTGGCTGCTATTGATGCGGCTGCTGTGTCGGTAAAGAAAAACAAAGACGAGTTTGCTCGTTTGCAAAACGATATGTACTGTTATCGTGAGTTTGCTTACGCTTTCAACTACAAGGTGAAAGCTGCCCAACACGTGCTCAACTATCAATGGGGCAAAGATATAGCCGAGCTGGATGCTGCTGTGCCATTGTTGGAGCAAAGTTTGGAACACTACCGCCAGTTGGTGAGTATGACCGACGATACCTACTGGTATGCCAACAGTATGCAAACGGGTATGCGCCGAGTTCCCATCACGGGCGAGGGTGGAAAAAATAAAACTTGGACAGAGCTGTTGCCCCACTACGAAGATGAGGTGGCAAATCTGAAAAACAACATTGCGATGCTCAAAGACAAAGCTTCGGGCAAAATAGAAGATAAGGCAGAAGAGATTAAGCCTTTATCGCCTGCAAAGATTACTGTGCTAAATGGTTTGAAACCACTTGCATTGAAAAAAGGTGCGGTGTTGTTTACCAATCGCCCCAATAGTAAGGTGAGCGATTTGGCTCCCGAGTTGGCTGGCTTGCAAGCTTTCAGCTTCGAAGGCGAAGGACAAAGAACCACAGGCACGGAAATCGCTTTTGAAACAGAGCAACCTGTAACGATGCTGGTGGCATACTATCGCGACGACCACATTCGCTACGCCAAAGCCCCTAAACTGGAGGTAGATGCTTCGGCGAATGAATATGGGCAGGCCGAACCCGTGCTGACCAATGCCATTAAGTTGGCCGATATGCCACTTGCCAACGTGCATAGCTACACGTTCGATGCAGGAAAACACACCATTCTGTTGCCCAAGGGGTATATCTCGGTATTGGGCTTTACAGCCGACAACATAACTTCACGCAACGCTGCGCTTGAAGGTGCTGACGAGGCGGTGGACTGGCTGTTTTATTAAAGATATTGAAACACCCTGCACCGTTTGATAATAGAAGGCAATGATAACTATTAACAGTCATCATATCAATCGTTAAGAGTTATCTTGCCAATAATAAACAGTTGTCAACTCAACTGTTCACAACTCAAATTGTAGGTAGGCTTACCTACCACGGTGGCAAGGTCTATCTACCGTGCTGGCAAGGCCTATCTACCACGCTGAAAAGGCTTTGCCAACAAAGGAGAAAAACCAGCTTTGTGGATTTTGTGTTAGTAGGTTGAAAATGAGTCTTTTATTTGCAGTGTGGGATTTGATACGTTTAGAATATTATTTTATTTTATTGATAGATAGGTTTAAGATAGGTATTAGTTTTGGGATAACATTTAGTTTGAAATTAAATTACAAAAGAGGAAGTTAATAATGAGAAAAATAATTTCAATCCTTTCTTTTTGCTTCGCGCTGAGTGCTTTTGCTCAACGCGAAGTTTCGCTTGAAAAGATGACGAAGATTTATGAGGAAGCAAAAACACCTTATAAATATGGTTTAGCCATTGCGCCCACCGACAATTATCACAAGATAGATTGTCCTACGGTGTTTCGCGAGGGAGATAAATGGTATATGACCTATGTGGTGTACAACGGCAGAACGGGTACTGACGGGCGTGGCTACGAAACGCACATTGCCGAAAGTGACAATCTGCTCGACTGGACGTCGCTTGGAAACATTCTCTCTTATCGCGATGGTTACTGGGATGCCAATCAGCGAGGTGGTTTTCCTGCATTGCCCGATATGGAGTGGGGAGGAAGCTACGAGCTACAAAAATATAAGAATAAAAACTGGATGACCTACATTGGTGGCGAGGGAACAGGCTACGAAGCGGTGCGTGCGCCACTTCACATCGGTTTGGCTTGGACTGATAGCCCCATTGGCACCGCTCACGAGTGGCAGTCGCTGGACAAACCCATTATTGCCGCCAACGACAAAGATGCGCAATGGTGGGAAAAGCTCACCGAATATAAAAGCATCGTTTACTGGGACAAAGACAAGACTTTGGGCGCACCTTTTGTGATGTTCTACAACGCCGGTGGTCGCCACCCCGAAACGGGCTTGAAAGGCGAACGTGTGGGCATTGCCCTCTCTAAGGATATGAAAAAGTGGAAACGCTACGAGGGCAACCCCGTGTTTACTTACGAAGCCGAAGGCATCATCATTGGCGATGCTCACATTCAGAAGATGGGCGATGTGTATGTGATGTTTTATTTCTCTGCTTTCAATCCTACGCGCCCATACAAGGCTTTCAACACCTTTGCGGCAAGCTACGACTTGGTGAACTGGACAAACTGGGAGGGAGATGACTTTATCGTTCCATCTAAGCCTTACGATGAGTTGTTTGCTCACAAAAGCTACGTGGTGAAGCACGATGGTGTGGTATATCACTATTATTGTGGTGTAAACAATGCAGACCAACGTGGCATTGCGGTAGCTACCAGCAAACCGATGGGGCAGTCGAAAGTGAGTTTCCCCACACCTGAGGTTAAGAGTAGACGTGAGGTGACTAATCTCAACGATGATTGGAAATCGTGGTTGGTAGATGATAAGAAAACAGATACTCTTACAGTAGACGTTCCACATAATTGGGATGATTATTATGGATATCGTCAGTTGACACACGGCAATCTGCACGCCACGGCTATGTACGAAAAGCAGTTTGACGCTACGAAAAAGACAGGTAAACGCTACTTCATACGTTTCGATGGCATTGGCACTTATGCTACCATCGCTTTGAATGGAGTCGATTTGGGCAAACACCCTGTGGGACGCACCACCCTGACGCTCGATGTGACCGATGCGCTGAAGAGTGGCAACAACACTTTGGTGATAAAAGCCGAACACCCCGATATGATTGCCGATATGCCGTGGGTATGCGGTGGCTGCTCGTCGGAATGGGGCTTTAGCGAAGGTTCACAGCCGTTGGGCATTTTCCGCCCTGTAACCCTTGAGGCTACCGATGAGGTAAGAATTGAACCCTTTGGTGTACACATTTGGAACGATGATAGAGCTGAAAATATCTATATTGATACAGAAGTAAAGAACTACGGAACTGAAACAAGAACGTTTGAACTGACCAATAGATTGAACAACTCAGAGGGAATACAAATCGTTCGTTTAAAAACAGATGTAACTTTAATGCCGGGCGAAACTAAAGTCATTCGCCAAGAATCATCCATTGAAAATCCTATTCGCTGGAGTGTGGATCATCCCTATCTATATAAGTTGGCTACAATGATTAAGTGGGAAGGCAAAACCACCGACGAGGTTTCTACACCGTTTGGTGTGCGCACCATCAGCTGGCCTGTGAAGCGCAACGATGGTGATGGACGCTTCCTCTTGAATGATGAACCTGTATTTATCAATGGTGTGTGCGAATATGAACACCAGTTTGGACAAAGCCACGCATTTAGCCAAGAGCAAGTAAAGGCGCGTGCAAAACAGATGATAGCAGCAGGCTTCAATGGCTTCCGCGATGCGCATCAACCACACCACCTCGATTATCAGAAGTATTGGGATGAAGAAGGTATTTTGTTTTGGACACAACTTTCGGCTCACGTGTGGTATGACACCCCTGAGTTTCGTGAAAATTTCAAGAAACTGCTTCGCCAATGGGTGAAGGAGAGACGCAACTCGCCCAGTGTGGTGATTTGGGGACTACAAAATGAAAGCACGCTGCCTCGTGAATTTGCCGAAGAGTGCAGTGCCATTATTCGTGAAATGGATCCTACTGCCGAAAATATGCGTATCATCACCACTTGCAATGGCGGAGATGGCACAGACTGGAACGTGGTGCAAAACTGGAGCGGCACTTATGGGGGCGACTTGTACAACTACGGTAAGGAGCTTTCACGACCCGACCAGTTGCTCAATGGCGAATATGGAGCGTGGCGCAGCTTGGGACTGCACACAGAGCCGGGCGAGTTCGAACAAAACGGTGTGTGGAGCGAAGGCAGAATGTGCTTGCTGATGGAAGCGAAAGTACGTCTGGCCGAAGAGATGAAAGACAGCGTGTGCGGACAGTTTCAATGGATATACAGCAGCCACGATAATCCCGGCCGCCGTCAGCCCGACGAGGCTTACCGCTCGATAGACAAAGTAGGCCCTTTCAATTACAAAGGGTTGGTATCTCCGTGGGAAGAGCCGCTGGATGTATATTATATGTATAAGGCCAATTATGTGCCTGCATCTAAAGAACCGATGGTCTATCTGGTGTCTCACACGTGGCCCAATCGTTTTGAGGATGGTCGTCGTCGTGCCACCATCGAGGCGTATAGCAATTGCGACTCGGTGCTGTTGTACAACGACGTAGTTGATGAGCAGCTTCTTGGCAGAAAAAAGAACAACGGCATTGGTACACATTTCACGTGGGAGAATCGAGACATTCGCTACAACGTGCTCCGTGCGGTGGGCTACTATCAAGGCAAACCTGTGGCAGAAGACGTGCTTGTGTTGAACGGCTTGGAGCAAGCTCCACATTTTGAGGCTATCTACGGTGGTTCGGACATTGTGCCCACTGCCGCCGACAACTATGCAGCCACGTCTGCTCGCACTGCCGATAAAGCGGTGATGCACGACCTGAAAGGGATGGATGGCTACGAATATCTTTATCGCATCAATAGCGGTGGAGACGACTATACCGATACATTCGGGCAAGTGTGGTTGCAAGACAATACGAGTTACTCCCGCTCTTGGGCAGATGAGTTTGTAGCAGCGGGCGATACATTGCTTAGTCCTTATCAGGCAAGCCAGCGACGCACATTCGATCCCATTCACGGAACGCGCGACTGGGAGTTGTACCAAACATTCCGTTTTGGCCGACACAAACTTTACTACGAGTTCCCGCTGCCCAATGGCGACTACCGTGTAGAACTGTATTTCACCGAGCCATGGCACGGCACTGGTGGCAGTGCCAAGACTGATTGCGAGGGTTTGCGCCTGTTTGATGTGGCGATAAACAACCACACCGTGATACGCAACTTGGACATTTGGGCAGAGACCGGACACGACGGTGCTTTAAAGAGAGTAGTAGATGCTACCGTAACCGATGGTGTGCTGAAGATAAGCTTCCCCAAAGTGAATGCGGGGCAAGCACTCATTTCGGGCATAGCCATTGCACGCAAAGAGGGTAGTGGCGATGCTTTTGTGACAGGTGCACAGCGTGTAGGCAATGCTTTTTCGTGGGCGGCACAAGAAACCAACGTGATAGAAAAGACACCCAAAGAGATGCTTCCCGAAGATAAGAACGCACGTGCGCAAGTGGCTTATCAGGCGGAAGATGCCGTGCTAAAGGGCAAGTATGCGAAAAAGGAGGTGCGCAAGCAGGTGGGTGTATTCTTTGGCAAGGGCACTCACAACAGCATCACTTGGAACATATCCACCGGTCTGGCGCAGGTTTATGCCCTTCGCTTTAAGTACATGAATACGTCGGGCAAGCCAATGCGCTTGCGTGTTCGCCTGATTGACTCGAAAGACGGAGTGCTGAAAGA